>JALDXQ010000011.1:0-65028 GCA_032156805.1 Acidobacteriota bacterium
TCTTGCGTTGAGCCTACGCACACGCGCGTCGGACACCAGGGCACGACGACGGCACCCCGCGCCTCGCTCGGCGCGGTCCCCTGCAGCCAGTGGGCAAGGCCGGGCGCGCGGAGGCGTCCCGCGCTGACGACTTCCACGGACAGCGTCGCCGGCCTTCCGGCCGGCTTGCGTTTGGAAGGACCGTCAGCGCCCATCGCCACCGCGTCCGGTCGTGACCGCGTCGTACGCTTTGACGATCTGCTGAACCAGCTTGTGACGCACGACGTCCTTGTCATCGAAGTAGATGAAGCCTATGCCCTCGATGTCCTTGACGATCCGGAGCGCTTCGACGAGGCCCGATGTGCGTGGATGTGGAAGATCTATCTGGGTGATGTCACCCGTGACGACCGCCTTGGAGCCGAAACCGAGCCGGGTCAGGAACATCTTCATCTGCTCGGACGTGGTGTTCTGTGCCTCATCGAGGATGACGAATGCGTCGTTCAGCGTCCTGCCGCGCATGAAGGCGATCGGCGCCACCTCGATCGTGCCGCGCTCGACGAGCCTGGTCGCGCGCTCGGTGTCCATCATGTCGTAGAGCGCGTCGTAGAGCGGGCGCAGGTAGGGATTGACCTTCTCCTGGAGGTCGCCGGGAAGAAAGCCCAGCTTCTCGCCCGCCTCGACGGCAGGTCGAGCCAGGATGATGCGGCTCACCTTCTTGGCCAGGAGATAGCTGACCGCCTGCGCCATGGCGAGGTAGGTCTTCCCGGTTCCCGCCGGCCCTACTCCAAAGACGATGTCGTAACGCTCGATGGCCTCGAGATACCGTCGCTGATTGGTGCTCTTCGGATTGACGCGCCGGCGCGTGCCTTCCGGCTGCTTCTGTCCCTCACGCTGGAAGTACTGCCGCAGATCGACGTTGTCGTCGTTGGCCACCAGTTGCACGGCGGTCTTGACGTCTCCGTTCCTCAGCTCGTATCCCTCCGAGATCAGATTCACCAACTGCTCGAAGATCCGCTCCACGCGCTGCTCCGCGGATCGCTCCCCTTCCACGATGAGCTCGTCACCGTGGGTACGGATCTGGACGCCGAGGACCGACTCGATGTGCTTGAGGTTGCCGTCGTGCGCGCCGTAGAGCGTTTCGAGACCTTGCTGAGGCAGGGCGATCTTCTTCATTCAATCTCCGGTGCCGCCAGGTCTCGAGGACCCGGCCTACGTCTCCTCTACGACTTGCGAATCTGCAGATGCAATTCCCGTAGCTGCTTTTGATCGACTGCCGATGGAGCGTCCGACATGAGGTCGGCGGCCGCCGCCGTCTTGGGGAACGCTATGACCTCGCGAATCGAACTCTCACTGCCGAGGATCGCGGCAATACGGTCCAGCCCGAGCGCGATGCCACCATGCGGCGGTGTGCCGTATTCGAGCGCCTCGAGGAAGAAACCAAAGCGGAGCTTTGCCTCCTCGTCGCTGATGTTGAGCAACGAGAAAATCCGCCGCTGCGTGTCCGCGTCATGAATTCGGATGCTCCCGCCGCCAATCTCACTGCCGTTGAGCACGAGATCGTACGCCTTCGCCCGCGCGGTGCCCGGTTCGGAGTGGAGCTTCGCCACGTCGTCGTCGAGCGGCGAGGTGAACGGATGATGCATCGACACGTATCGCTTCTCCTCCGCGTCCCACTCGAGCAACGGAAAGTCCACGACCCAGGTGAAAGCAAACGTGTCGCCATCGAGCAGGCCGTCCTTCTTCGCCAGCGTCAATCGCAACTGGCCGAGCGACTTCGACGCCGTGTCGGGCTCACCCGCCACCACGAACAGGAGTTGCCCGTTTTGCGTCCCACTGGCGTCGAGCAGACTCCGCACGGTCTCCTCGCCCACGGCCCTCGGGAACGATGACGTGATGGTGCCGTCCTCGGCGCGCCGCGCCCACAACAGGTGCCGCCCCTGGGCCTTCTCCTGACCGACAACGCCATCGACGGCGCTGCGTGAGTAGCCCCCCGCGTTGGGGACGACAAAGCCGCGCACGGTGCCCCCCTCGGCGACGATCTTCCGAAACACCTCGAACGACGACTCGCGGAACACCTCCCGCAGGTCCTGGATCGGCATCCCGCAGCGCAGGTCCGGCTTGTCCGATCCGTACTTGGCCATGGCATCCGCATACGACATGCGAGGAAACGGCGTCTCGATCTCGCGGCCGACCACGGCAAGAATGTCACGCATCAGCGGCTCGATGATCGCGAAGATGGTGTCGGGCCGGGCGAACGACATCTCCACGTCGACCTGGGTGAACTCGGGCTGCCGGTCCGCGCGCAGGTCCTCGTCGCGAAAGCACTTGCAGATCTGCACGTAGCGATCCATGCCGGCAATCATCAGGATCTGCTTGAAGATCTGCGGTGATTGCGGCAGCGCGAAGAACTCGCCCGGATGGACGCGGCTCGGCACCAGGTAGTCACGCGCCCCTTCGGGCGTGGACTTGGTGAGAATCGGCGTCTCGATCTCGAGAAATCCATTCGCATCGAAGTACTTCCGGATGGCCGTCGTCAGCTTGTGGCGGAGGATGATGTTGGCCTGCAGCCGCGGCCTGCGCAAGTCGAGGTACCGGTACTTGAGCCGCACGTCCTCGGAAACCGGCGAATCGTCGGCGATCGGAAAGGGCGGTGTCTTCGCCTCGTTGAGCAGGACCAGCTGACGCACGACGACCTCGACCTCGCCAGTCGGGATCCTGGCGTTCACCGTTTCCGGCGATCTGCGGCGCACGCGTCCGGTCACGCCAACGACGTACTCCGAGCGCAGCCGCTTGGCCTTGCTCATCAGCGTCTCGTCGTCCTTATCGAAAACGACTTGAGTCACGCCGCCGCGATCGCGCACATCGATGAACAACAACCCGCCCAGGTCGCGCACGCGATGCACCCAGCCGAGCAGCACGACATCAGCGCCCACGTCGTTGGTACGGAGCGCGCCACAGGTGTGCGTGCGTGTCAGATCGCCAAGTTGCTCAGCCACGTTGCTTCAGTCCCTCGAGAATGGCGCCGCCGGCAGCGGCTTGATCGTAGGTCGTCTGCGTCTGGGCCTTCAGGTTCTTCACCGTCACCTGCGCCGCCGCGATTTCGTTGCTTCCAAGTATCGCGACGAACGGAATCCCCAGGGAATCAGCGTACTTGATCTGCTTGCCGATCTTGTCCGCATCCGGATAGACCATGACGCGCAGCCCGGACTCGCGGAGCAGGCCGGCGACACGGACCGCGTGGGGTGCGTCGGAGGCGTCGAATACGGCCATCATCACGTCCGCGGCAGTCGTGGTGAGATTCGGCGGGAACATGCCCCGCTCTCCCATCACCACCAGAATCCGCTCGAGGCCGAGCGAAAACCCGCAGGCCGGCACTCCTTGTCCGAGAAACATCCCCACGAGGTTGTCGTAGCGGCCGCCGCCACCGAGGCTGCCGGCGAGGTCGGGAACGTTCACCTCCATGATGGCCCCCGTGTAGTACGACAACCCTCGGGCCAGGCTTGGGTCGAAGGTCAAATGACCTGCCGCGGGCGTCTTCTGCGTCAACGTAAATATCTGTCGCAGGTTCTCGACCGAAGGCGGGTCGTCGTTGGCGCCCGACACGAAGTCACCCACGCTCTGCAGGCCAGCCCGCGGGTCGCCGGTCAGCATATCGAGCGCAATCCGGCCGGTGAAGACCTCGGTGAGCGCTTCGATTGCCGCGGCGCCGATCCCGCGTTCGGCCATCTCCCTCCCGACGCCTTCCATCTTGATCTTGTCGAGTTTGTCCAGCGCGACCAGCGCACTGCCATGGAGTTCTGCCGGGATGCCGGCGGCGTCCAGGATCTCCGTCAACAATTGGCGATGGTTCAGGCGCAGGTGGAAGTCTTGAAACCCGAGCTCGGTCAGTGCCGCGGCTACGGCCGCGCACAACTCAGCCTCTATGACCGGCGAAGTGGAGCCCAGGGCATCGACGTCGCACTGATAGAACTCGCGAAAGCGTCCACGCGCCGGGCGATCTGCTCGCCATACCGGCTGAATCTGATAGCGCTTGAATAGCCGTGGCAGCTTGCTCTGATACTGCGCGACCACACGCGCAAGCGGCACAGTCAGGTCGTACCGCAAGGCCAGGTCGGCCTGGCCGCTCGCTTCGTGTTCGCCACGCTTGAGGATCTTGAAGATGAGCTGATTGCCCTCTTCTCCGTACTTCCCCATCAGCGTCTCGAGGTTTTCGACCGCCGGTGTCTCGAGCGGCTCGAACCCGTAGCGTTCGTACACACGGCGGATCACGCCGATGACGTACTCTCGACGCCGGATGTCCTCGGGAAGGTAGTCGCGCATGCCACGCGCCGGCTCTGTGCGGGTCATTTCAGGCGCATGTAATTCTGAATTCCGAATGCAGAATGCAGAACCCGAATCGATGAGTCGCGTTCGTGCAAATTGCTTTCTGAATGCTGAATGCTGAATTCTGCATTACACCGCATCACAGACGTGGCAGCGTCAGTCCCTGCTGTTTCTGGTACTTGCCCTTCTTGTCGGCGTACGAGACCTCGCACGCCTCGTCGCTCTGGAAGAACAGGACCTGGGAGATCCCTTCGTTGGCGTAGACCTTCGCCGGCAGCGGCGTCGTGTTGGAGATCTCGAGTGTGACGTAGCCTTCCCATTCCGGCTCGAACGGCGTGACGTTCACGATCAGACCGCACCGGGCGTAGGTCGACTTTCCGACGCAGACGGTGAGGACGTCGCGCGGGATGCGGAAATACTCGACCGTTTTGGCGAGCGCGAACGAGTTCGGCGGAATGATACAGACGTCCGTCTTCATGTCGACAAACGATCGATCGTCGAAATTCTTGGGGTCGACCACCGTGTTGTTGATGTTGGTGAAGACCTTGAACTCATCGGCGACGCGAATGTCGTAGCCGTATGAGGAGAGCCCGTAGGAAATGACCCCCTGCCGAACCTGACGGTCCTCGAACGGCTCGATCATGCCGTGCTCGAGCGCCATGCGCTTGATCCATCTGTCGGACTTGATCGAGGGCATCGTGGTGTCTCTCGGCTCTGGGCTCTCGGCTCTCGGCTTCAGTCTCTGTCGGTTACCGTCGTCCCAGCAACATCATGACGAGAGCGAACACGATGCTGGCGATGATGGACGAGGCAAGCGGAAAGTAGAAAGTGAAGTTCCCTCTTCGTATCGTGAAGTCGCCAGGGAGGCGTCCGATCGGCAGCCCCAGTGAGATCAGCAGGCCGATCCCTGCGACGAGCAGACCGAGAACAATCAGTGTTCTTCCCACTTTGACAGCGTTCCTGTCTGGCTTCAGCCGGACTTCAGATCAATTCAAGTCCGCGGAAGAAGTATCCCAGCTCGAAAGCCGCGGTTTCGGGAGCGTCGGAACCGTGGGTCGCGTTTTGCTCGATCGACGTACCGAAATCCTTCCGCAGCGTTCCCGCATCGGCCTTGGCCGGATCCGTCGCGCCCATCGTCGCACGCCAGGCCTTGATCGCGTCCTGCTTTTCGAGCGCGAGCAGAATGCAGGGGCCGGATGACATGAAGTCGGTCAGGCCACCAAAAAATGGGCGCTCACGGTGAACCGCGTAGAACCCTTCCGCTTCCTTCTTCGTCAGGTGCTGCAGCCGCATCGCGCGCACCGTGAACCCGGCAGCTTCGATACGGGCCAGGATCTGGCCAGCCTTCCGGCTCGCGACGGCGTCCGGCTTGATAATCGCAAACGTTCGTTCCATCTCGTTGGCTCTCGACTCTAGGCTCTCGACTTTAGGCTTTCGACTCTAGGCTCGACTCTGCATTCCGTTCTCCCGCGCTCATGACGTACCAAGAGCCGAAAGCCGAAAGCCCAGAGTTGTCATTGCCCCAGCGCCTCGCGCATCTTTGCGCCCATGTCCGCCGGGCTCTTCACAACGTGGACACCGGCTTTGGTCAGCGCCTCCATCTTCTCGGCTGCCGTCCCCTGTCCGCCGGCAATGATCGCGCCGGCGTGACCCATCCGCCGTCCCGGCGGCGCAGTCTGGCCGGCGATGAACCCGACGACCGGCTTGCGGAACTCCTTCGCGATATACGCAGCCGCGTCCTGCTCGGCCGTACCACCAATCTCGCCGATCATGATCACGGCGTCGGTATCGGGATCGTCCTTGAACAGCTTCAACGCATCGATGAAGCTGGTGCCAATCAAAGGATCGCCTCCGATTCCGATGCAGGTCGTCTGCCCCATCCCCTGCTTCGACAGTTGATGGATGGCTTCGTACGTGAGCGTGCCGCTCTTTGACACGATGCCGATACGACCCTCGCGACAGATATGACCCGGGATGATGCCGGCCTTCGCCTGCCCGGCGGTGATGATGCCAGGACAATTGGGACCGATGAGCCTCGTGGACTTCCCGTCCATGAAGGTCATGACCTTCAGCATGTCGATGGTGGGAATGCCCTCCGTGATGCAGACAACGAGCGCGACGCCAGCGTCGGTTGCCTCCATGATCGCGTCGGCCGCAAAAGGCGGCGGCACGAAGATGACGCTCGCATTGGCTCCCGTTTCGCGGACGGCATCGTGCACGCTGTTGAAGATTGGCCATCCTTCGTGAGTGGTGCCTCCCTTGCCTGGAGTGACTCCACCGACGACCTTGGTTCCGTACGTCGCCGCGGCCTTGGCATGGAAGGTACCTTCACGTCCGGTGAGCCCCTGGACGATCAGCCGACTGTTTCTATCCAGCAGGATAGCCACTATTTACCCCTCGCGAGTGAGACGACCTTGTCCGCCGCCTCGCCCATGGAGTCGGCCGTGGTGAAGTTCAAGCCGCTCTCACGCAGCAGCCGCTTCCCCTCCTCGACGTTTGTACCTTCCATCCGGATGACGATCGGCACGCGGACACCCAGTTCCTGCACGGCGGCAATCACACCCTGAGCCAGCACGTCGCACCGCAGGATGCCACCGAAGATGTTGATCAGCACGGCCTTGACGTTGCTGTCAGCCATGAGAATCCGAAAGGCGTTCTTGATCTGCTCGGCGTTGGCGCCACCACCGACATCCAGGAAGTTTGCCGGCTCGCCCCCCGCCAGCTTGATGATGTCCATCGTGGCCATGGCCAGGCCCGCGCCGTTGACCATGCATCCGATGTTGCCGTCGAGCCTGATGTAGTTGAGCGAGAACTTCGACGCCTCGACTTCGAGCGGATCCTCTTCGGCCAGATCTCTCAGGTCGCGCAGACCGGGATGACGGTAGAGAGCGTTGTCGTCGAACGATACCTTGGCGTCGAGCGCCAGCAAATCGCCGCCCTTCGTCAGAATAAGGGGGTTGACCTCGATCATGGACGCATCGGTCTCGATGAACGCCTTGTAAAGGGCATCGAGCAACTTCACGAGCTTGTTGGCAGGACCCGCGGCGAGCCCCATGCCGAACGCCAGCTTCCTGGCCTGGAACGGGATAACGCCGGTCCCCGGGTCAATCTGCTCGCGAAGAATCTTCTCAGGCTCCTGCGCCGCGACTTCCTCGATGTCCATGCCACCGGAGGCGCTGCAGATGATCACCGGGCTCGCTGAGGCCCGGTCGATGACGATGCTCAGGTAGAGCTCGCGATCGATCTCGAGCCCCTCTTCAACCAGCAGGCGCCCGACCTTGCGCCCCTCCGGTCCGGTCTGGTGAGTGACCAGCGTCATCCCGAGCATTTGCTTCGCAAACTGCTCGGCCTCGTCGGGTGACTTCGCAATCTTGACTCCGCCGCCCTTACCGCGGCCGCCGGCGTGAATCTGCGCCTTCACCACCGCGATCTTGCCCCCGAGACGACGGGCAATTTCGCCGGCTTCCTGCGCCGTGAGAGCGACTTCGCCGCGCGGAACGGTCACACCGAAGCGCGCCAGCTCTGACTTGGCTTGATACTCGTGAATTTTCATAGGGGGATCCGTTCGCGGTCCAAACAGCCAACGATCGTAGTCGATCGCGGCTGCGCGCGTCCAACTACGCTTCGCGAACTCCCAACTACCAATTCCCAACTCCCAAACACCACTGGGCGGGACCGCCCGATTGGAAGTTGGGAGTTGGAGGTTGGGAGTTGGGAATTGGGAGTTTACATACCGATGACGTCGACGAGCTCTTTGACGGCCCCGGCGGACTTCTTCAGCGCTGCATCTTCTTCCGCCGTCAGCTTGATCTCGATGATCTGCTCGAGACCCTTGGCTCCGAGCTTCACTGGCACGCCAACGAACAGATCCCGGATGCCGTACTCACCCTGAAGGAACACGGAGCATGGGAGGATCTTTTTCTTGTCCTTGAGGATCGCTTCGCACATCTCCGTCGCGGCCTGACCGGGGGCGTACCAGGCGCTCGTGCCGACCAGCTTCGTGATCTCGGCACCGCCGTCCGCCGTCCGCTTGCAGATGGCATCGATCCGATCCTTCGGCAGCAGCTCGGTGAGCGGGACTCCGGCAACCGTCGAATATCGCGGGAGCGGCACCATCGTATCGCCGTGACCACCGAGCACGAACGAGTGCACGTTCTCGACCGACACCTTGAGCTCCATCGCGACGAAGGTGCTCATCCGAGCCGAGTCGAGCACGCCAGCCATTCCGATCACGCGCTCGCGCGGAAATTTGGTCAAACGGAAAAGCGCCTGTGACATCGCATCGAGTGGATTGGCGACGGGCACGACGATCGCATTGGGACAGTGCTGCACGAGGTTGGGTGCGATGCTCTTCATGATCTCGAAGTTGTCGCGCACCAGGTCGTCGCGGCTCATGCCCGGCTTCCTCGGCTTGCCGGACGTGATCACGACGATGTCGGATCCCGCCGCAGCACTCCAGTCGGCGCCACCGATAAGCCGCGAGTCCGATCCGATGATTGGACACGTCTCGTAGATATCGAGCGCGACACCAGCGGCCTTCTGATCGGCGATGTCGATGATGACGACATCCGCCAGCTCCTTCTCCGCGATCGCGCGAGCCACTGTCATGCCGACGTTACCGGCGCCACCTACCACTGTCACTTTGCGATTCATGCGTTCCTCGTCTCGCTCGCGCGGCTTAGGTCACTGTCCCCCAGCCGGGCGCCGAAGTACTCACAGTTTCTGTTGAAAAGCCTGTTGAAAAGCCCGTCTCCAACCGCGATCGTTGCAGATGATCCCGAATGTTTTAGCGGTTTGCACCATCGTAGTGCGAGTGTTACACGAGCGCCACGGAGATGAGTCAACTGGCCGTCATTTCTCGCTCGTCCGAAGCGCCAAGTATAATCTTCGATCGCTGGTCGACGTTCCAAACGTCACATCGGAATGTCGAATGATTCGCAGTACAGCCCGACGTTGTAGCCCGTAGCCCAAGCCAATCCCACGTGAAGATTCTCGTTGCTGACGACCTGCCATCCTCCGCGCTGGATCTGTTGCGCGCCGAAGGTTGGAGTCTCGATGCCCGCACCGGTCGCACGCCGGAGCAACTCGCCGACGACATCACAGATGCCGACGCCATCATCGTTCGAAGCGCGACGCGAGTGACATCTGCGCTCATCGCGGCCGCTCCCAAGCTTCGTGCCATCGCTCGAGCGGGAACTGGCGTGGACAACGTCGACGTTCCGGCCGCGAGCGGCCGTGGCATCGTGGTCATGAACGCGCCGGGCGCGAACAGCGTCAGCGTTGCCGAACTGGCGATGGCGCTGGTGCTGGCACTGGCGCGCCACATTCCTGGCGCCGATGCCGCGATGAAGCAAGGGAAATGGGAGAAGAAGAAGTTTCTGGGCGAAGAACTGCGTGAGAAGACGCTCGGCCTGGTGGGACTCGGCCGCATCGGCCAGGAGGTTGCACGCCGCGCGTCCGGATTCGGGATGACGATCCTCGCCCACGATCCGTTTGTCTCCGAAGAGACTGCGTCACATCTCGACGTGGAGCTCGTCGGCCTCGATGAGCTGTTCGCTCGCGCCGACTACGTGTCTCTCCACATGCCGTCCACGGATCACACGCGCCGCATGGTCAACGCCGAACGTTTGGCCAAAGCGAAGAAGGGTCTCCGGATCGTCAACACCGCCCGTGGTGATCTCATCGACGAGGCCGCACTGGCTGACGCCATTGAGTCCGGTCAGGTTGCCGGCGCCGCCCTGGATGTGTTCGAAAACGAACCGACAGTCGACCACCGCCTCCAGAAACTGCCGCAGGTCGTGGCGACACCACATATCGCGGCCTCGACGCGCGAAGGACAGGAACTGGTTGGTGCGGAGACGGCGGCGGCATTGCGTGACTTCCTCAGGGACGGCATCATCCGCAACGCCGTCAATTTCCCTTCTCTGTCGCCGGAAGAATTCAAACGCCTGCAACCCTTTGCGCTGCTGGGCGAGCGGCTTGGCACGTTCATCGCTCAGATGAACGACGACCGCATCCGCGAGGTCAGCTTGCGCTACTATGGCGAGCTGACACAGAGCCGAACCGGTGTGATCGTCAACGGCGTGCTCGCTGGACTGTTCAAGCCCGTCCTTTCAACTGGGGTCACGGTTGTCAACGCTCGCAGCGTGGCCGCGGAACATGGCATCGAGATCATCGAGTCGCGCAGCACTCGCGCCCGCAACTACACGAGCCTGATCTCGCTCAAGATCCGTACTGCCCATGGCGAACGCTGGGTCGAGGGCGCCGTGTTCGAGAAAGGTTCTCCCCGCCTGGTGATGATCGACGGAATCGCGGTCGAAGCGCCGCTCGAGGGGACGATGATCGTCGTGGCCAACCGTGACGAGCCCGGTGTGATTGGCCAGATCGGCACGATCCTGGGGAAGCACGGCGTGAACATCGCCAACTTCGCACTCGGACGCAACGGCGGCCATGCGATTGGCGTCGTCATCGTGGACGAAACCGCGCCGATTCCCGACGTCGTGCTCGACGAGCTCCGCCGCGCCAAGGCGATTCAGTCCGCGCGACTCGTCCGCATATAGCGATTCACTGTGCAACGGCGGGTCTGACGCGCGTCTCGAGGCGCGCAGCCGATCTAAATCGAGAATCAGTTGGCTGGCAGGCGAAGCGTCGTCTGGGTGCCGTCGTTCGTCGACTCGAGGGTCACCGCATCGTCGCCGATCGACGAGACCCGGTAACCCGCCTCGAGCACATCGCCTTCCTTCACGAGCGACACGCCCTGCAGCGAGCTGAGAATCGCGGTCCGCTGCGCGACGCCGTCTTCCATCGTGATGGCCATGCCGGCAAGCGCGTACGGCGGCCGCGGTGGAGCGACGACTGCGGGAGCGGTCTCGATCACTGGAGGCGGGGCGTCCTCGAGAACGCGACGGGGCGCGGCGCCAAAACGAAACGCATCGCGTGAAGGCTGGCGGAACGCGGTGACATCGGCAAGCTTCGTCCGCAGACGATCCGCCTGCGCGCCAAGATCGACAACCGCACCAGATCGGTCAACCGCCTGCGGTGTGACGGCCGGCGCGGGCCGAATACGTTGGGTCGGCGCAAAGGTCGCGGCGACCGCGGCAAAGATCACGGCTCCACCCGACGTAAACGCGTAGAGTTTCCAGGTCATTGAGGGACATACATTTTATCACCTGAGCTGCCCTTCTACGCACACCGGTGTCTTCGTCCATTCGATGTTATGATTCGCCGTGCCCCCGGTTGGGTTCATCGATCCTTTTCAAAGAACGTCTTTCCTTCGCGCTGTCGCTGTCATCCCCGCCCGATACGCCTCCTCGAGACTTCCGGGCAAGCCGCTCGCTGACATTGCCGGGCGTCCGATGATCGAGCACGTCTACCGCCGTGCCGCGGACACGCGCGGTATCGATGCCGTCGTCGTGGCGACCGATGACGCGCGTATCGCTCAGGCGGTCGAGACGTTCGGGGGAATCGTTCGGCTGACGCAGGCCGGGCACCGGACAGGCACCGATCGGATTGCCGAGATCGCCAGCGATCTCTCGTGCGAAGTCGTCGTCAACGTCCAGGGAGACCTTCCGCTCATCGAGCCCGGCATGATCGCGGAAGTCCTGGAGCCGCTGACCGGCGATCCGTCGGTCCTCATGACGACGCTCCGTCAGGCCACCACCAGTGCCGCCGAGATCGCCAGCCCGCATGTCGTGAAGGTGGTCGTGGACAGCCGCGGTGACGCCCTCTACTTTTCGCGTTCGCCGATTCCGTTTCGCCGCGACGACAGTGCGGCTGAAGGTCCGGCCGCAGCCGGACACCAGGTTTTCAAACACATCGGACTCTACGGATTTCGACGCGACTTCCTGCTGACGTTTGCGTCGCTTCCCCGCACACCGCTCGAACAGGCCGAGTCACTCGAGCAGTTGCGTGCGCTCGAGCATGGATTCCGGATTCGCACCGTCACCACGCGGTACGAGTCCATCGAAGTGGATACACCCGAGGATTTGGAACGCGTGCGTCAGCTGATGGCGACACGTGTGTGAGGTGGCATGAGCCAACGACCTGACGGCCGACCTGTGAAATATGTCTTCGTCACCGGTGGTGTGGTGTCTTCTTTGGGGAAAGGGTTGGCGGCGGCATCGATAGGCCGCCTGCTCGAGGACCACGGCTACAGGGTGGCCCTTCAGAAATTCGATCCGTACATCAACGTCGACCCCGGGACGATGAGCCCGTATCAGCACGGCGAGGTCTACGTCACTGATGACGGCGCCGAGACCGACCTCGATCTCGGCCACTACGAGCGCTTCACCAACATGGTGGCAAGCCGGAACAGCAACTGGACGACCGGCAAGATCTACCTGTCTGTAATCCAGAAGGAACGCCGCGGCGACTACCTCGGACGCACCGTGCAGGTGATTCCTCACATCACCAACGAGATCAAGGATGCGATCCGCCTGGCCGGCCGCGACGTCGACATCGTGCTGGTCGAGATCGGCGGCACCGTGGGCGACATCGAGAGCATGCCCTTCCTCGAAGCGATCCGGCAGTTTCGTCTGGACGTCGGCCGCGAGAACACGCTCTATATTCACCTGACGCTCGTGCCCTATATCGGCACCGCCGGCGAACTCAAGACGAAACCCACGCAGCACAGCGTCCGCGACCTCCGCTCGATCGGCATTCAACCCGACGTGCTGCTCTGTCGCACCGATCGCTTCCTTGACGCGGACATCAAACGCAAGATTGCCCTGTTCTGTGATGTGCCCGAAGAGGCTGTCATCACCGCGAAGGACGTCGACACCATCTACGAAGTACCGCTCGTGCTCAAGACCGAGGGACTCGATCAGATCGTGTTGAAGCAGCTTGGCCTGCCGTTGACGCAGGCGCGAACTGCAGCGTGGGAGGAACTGGTCGACCGCATCAAGCACCCTTCCGACGAAATCCTGATTCACGTGGTCGGCAAGTACACCGGGTACGAAGATTCGTACAAGAGCCTGAACGAGGCGGTGTATCACGGCGGCTTCGCGCATCGGCTGAAGGCGCGATTGAACTGGGTCGAGGCCGAAGCGCTCGAACGCGAGAGCGGCATATCGCTGCTTGAAGGCGCGCACGGGATTCTGGTCCCCGGAGGATTCGGCTCGCGCGGCACGCGTGGAATGATGAAGGCGTCCGAGTTCGCTCGCGAGCGCGGCGTGCCGTTCTTCGGCATCTGCTATGGCTTCCAGTGGGCGACCGTCGAATACGCACGGCATGTGTGCGGGTTGGACGGTGCCGATTCGACAGAGGTCGATGAGAACGCGCCTCACAAAGTGATCTACAAGCTGCGCGACCTGCTCGGCGTCGACGACCTGGGTGGGACCATGCGCCTCGGCCGTTACGCCTGCGAGCTCGCCAAGGGATCACTGGCGGAACGGGTGTATGGCACTCCGCTCATCCACGAGCGCCATCGTCACCGCTTCGAGTTCAATTGCCTGTACGAGCCGGCGTTGCTCGAAAAGGGCTTGCACATCTCAGGGCGATCGCCAGACGGCAAGTTCGCGGAGATTGCCGAGCTCCCCTCACACCCGTGGTTCCTGGCCGTGCAGTTCCACCCGGAGTTCCAGTCGAAGCCGCTCCGGCCGCATCCGCTGTTCGCCAGCTTCGTGGAGGCCGCGCACCGTCACAAAACCGGACAGCTGACTTCGGCAGATGTCGCCGCGGCACGCAGGTGACTCCCGAGTTCCAACTCCCAAACTTCAACGCTGAAAGACTGGGGCTGGGAGCTGGGATGAGGAGTCGTCAAAATCACTAGAATAGAGCCGTGAAGCCGGTCTCGATTGGGTCAATCACCATCGGTGGAGGCCATCCGCTCGCGTTCATCGCCGGCCCCTGCGTCATCGAAAGCGCCGACCACGCGGTGGCGACGGCGTCTGCGATTCGCGAGATCGCCACGCGCGTGCGCGTGCCGGTCATCTTCAAGGCGTCGTACGACAAAGCGAACCGGACATCCCGGCATTCGTTCCGCGGGCCCGGGCTGGACGAGGGGCTGCGAATTCTGTCGGACGTCAAAGCCCGAACCGGCCTTCCTGTCCTGACTGACATCCACGAACCCGCTCACGCGGCGCCAGCGGCCCAGGTCGTCGACGTCCTGCAGATTCCCGCGTTTCTCTCGCGCCAGACGGATCTCCTGGTTGCGGCTGCCCGCACGGGCAAGGCCGTGAACGTCAAGAAGGGGCAGTTCCTCGCTCCTCGCGATGTCAAGCATGTGATCGAAAAGATCACCGCTGAGGGGAACGCGTCCGTGCTCGTCACCGAACGCGGCGTCAGCTTCGGCTACAACAACCTGGTCGTGGACATACGCGCATTCCCGATGCTGCGCGAGCTCGGGTATCCCGTGGTCTTCGATGTCACGCACAGCCTGCAGCTGCCTGGTGCGGGCGACGGTGTCAGTGCGGGACTGGCTGAGTACATCGACCCGCTGGCGTCGGCCGGCGTCGCGGCCGGCATCGATGCGGTGTTCATGGAAGTCCACGAGGAGCCCGCGCGCGCGAAGAGCGACGCCGCCAATGCCCTCAGGCTGGACAGGCTCGAGGCGCTCATGCTCAAGCTCACGCGAATCGATGCGGCGGCGCGGGAGCAGCCGATACCGCGTTCGGCTTCGCGCGATTCACATGGGGTGACGATGTGAGTGACGACGTGATCGCACCACCTGCCATCGACCTCGCCTTCGCGCGCAAGGTGTTGCAGACGGAGGCGGCTGCCATCCAGGCGCTCGTCGACCGCCTCGGCGAGTCGTTCGAGCGCGCGGTACGCCTGCTGCTCGATTGCCGCGGACGCGTCATCGTCACGGGCATGGGCAAGTCCGGCATCATTTGCCGCAAGATTGCTGCAACGCTATCCAGCACGGGTACTCCTGCGTTCTTCCTTCACCCGGCCGAAGCGATTCATGGAGACCTTGGCGTCCTGCAGCCTGAGGATGTGATCGTCGCGCTGTCGTACAGCGGCGAGACCGACGAACTGCTGCGGTTGCTCGAGACGATCAAGCGGCTCGGCGCCAGCCTGATTGCCATCACGGGCGATTGCCGCTCGACGCTGGGACAGGCGTCCGATGTCGCGCTCGATTGTCGCGTGTCCGAAGAAGCCTGCCCGATGAATCTCGTCCCGACAGCCAGCACGACGGCCGCTCTCGCGCTTGGCGATGCGCTCGCCATGACGCTGCTCGTGGCGAAGGGCTTCAGCCAGGATCGCTTCGCCAGCCTCCATCCCGGCGGAAAGCTGGGTAAGCGATTGATGCGTGCCGAACAACTGATGCAGGGCGGCGATCAGACGCCTGTCGTCAGCGCCAGCACACCCATTCCGCAGGTCATCTACGAGATTTCGAGCAAGGGACTCGGAATGACCTGCGTGGTGGATGGCAAGGGAGCGCTGTCCGGCATCATCACCGACGGCGACCTCCGCCGGCACATGACCGGTGCGGCAAACCTCCTCGAACGCACCGCCGCTGACGTGATGACGCGCAATCCGGTCACCATCCGTCGCGACACGCTGGCAGCCGAAGCGCTGCTGGTGCTCGAGCGCCGCAAGATCACGTCGATAGTGGTCGTCAACGACGATCAGCAAGTCCTGGGCGTCGTGCACCTGCACCACCTCTGGCGCACTGAAATGTTCTGATCGTCATGAGTGACTACGCCCTGCTTGCCGTGCTGCTTGCGCTGCTGCTGGGCCTGGTCGCGGGCAAGGCGTGGGAGCGCTACAAGCTGCGCGATGGGCGGTGGATCGATCGGCGCCGGCTGCGCGAAACACCCCACTACATGCTGGGACTCAACTGCCTGGTCGACAACCAAATCGATCAGGCGGTCGAGGAACTGACGCGCGCGACCAGCACCGAGACCGATGCCCTCGAGATCCAGATGATCCTTGGCAACCTGTACCGGCAGAAGGGACAGGTCGGGCGAGCGATCACAGTCCACCAGGGGTTGCTCCAGCGGCCCGATCTCAGGCCGATCGAGCATGCACATGTCTTGCTCTGCCTCGGTCTCGACTACCGGCATGGCGGGTTCGTCGACCGCGCCCTCGAGACCTTTCAGGAGGTCGTGCGGCTCGACCCGAAAAATCGCTATGCGTTCGTGAACCTGCAGAAGCTGTACGAAGATCAGCAGCAATGGGCCGACGCGGCGGTGATACGCGAAAAGATCATTGCGATCGATGGCGGCAAGGAGGAGGCGAATCATCAGATTCTCGGGTTCCTCCGCAACGAGGTCGGTGAGACCCTCATGCGTGCCGGCGACGATTCAGCGGCGGCTCGAACCTTCGAGGCCGCGATTGACATCGACGTCCGTACGGCACCGGCCTACCTGAATCTCGGTGACGCGCGGGAACGCACAGGTCAAATGGCGGCTGCGATCGGGGCCTGGGAGAAACTCGTGCAGACGTTGCCGGACCGCGCGTACCTGGCACTCGATCGCCTCGAGCGCGCCTACCAGCGGGCAGGCACTCCTCACAAGTTCGTCGAGCTGTGTGAGCGCCTTATCGCTCAGAATCCGCAGGACTGGCGGACTCGTCTCGTATTGTCACGGCACCATTCCTCGGCGGGCCGCCACCGCAAGGCGTTCGAACTGCTGCTGGCCGCTCTGCCCCACAATCCGCACGGCCTCACGATTCATCAAGAGGCATGGAAAGCGCTCCTCGCCCTCGATCGAGACCCGGCATTGGTGCAGGAGTACATGGCGCTGACGCGAAGCGCCGTGTTTTATCTCGATCCGCATATCTGCGTGCACTGCCGCTACCGGAGTACCGAGCTGCTGTGGCAATGCCCGCAGTGCCACGAGTGGAACACGTTCGTCGAGGAGCGGATGTCGACGGCCAAGGACACCGCGGCCGCTGAGTTCGGTGGCTAGGCGCGGGCGATGAAACGTGTTGCCCTGACAGGCGGGATCGCCACCGGCAAGAGTGTGGTGCGCGGCGAGCTCGAACGCCTCGGGGTGCCCACGATCGAGGCCGACATCGTCGCGCGCGACGCCGTGGCGCCCGGAACGCCCGCCCTGGCTGCCATCGTCTCCCGGTTCGGCAACGGAGTGCTCGACGAGCGACGAGAACTCGACCGCCGAAAGCTCGGCGCCATCGTCTTCGCCGATGGAGAGGCGCGCCGGGATCTCGAGCGAATCGTTCATCCGGCGGTCAAGTCAGCCATCGACGCCTGGCTCGAGTCGATGGATCGACACAAGCACAACCTCGCGGTGGCCGTGATTCCCCTGCTCTACGAGACGGGCCGCGAGCACGACTTCGACGTTGTCGTGACGACTGCCTGCACCGCCGATGAGCAACTGCGCAGGGTGATTGCCCGGGATGGCCTCAATGAGTTCCAGGCGCGGCAACGGATCACCGCGCAGCTCTCGACCGAGGAAAAGGTCCGTCGCGCCGACCACACGATCTGGACCGACGGCAGCTACGAAGAGACGAAGCGACAGGTCGTGGAAACGCTCGAGCAGTTGGCGCGGAAGTAGCGCATCACCGGCGGGTTTGAAGACTCGCCGCGACCCTGTCCTGCGCCGCGCGTAAGGTATTCATCATCAGCATCGTGATCGTCAGCGGGCCGACACCACCCGGCACGGGCGTCAGAGCCCCGGCTACGTCCGCCACCTCGGGATGCACATCGCCGACGAGCACCGAGCCCCTGGCCTGAAACGATGCCAGCCTGGGATGCCCTTGCGGAAACAGCTGCGCTGCCACGGCCGGATCCGTGACGCGATTCATGCCCACATCGATCACGGCCGCGCCTGGCTTGACGAAGTCTCTGGTCACCAGTCCGGCTCGTCCGACCGCCGCCACGAGAATGTCCGCCTGACGAGAGACGGCTGGCAGGTCGGGTGTTCGTGAATGACAGATGGTGACGGTGGCATCACGATGCAGTAGCAGCATCGCCATCGGCTTACCGACGATGTCGCTGCGGCCAATGACGACGGCATGCCGGCCGCGGATCGGAATCTTCTCGCGCTCCAGCAGTTCGATCACGCCGGCCGGGGTGCAGGCCACGAGCTTCGGGCGGTTCTGCGACAGCAGTCCGACGCTTTCAGCGCCGAAGCCATCGACGTCCTTGTCTGCGGCAATCGTGTCGAACACCCGCTGCTGCGCTCCGGCGGCCATCGCCTTTGGCAATGGTGACTGCACCAGGATGCCGTCGTGCACGTCGCTGCGATTCAGGCGCTCGACCAGGCCGAGCACGTCTTCGAGCGTCGCCGACTCGGGCATCCGCTCCAGATCGACGCGAAAGCCGACATCTCCGCCGGCCTTGACCTTGTTGCGAACGTAGACCTGGGAAGCGGGATCGCTGCCAACGAGCACGATCCCGAGGCCTGGCGGGCGGCCATGCTTGCGGACGAATTCAGCAACCGCTGGCTTGATCTCCTCCTGCATTGTCGTGGCGAGCTTCTGTCCGTCGAGCACACGTGCAGTCATACGTCGATTGTCTCCGGGGCGATTGCAATTGGGTCAGGATGTGCGTGTTCGTCCGGCCGCCCGCAGCGCCAGGCCGACGACGAACACGACGAGGCCGATACCGAGGACTTGCAGACCGAGCGAGTCCGCATCCTCGGGCGTAACACCGATCTCGTGCCACTTCGCAGTGATCTCGCTCGTCACCCCGAACTCGGTCAGGTACGCAATCAGCGTGATGAAAAACCCGTTGAAGAGCGTGAGCGCGCCGGCCACGAGCACGAAGTTGCCGATCGACTCGACGAGCGAACGCCTCGCACGCTCCGCCGGGTCGGCGAGTGGGCTGTGAACGCGACCGTAGAACCAGTAGATCAGGATGCCGATGTCGAGCCAGACAAGGAAGCGCACCCACGTGATCACCGGAAGGTTCAGCATCAACCACAGGCACGAGAGGATGCCGAGGATCGGAAACGTCGCGCCGCCCGGGACGCGGAACGGACGGTGCGCCTCGGGACGCTGTATACGCAGGATCAGTACGGCCGCGCAGACCACGACGAAGGCGAACAACGTGCCGATACTCGTCATTTCACCGACGACCTGAATCTGCGTGAGGCCCGCCACGATCGCCACGATCACGCAGGTGATGATCGTCGTGATGTAGGGCGTGCCGAATCGTGGATGCACCTTGCTCACGCCGCGCGGCAGAAGCCCGTCGCGACTCATGGCAAAGAAGATGCGCGGTTGGGACATGAGCATGACGAGCAGGACGCTCGTGATACCCGCCACGGCACCGGCTGACACGAGATATGCAGCCCAATCCTGACCGATGAGCGCGAGCGCGAACGCGACTGGCGCGTTCAGGAACTGCGTGACGGCGGTGCCGTCAGCGACTGGCATTCCTGGAAGAGCGTCGACGGCCGACCGGTACTGCGTGACGGGGACGATGCCCGACAGGATCGCCGCCACCGCGAGATACAGCGTGGTGCAGACGACGAGCGACGCGATGATGCCAATCGGCAGGTCGCGGCGGGGATTCTTGGCCTCCTCGGCGGTCGTCGATACCGCGTCGAACCCGATATAGGCGAAGAAAACAACAGCGGCGGCGGCCATGACTCCGGAGGTGCCGTACGGGGCGTAGGGCTCCCAATTCTCCGGGCGCACCCAGAAGGAGCCGACAGCGATGAAGAACAGGATGGCGAAGCCCTTGACCGCCACCATCGCCGCATTGAATCGCGCGCTCTCGCGCACGCCCCTCACCAGCAGCACCATGATGAGCAGCACGATGAGCACGGCCGGCAGGTTGATCACCGCGCCCGGCAGCTGCGCCGACGGTGCCGCGCTCATCCACACCGGGAGCTCCATTCCCGCACCGGCGAGGAGACGCTGCATGTAGCCGCTCCAGCCGATGGCGACCGTCATCGAGCCAACCGCGTACTCGAGAATGAGGTCCCAGCCGATCAGCCACGCGACGAGCTCGCCCAACGAGGCGTAGGCATATGTGTACGCGCTGCCCGCGATCGGCACCATCGATGCGAACTCGGCGTAGCACAACGCCGCGAACCCGCACGCCAATCCGGCCGCAAGGTACGAGAGCATGATGGCGGGTCCGGCCTGATTGGCGGCTGCTGTCCCCGTCAGGACGAAGATCCCCGTGCCGATGATGGCGCCGACACCGAGCAGCGTCAGATCCCAGGCGCTCAGCGTGCGCCTGAGCGCCCTGCCGCCGTGTTCGACATCGCCAACGAGCTGCTCGATCGACTTCGTCTTGAGCAGGTTCGAATCCATTGAGCCTCCCAGTTCCTGGGTTCGCAGACGCGAGCCGACTTGACCGGCTCGATTGCTGGCAAATGAGTCAAGTGTTCCCCGGCCAAGACGGCATGCCCCGCGCAGGGGGCAGAAGACACTGAGACTAGCGAGGCGGTTCGAGTTAGCGCTTCGCTAGGCGATTATAGCTGGCGACCCTCGACCTCGGGTCGCCGCCGGCGAGCAAGTCGCTGATGATCGCCACACTTGTGGCACCCGCGGCCCAGACCGCTGGCGCGGTGTCGAGTGTGATTCCGCCAATGGCGACCACGGGCAATCCACGCGATCGGCTGACGGCGTCGGCGACGAGTTTGATGCCGACCTGCTCGTACCCGGTGTCCTTGGTTCGTGTCGGAAAGACCGGTCCAACCGCGATGTAGCTCAGGGGCTGGCGTGCAGCGTCCTCGATCTGGTCGACGGAATGCGTCGAGTAGCCGACAATCGCCTGTGGTCCAAGCAGTGCGCGAACAGCTCCGGCCGGCAGATCGTCCTGACCCACGTGTACGCCGGCGGCACTCGACATCAACGCGAGGTCCGCTCGATCGTTGACCACGACATCCGCCCCGTAGCTGTCGGCGGCGGCCACGATCTCGTCACATAGTCCGAGGAATCGATCGGAGGAAAGCGTCTTCGCCCGCAGTTGAATGCACTGCGCGCCACCGTCCAGGAAGGCGCGCGCCAGGTCGACGGGCTGCCAGCCCGCCCGCGTCGAGATGTCGACGTCGACGATGGCGTGGAGCGTGGGCAGGGAGATCAGGCAGTATCCGCCAGACTACTTTTTTTTTGCTGCGGCATGAACCGCTCCATGAAGGCCGTGTTCAGCCGTCCGGCGTGAAAGTCGGCCTCGTTCAGGATCTTCTGATGGAGTGGCACCGACGTCTTGATGCCCTCTATCACCGTCATGTCGAGCGTGCGCTTCATGCGGGCGATCGCCTCCTGGCGATCGCGCCCGTGCGTGATGATCTTCGCGATCATCGAATCGTAATAGGGCGTGACCGTACACTCGGAATGCGCGAAGGTGTCGATGCGCACTCCCGGGCCGCCGGGAGCACTGAACGCATGAATGACGCCCGGTGACGGCGCGAACGTCTCGGGATCTTCGGCATTGACGCGGCACTCGATGGCGTGCCCGGTGAACGTCACCTCGCTCTGCTTGAACGACAGCCGCTCCCCTGCCGCGATCCGGATCTGCTCCTTGACGATGTCGATCCCGGTCACCATTTCCGTCACCGGATGCTCGACCTGGAGCCGGGTGTTCGTCTCCATGTAGTAGAACTTGCCGTCGCGGTCCATCAGGAACTCGAAGGTGCCGGCGTTCGTGTATTGAACAGCCTTCGCAGCATCCACCACGAGGCTGCCCATCTTCTTGCGCATCTTGTCGCTCAGCGCTGGTGAGGGGGCTTCCTCGATCAGCTTCTGATGACGCCGCTGGATGGAGCACTCGCGCTCGCCGAGATGTACGACGGTGCCGTGGTGATCCCCGATGATCTGGAACTCGATGTGCCGCGGGCTCTCGAGGTATTTCTCGATGTAGACGTCGCCATTGCCGAACGCGGCCTCGGCCTCGCGCTGCGCGGTGCGGAGGGCGTGGGACAGTTCCCCGGCATTGCGGACAACGCGCATACCGCGCCCGCCGCCGCCGGCCACGGCCTTGACGATGACCGGAAAGCCGATGTCCCTGACGACCTTGTTCGCATGCTCTTCGTCGGTCACCGGCCCGTCGCTGCCGGGCAGCATCGGCACACCGGCCTTCTTCATGGCTTTCTTCGCCCGTGCCTTGTCGCCGAGGAGCTTGATGACACTCGGGTCCGGACCGATGAAGCGGATGTGACACGCCTCGCAGACCTCCGCGAGATACGCGCTCTCGGACAGGAAGCCATAGCCGGGATGAATGGCGTCGGCGCCCGTGATCTCCGCCGCGCTGATGATGGCCGGGACGTTGAGGTAGCTGTCAGCACTGCGCGGAGGACCGATGCAGACGTCTTCGTCCGCGAAGCGGACGTGGAGCGAATTCTCGTCCGCCTCGGAATAGACGGCCACCGTCTTGATATTGAGCTCACGACACGCATGGATGATGCGCAGCGCGATCTCTCCACGATTGGCGATCAGGATCTTCTTGAACATAGCTAAGTCGGCCTGATGGCAAACAGCCGCTCACCGTAGTGGACCGCCCGGCCGTTCTCCACGTACACCTTCACGACCTCGCCGTCGCACTCCGCATTGATCTCGTTCATCAACTTCATGGCCTCGATGATGCAGAGTACCTGGCCTGCCTTGACCATCTGCCCGACGTCGGCATACGGCTTCGCGTCGGGCTCGGGCGCCCGGTAGAACGTGCCAACGATTGGCGACTTGATGATTGCCAGGTCGACATCCTCGCTCGCGACCGTCAGTGGTGCCGGTGCTTCCGCGGGACTCGGTGGCACAGCCTCCCCCGGCGGCGGTGCGTACGCGATAGCCGGCGCCTGGGGCAGGTGGTTGTTCCACTGCGGACCTGCACCCTTGCGCAACCGAACCTTGACGCCGTCCTGTTCGAGCTCGAACTCGGTCACGTCGTTCTCGCGCATCAGGTCCAGAATCTTTTTGATCTCGTCTAGATCCATTAATCCTGTCCGGTGCTGCTACCCCAGCGCCAATAGGTCTCTCGGCACGGACGTCAACACCTCGTACCCGTCCGGGGTCACGAGCACATCGTCCTCGATCCTCACGCCGCCCAGACCCGGCAGATAAGCCCCTGGCTCAATGGTAAACACCATCCCTGGTTCCAGTTGCACGGAAGCTGAGTGTGAGCGGGGAGGACCGATGCGAGGCTCTTCGTGGACGTCGAGGCCCAGTCCGTGGCCGGTCCCGTGCCCGAACGCCTCGCCGAGACCACGCGATTCGAGCAGGCTCCGGGCCGCGGCATCGACCCCCGTCGCGGGGATTCCAGGCCTGACTGCCTCGATAGCAGCGCGCTGGGCATCTCGGACGGCTTCATGCAGCCGGCGGGCGTCTGGAGTGGGCGCCCCTACCGATACGGTCCGGGTCAAGTCGGAGCAGTATCCGTCCAGTACGCCACCGAAGTCCAGCACGACCAGGTCTCCCGGTTGCAGGATCCTCGTGCCGGCACGGTAGTGCGGCAGCGCCGCATTCGGGCCCGATGCCACGATGGTGTCGAACGCCTGACGCTCGTAACCGGCACTACGCAGGGCCCTCTCGATCGCTCCGGCAACATCTCGCTCGGTCACACCGGCGCGAATCGAGCGAAAGGCGGCGTCTGCCACCTGCGACAGGCGTGCGGCCGAGTCGCGCAGCGTGGCAATCTCGCTTGGATCCTTGATCTGTCGGAACTGCTCCACGACCCGCTCGGTCGACTTCCAGTTCAGGGACAGTCCACGCGAAACCGTCGTTCGCTCCAGCCATTCCTTGCGGGCCACCGTCAGGTGCGCCGCTTCGATGCCGAGCGCGCTGGGTGCATCCGGGCCCGACAGCATGTCGATGAGCGCTTCGTCGTAGCTCGCCGGCACATTCCAGATCGTCAACTCCGGACATGCCGCCGCCGACGCCTGTATCGCACGAACCGACTCCTGATAACGGAAGTCGATGAGCAGATGAATACCGGAGTGGGTCAGCACGAGCGTGCCAGCACTTCCCGCGTGATTGGACAGGTACCTGACGTTGGCGGGATTGGTGATCACCAAGCCGTCGAGGCCAAGCGTCATGAGCCTGGATCTCACCAGGCGATGGCGCGATGCCAGCACGTCTGAACCGGGCAGAGTCATCACTGATGCCGAGCGAGGCGTCTCTGGGTGATCGCACCCAGCCAGGCCTCGAGTTCCGCCAGCACGCGGTCGTCGGGTGAAGGGAGAGATTGTCGAGTCGACACGTGAACGCGATCAGCCGTGCCGCCGAAGGAGGGCTGCTGGGTTCGCTGATGGATCTCGGCGAGCTTGCCGACGGCAATCAAGTGGTCGGGAGCAGCGTCGAGCACTCGCAGGAACTCGGCTCGAGCGTCCTCGTATCGACGCAGCTCGAAGAGCGCGCGTCCGAGTGTCACCCTGGCAGACAGGTACGCGGGGTGCTGGGCCAGGCCAGCCTCGCAGACCCTGATCGCTTCCTCGCAGTCGCCGGCTCGCCGGTACTCTTCCGCAAGCTGCGCAAAAGCAATCGACGCCGGATCCTTTTGAACCCGGCGTCGAAGATCCTCAATCCGAGGGTTATCCGTCACGCCCTAGATTATCGCCCGTGTTCCGGCGCGCGGTCTCAGGGCATGTCTTCTTCTTCGTCCTCTTCCTCTTCCGCGGGCTTGACCTCGACGACTTTACCCGTCGTGGACGACGTGCCGGTGACGTCGGTCACCCTGAGAATGACGGAATAAGTCCCCGGCGCCTCGAAGAAAACCGACACGACTGGACCTGACAGCTGAAACCCTTCAATGTTCCAGATATACGTGCAGGTCACGCACGAAACGCCCTCATCGGTCGTCTTCGTCCCGTCGAGGACGACGCTCCCGCCGGGCAGAGGGGCTTCCGGACTGATCGTGAAATCCGGAGTTGGATATGTCGCGTTGCGAGGTCCGGAGAGGTTGACCCGGACCGACTGTGCGCGCGCATTCTGAAAGTCGTTGCCAATGGCCTCGCCCTGCGGCACCACCCACAGCACCAGGTTGTTGTCTTGCGGAGCGACAACGTCCATTGTGGGTGCGGTCAACACAAATCTCGCCGAACCGTCAGACCGAGTCAGCGGGTCCAGGGCGTTAACGGCTATCGAAGGAGACACAACCACTTGAAGGGGCACATCCGGCTTCGGCTGACCCGAGGCGTCCCGTGCCACGACGGTGATCGTCGTCTGCGTGCTGCCATCACGAGGCACCACGGTCGGGCTCGCTGCCATCGTGAACGAAATCCCGAAAGTGGACGGGCCGGCCAACGAGGGCGCTGATTGTTCGGACACTGTGCACGCACTGGCGATGGCGGCGGCACACATGGCGGCTGCGACGCGCATGGAGGAGACTCGATTCATTCTGCTGTTCTGCATAAAACGCATTCCTAGTCGGGGTCTGCGAAGTCACCGAAATCGATGCCGATGGTTCCGGAGGCACTGATTTCGTGGCCGGTCTGGTCATGACCGTAGAAGGTCACCGTGGCAATCGTGGAGATGATGGAGCCGTTGAAACGCAAGGCCCTGAGCGGCGCCTCTTCCTTCGCCGTGTGGCGCACAATCTGGAACCCCGCCGATACTTCACCGTCGTTTGGAATCGTGAACGTGACGCCCGAGTCGAACGGATATGGCACATCGACCCCTGGGACGTTGCGACCGTCGGCTCTCCGGTACTCGACGCGATAACGGTTGATCGTCACCTGGTTCAGTTCGCTGGGACCTGAAGGCGATCCGCCCGGGTTTTTCAGGATGAGAGCCAGCGATGCCTCTCCGACGTCGTTGACGATCGTCGGACACGGACTCTGAAGCGTGCACGGGTCCTCGGTGATCAGGATGATCACGTCAGACTGCAGCGTGCCGCTCATGTCACCAGGCGTCGCACCGGACGCTGCCGTCAGCCCCTGCACCACGATCTGCACCGGCGAGCGTCCCTGCCGGCTGACCTCACCGCAGCTGGCCGACAGTGCGACCAGCGCGGACAGCGCAACAAACTTGCCGAGTTTCACAGTCAATTGCTTCTCTCCTAGAGCCTCATGATCTTGGGGGTGATGAAGATGAGGAGCTCGCGGCTCTCATCGCTGAACTCATTGCGCTGGAACAACCAGCCGAGGAGCGGGATCCGATGCAGCCCGGGAGTGCGGTCCTGGCTCGCCTGCTCGCGGCTGACGTAGATGCCGCCGATCACCGTCGTGTCGCCGTCGCCCACCAGCACCTGCGTCAGGGCGCGCTGCGTGTCGATCGGCGGGATGCCGTTGATGGCACGGCTGAAGTCAGGCGACGCGTTCTCGACCGAGATGCGCATGATGACGGTGTTGGTCGCTGTGATTTGCGGGGTAACTCGGAGCGTCAGGGCCGCATCGCGGAACGTCACGGTGACGGTGTTGTTGGCAACTGTCTGGATCGGAATCTGGACGCCCTGCGTGATCTCCGCTTCGATGTTGTTCTGCGTCGAAACGCGCGGCGTGGACAGAATCCGTCCCTGACCCGTTGACTCGAGAGCCGTCAGCGCGACGTCGAGGTTGACCGCGCCATTCACCGATCCAAGCGCAAGGCCGATCGCGCTGGTCGCCGGGGACACACCGAGGTTGACCATCGAGGCCGTACCGTCAGGCCCGGACGTGTTGCCGGTGCGGCCTGAGATCGAGCCCTGATTCGGGAACGACAGTGGCGTCGTGTTTCCGAGCTCTGGAGCGGCGCGCGCCCCGATACCCCACTGCACGCCGAGGTTCCGCGCGAAGTCACGAGTCGTCTGGACGATGCGCGCCTCGATTTCGACCTGCGGTTCAGGCCGGTCGAGCGTTCCGATCAACCCGTTTGCCCGCTCGAGTCGATCCGGCAGGTCGTTGATGATGAGGGTGTTGGTGCGCTGGTCGAACTGGATGGACCCGCGCTGTGAGAGCACCGTCTGCGTCAACAGCTGCCGCAGGTCCTCTGCCCGCGCGTAGCTGAGCGATCGCGTCAGCACGCGTAGCTCGCCGGCCAGGGCTTGCTCTTCCGACAGCTTGCGGCGCTGCGATTCCTCGTCTGCCAGCACCGTCAACGGGGCGATCCGGACGATGGTGCCGTCCACGACGTAACCAAGCTTGTTCGCACGCAGGATGATGTCGAGCGCCTGATCCCACGGAACATCACGGAGCGCCACATCGACTGTGCCCTGGATCGTCGGGTCGATCACCAGGTTGAGCCCGCTGATCTCCGAGAACGTTCTCAGCACGGCGCGCAGGTCCGCGCCCTGAAAGTCGAGGCTCACGGGATTGCCGGTATAGCGCGGCTGCGCCGGAGCCAGCGGTTCAAGCTGTGTGGCGGCCTGCGCGGCGGGGGCCTGCGCGGCCACCGGTCGCTGAACCGGGACTACCGCTGGAGTTGCCGCGCGAACAGGCTCCACCTGTGCGGCTACCGGTGCGACAACGGGTGCGGCAGGCGCTGCTGCGACCGTGCTGCGCGCAGTCGCGGACGCGTCCTTGGCCTGCAACGCGCTGAAGGGATCTGCAACCGGCTCATCGAAGACGAGCGTCAGGTCGTTGCCGTCCGGCGACGCCTCAACGCGATAGGGCGCCGTCCGCGACAGGTCGATGGTGACCTGGGTCATGAGCGGTGCCTTCGGATCGAACCCGATGCGAACTCTCTGCACCGGACCCTGCCCGACGTTGTTGCTCGAGGGTAGCGATGACGTCACATTCGGGAAGTTGATGACGACGCGACGCGGTCCATCCTTCGGCTCGATGACGCTGGTCGCAATCAGCCGCGATGTTCCGAGCAGCGTTACCGCCGTGGCGTCGCCACGCTTCTGCACGCGGAGGTCGCGAATGGCCGGCGACGGGCCGGTCATGCTGACCGCGGCGCTCGCGGCCGCAGCCGTGGCCGCCGCGGTCGTGTCGGCCGCCGTCGGAGCGGGCGCTGCGTTCTCGCCTCTCTCGGCTTCGACGTAGATCACGTTGCGCGTGCTGCGCACCTTGGGCCGCATCGGCTGGTCGAGCATCATGCGGACGCGGGTGATCACGGTGCCATCGCTGGCAGCTGCGTTTTCGACCTGAATCGCGGCGATGGGATGACGGGGATCCGCGAGGAACCGGTTCTCGAAACCAGCGGCCACGACGTCCCGCAATTCCACGACGAAGGTCTTCGGATCGGGCTGCGAGGCGACATATGGCACGGCGCTCGTTGCCTCGATGGCGACGACCCCGGTGCGTCCGTCAACCTTGGACGCGATCCGCTTCAGCATCGCGGGGTCGTTGCCGGCCCCGATCGCTCGCAGCGGAGCCATGACACCAAGTGCCAGGGCGACACACAGCCCGAGCAGCATCGAATATCGGTACGTTACTGGCATGGTTCGCCCAAACCTCTCCACTTACTTCCCCTCTTCTGTCTGTCGGAGCAGCTTCCGCACTTCCTGTTCCTTCTGAAGCGAAAGCGGATCGTTGACCTGCTGCAGAATGACCATCGAATCGGCGGTAATCGTTCGGATTGAACCGTCCGCCAGCCTGTCACCGGCGCGGACGATGTAGGTCTTGCTGTCGGCGCCCTCGAGGATGCCGACGAAGGCGCCCTGGCTCCTGAGCGTGCCGCGCAGGCTCACTTCGGCGGTGCCAAGTCCAGCGAGGCCCGCGATGCGCTTGCCGGTCGGCGCGGCCTCAACGCCGCGCTGTACCAGGCTCACGAAGGGATCCCGCCGCCCCTCGGCGTTGTAGGTGAATCCCTGCGGCTCCGCCGCGTCGGCCTTCGGCTCCTGGGGTGTGGTCGGCGCCGCCGTCGCAGGCACTGGCGCAGTCGCGGCTGGCGCGGCAGCAGGCGCCTGTGCGAATGCCGCGCCTGCGGCGAGCACAACCGTCAGCAACGTGAGAGCAAGAACACGTATCACCGGCGTTACTCCGTTCGCGCCGCGCCCGGCTGCCCGGGTGTCGCTGGCGCTGGTTGCGGCTCGATCAGCACGAACGTCGTCGCCGTGCATTCCGCTGTGACCGTCGAACCACCGGATTGGGCGTTCTGCTTCGTGCTGATTTTGATGTTGCCCACGTTGATGATTCGCGGGAACTTGCTGACGCGCTCCAGGAACGCGCCGAGATCGTGATAGGTCCCTTCGAGCTCCAGCCCGATCGGCCATTCGGCATGCAACTGCCGGCGCGTGACCGGTCGCGGCGTAAAGCCGCGAATCGTCAGCCGTGACTGCGTCGCCATCGCCTGCACGCGCCGCAGCAAATCGGCGACGTCCTGTTCCTCGGGCAACACGGCGCGCAGGCGGACGAGCTGCGCCTCGAGCTGCGTGACTTCACGACGGAACTCGGGGAGACGCTTGGCCGTCGCCAGCCCGCGCTGAATGGTCTGGTTGATGGTCGCCAGCCGCGCTTCCTGCGCTTCGATGCTCGCCATCTTGTCGCGGGCATAGAAGTGGTAAAAAGCGCCGACACCCGCCGCCGCCAGCGCGACGAACACGCCCACCTGGCTGTACCAGGGCATCTTGCTGAGGCTAATGTTGATGGCCACTACCAGAACCTCATTCCGCTCAGTCGTCTCTCGGTCACGCTCGTGAACGCCACTACTTCGCCGCCCGTGGAGGCGCCCCTCGGCCCGCTGGCGCCGCACCGGGCCCGCCGGTACGTCCGGTGGACGCCAGTTCCGCCTTCACGGTGAAGTTGATCAATTCCAGGGACGCCGCGCCCTGGTTCCCTCCCGCCCGGGATGACTCGACCTGGCTCTTGACGATCTCGATTGGCTTCTTGAGCAGCGTGCTGTTCCCGAGATTGCCGACGAAATCAGACAGTCCGATGAGGGTGGTGCTCCGGCCATCGATGGTGACGGCATCGCCCTCCTGCGTCATGTCCGTCAGCCACATCATGTCGGGGAGGCTCCGGCTCACGTGGTCGAGCAACTGCACCGGGATGCTCTGTCCGCTTCGCAGTTGTTCAATGAGCTGCACTCGCTGCTGCAGCTGCGCGCGCTGGGCCTCGAACTTCTGGACTTCGACGAGCAGCGACTGGAGTCGCGCGGCCTCCTGCTGCCGCGTCATGATCTCTGCGTCGAGCTGCTTGACCTGGTTGTCGAGACTCCAGTACCACCAGCCGATGCCGACGACCGCGGCGACGAGAATCAGGCTGCACGCGACCGTGAGGCGCTGCCCCACGTCGAAGGCCGGGGCCTTGCGCGCCGCCTGCTTGCGCTCGGTGCCGAGGAGGTTGATGCGAATCATCGGTCGCCCACTTTCCGCAGCGCGAGGCCAACGGCGACTGCCGCTGTCGACGCGTGCTCGATTGCCTCACGACCGAGCTTCTTGGGATCCCACACGATGGCGCGGAACGGGTCGAACTCCTCGACCTGGGCGCCAAAACGCTCGTGCAACATGTCGCGGAATCCATCGACCCGCGACGCGCCGCCACTCAGCATGATTCGATCGATCCGATCCGACGATGCCGTGGCCTTGAAGAAGTCGAAGGTCTTCTGCACTTCGAGCAGGACGTTCTCGGTGACCGCACGCAACACCGGCTGCGCCTCTTCGAAGGACGCGCCGTCGACGGGAATCCCCTTCTTCAGCTGCTCGGCAGACTCGTGCGGCAGATCCAGTTCCTTCTGGACCGCTTCGGTGTAGGCGTTGCCGCCAATCGAGATGTCGCGGGTGAATATCGACTGCTCACCCTGCAGAATGTTGATGTTGATAGCGCTGGCGCCGGCATTGAGCAGCACCACCACTTGCGCCGAGTCGAGTCCGTAGTTCACGTCGAAGGCGTTCTGCAGCGCGAAGGCATCGACGTCGACGATCACCGGCGTGCGTCCCGCCTGAGCGATGACGCCGGTGTAGTCGCCGATCTTTTCCTTCTTCGCAGCAACGAGGAGCACTTCCATGCTGCCGCGCGAATCGGGACCGGTTCCAGGATCGAGAATCTGGTAATCGAGGTTGACGTCCTGGATGTCGAACGGGATGTACTGCTCGGCCTCCCAGTAGATGGACTCGTCCAGCTCGGACTCGGTCATCACCGGAAGCGTTATTTTTTTGACGATGACTGCGTTGCCCGAGAGCGAGGCACAGACGTCCTTCCCCTTGAATGCCTTGTTGCGCTCGAACACCTGGCGGATGGCTTCGGCGACCGCGCCAGCGTCGATGATGGCGCCGTCGACGATCGCGTCGGCCGGCACGGGTTCCTCCCCGTATGCCGCTACGCGGAAGCCCTTGCCCGCGGCCTTCAGTTCGACCGCCTTGACCGCACTCGAACCGATGTCGAGTCCGACTACCGACTTGGATTTGCCAAACATGCCAAACATAAAGAGGTCTCTACAGAGACACGCACCCGAGATCCCCGGCCATGAGCGCAACGGCTGTGCCAGCACCTCGACCAGTCCGTCTTTGGCCTATTTCGGCCCATTCGCCTCGGGTGCCCCACTTACAGGTGGCGGTTTTCCGCATCCCCCTGACGACAAAACGGTGCGCAAATCACAGTTCTGTTCGTTCGGGTCCCGAGACCTCTGCCGGACGAAGTTGTTATCGGCAGAATTGTTCCGGGCTGCAAAGGACCGACGGCTTCGGAACGTTCACCGACGAAGTCGGCTGACGGCACCACCGAGTCGGGAGAAGTCCCTGTACATGTGTGGCTTGACAAGATGTGACAGGCGTCCGTATCATTGACGTTTACGTTCGTAGGTCACGTTCGCGCTGATTGGCTTGCGGCCCGGATGGACGCGAGAATGGCGACAGCGCGGACTAACGCAGTCTCTGCCGATGCAGCGGCCGAGGCGAAGGAATCCCTTAATTCATGCGTACGTTTGTCGCGAGCGCGAAACGCGCCGACAGCCAGTGGCACGTCATTAACGCCGAGGGTCAGGTCCTGGGCCGAGTGGCCACGCTCACTGCGCGGCTTCTCCAGGGTAAGCACAAGGCGTCGTACACCCCTTTCATCGATACCGGGGACCACGTCGTCATCATCAATGCTGGTTCGGTCAAGCTCACCGGTGCGAAGGAACAGCAGAAGATTTATCGCCGGCACAGCGGGTACGAAGGCGGCCTTCGCGAGGAGCGCGCTGTTGACGTACGAAAGCGCAAGCCGGTTCGTTTAGTAGAGGAAGCCGTCCGCGGCATGCTGCCAAAGACCAAGATGGGAGACGCGATGTACCGCAAGCTCAAGGTCTACGCCGGTCCCGATCATCCTCATACCGCACAGCAACCGAAGAAGATCGAGGTCGCATAGCTTGGCAAGCATCGAATACTACGGCACAGGCCGCCGCAAGACATCGACTGCACGCGTTTTCCTCCGCCCCGGCAAGGGACTCATTACCGTCAACCATCGCGAGTTCGACAAGTTCTTCACGACGGACGCGCTGCGCACCCAGGTGCGCCGTCCGCTCCTGCTGACCGAGACGGGCGAGAAGTTCGACATCCTCGCTACGGTTGATGGCGGCGGCGTGAACGGTCAGGCCGGTGCGATGCGGCTCGGCATCGCGCGCGCGCTGTGCGACTTCAACGTCGAGTTGCGGAAACAGCTGAAGAAGGACGGACTGCTGACGTCCGATTCACGAGTCAAGGAACGTAAGAAGTACGGTCTGGCTGGTGCACGCAAGCGCTTCCAGTTCAGCAAACGCTAGTAGAGAGGGAGGGAGCTTGTCCGGGATTGCGATGAAGGATCTGCTGGAGGCCGGGGTGCACTTCGGTCACCAGACGAAACGGTGGAATCCGAAGATGAAGGAGTACATCTTCGGCGAGCGGAACGGCATCTACATCATCAACCTCAATAAGACCGTCAAGAAGTTCCGCGACGCTGAGGAGTTCATCACCAACCTCGCTGCTGAGGGGCGCACGCTCCTCTTCGTCGGCACCAAGCGCCAGGCTCAGGACGTCATTGCCGAGGAGGCGCAGCGGTGCGGCATGTACTTCATCAACCAGCGATGGCTCGGTGGACTGCTGACCAACTTCACCACCATTCAGCGCAGCCTTGGACGTCTTCGCGACCTCGAGTCGATGGTCACCGACGGCCGTTACGACACGCTCTCGAAGAAGGAGATCGCCCGCAACGAGAAGGAGAAGCGCAAGCTCCTCAAGAACCTGGAGGGCATCCGGCAGATGTCTCGCCTGCCCGACGCGGTCTTCGTCGTCGACACCCGCAAGGAGAAGATCGCGGTCGATGAGGCGCGCAAGCTGAAGATTCCGGTGATCGGCGTGGTCGATACCAACTGCGATCCGGACGAAGTCGACTACGTCGTGCCGGGCAACGACGATGCCCTGCGCGCGATCCGGCTCTTTGCGTCGAAGATCGCCGACGCGGTGGTCGCCGGCCGCGGCATGCGCGAATCGAAGATCGCGGAAGAAGACGCGGCGCGCGCCGAAGAGGCCGCCGCTGCTGATTCGGCAGCACGACTCACGCGCGCGGTGCGCCCGCAACGCCGAGCCGAAACCGCGCCCACGACAGCCGGGGCCTGAGAAGGGTTAGAGCCCGAATTCATGCGCCGGCCCCGAGGCCGGCGTTGTTTTGTACAGGCTTTTGGCTTCGGGCCTTTCGGCTCTGGGCCTGGATCAACCAAGAGCCCAGAGCCCAACGTCTAGAGCCGCACGAGTTCAGAGATGGCAGAGATCACGGCAGCAATGGTGAAACAGCTTCGCGACCAGACGGGCGCAGGCATGATGGAGTGCAAAGCCGCTCTTACGGAAGCCAACGGCAACATGGAAGAGGCCGTGACCCTGCTTCGGAAGCGCGGCCTGGCGCAGGCCGCCAAGCGCGCCGGACGCGCCACGGCACAGGGCGTCATCGGCAGCTATATCCACATGGGCGGCCGCATCGGCGTGCTGGTCGAAGTGAACTGCGAATCGGACTTCGTGGCGCGCACCGACGACTTCAACAACCTGGTGAAGGAAGTCGCCATGCACATCGCTGCAGCTGATCCGAAGTGGGTTCGCCGCGAGGAAGTTCCCGCCGAGGCGGTCGAGAAAGAAAAGTCGATCTACCGGGCCCAGATGGAGAACTCCGGGAAGCCGGCCAACGTGCTCGACAAGATCATCGAGGGCAAGCTCGGAAGCTTCTACGCGCAGTTCGTGCTGCTGGAGCAGCCGTCGATTCGTGACGGCAGCCTGACCGTTTCGCAGGTCGTCGCCCAGGCAAGCGCGAAGACCGGTGAGAACATCCAGATCAACCGTTTCGTGCGCTATCGCATGGGTGAGGGCGCGGAAGTGTAGAACAGAATGGAAGCGGCGAGCGCAAGACCCGGCCTGTCGCGGTTGGGCTGCACTCGCCAAGGCGGGTCCTGCTTCATGCCCTTCGACGTCGCTCAGGGCACCCCGAGCATCGTCGCGGGGTGGACCCGCCGGGTCTGAAGATTCAGGCCGACACAGCAGCTATAATCGCAGGTCGATGTCTTCAGACGCTGTCATCGCCACTCCCCAGACCCCCGTTTACAAGCGCGCCCTCCTCAAACTCTCGGGCGAAGCCCTCATGGGTGAGCAGCAATTCGGAGTCGACCCGGCGGTCGCCAACCGGATTGCCCTCGATGTGGGAGAGATCCAGCGACTCGGCGTTGAAACCGCTATCGTGATCGGCGGGGGCAATATCTTCCGGGGACTGGCCGCGAGCGCACGCGGGATGGATCGTGCCACCGCGGACTACATGGGCATGCTCGCCACGGTCATCAACGCGCTGGCACTGCAGGACGCCCTCGAACAACACGGCATCGTCACTCGCGTCGTCACCGCGATCGAGATGCGTGCGGTCGCCGAGCCGTTCATCCGCCGCCGGGCGATCAGGCACCTGGAAAAAGGGCGTGTGGTCATTTTCGCTGCCGGCACGGGAAGCCCGTACTTCACGACCGACACGGCGGCCGCGCTGCGCGCCATGGAGATCAAGGCCGACGTGATCCTGAAGGGCACGAAGGTCGACGGAATCTATACGGCTGATCCGATGGTCGACCCCCAGGCGACGAAGTACACGACTATCTCCTACCTGCAGGTGCTCGAGCGGCAATTGAAGGTCATGGACGCCACCGCGATTTCGTTGTGCATGGATAACAAGCTGCCGATTGTCGTCTTCAACCTCCGCAAGGCGGGTAATATCCGCCGTGTGGTGCTGGGCGATCCGATCGGCACGACGGTGTCAGTCTAGCTGGATGGTGAACACGGATGGAATTCAAAGACCTGAAGGGCATGTTCGGCGACGTGAAGTCGCGAATGGATGCAAGCATCGAACGCGTGCGGCGCGACATGGCGCACGTTCGCACGGGCCGCGCCACTGTCAGCCTGCTCGACGGGATCCAGGTCGAGGCCTATGGCACGCGGATGCCTGTCAATCAGGTGGCCACGCTCTCTGTACCGGAGCCGGCATTGATCATCGCGCAACCGTTCGACCCGCAGGTGATGGGCGCCATCGAGAAGGCGATCCGCGCCTCGGATCTGGGCCTGAACCCGGCCAATGACGGCAAAGTCGTCCGCATTCCGATTCCGGCGTTGACCGAGGATCGCCGCAAGGAACTCTCACGGCACGTGCACAAGCAGGCCGAGGAAGGGCGCAACTCCGTGCGGCAGGTCCGTCGCGATGCCAACGATCGGCTGAAGAAGCTGCTCAAGGACCACACGATCTCGGAAGACGATGAGCGGAAGGGACTCGATCAGGTCCAGAAGATGACCGACGAGCACGTGAAGCTGATCGACGACCTGCAGAAGAAGAAGGATCAGGAATTACTCGGTCACTGACGATCAGTCGCCGAACGACACGCCGAGCGATCTCGCGGTCAGCAGCAAGTCATAGTCGAGCGGCACGGTCTTGGTCTTGCCAACGACCTCGCCAATCGGGATCGGAACCAGATCGGGAGGATGGTTCGCCACCATCTTTCCGAACTGTCCGTGCAGCAGCAACTCCACCGCCTTCCCGCCGAATCTCGTCGCCAGGGTCCTGTCGAACGCAGTTGGTGACCCGCCGCGCTGCAGGTGGCCGAGCACCACGTGCCGTGTCTCCTTGCCCGTTCGATCGCCCAGCTGCCTCGAGCACAAGGCACCAGCACCGCCGAGACGCTCCGCGTGCCCTGCCTTGGCAGCCTCGATGACCGACATGCCTCCGTCGACGGGCCGCGCACCTTCTGCGACGACGACGATGCTGAACCGCGCACCGCGCGCTTCGCGCTGCCGTGTGCATTCCGCCACTTTCTCGACGTCGTACGGAATCTCGGGGATCAGGATCACATCGGCGCCGCCGGCTACACCGCTGTGGAGCGCGATCCATCCAGCGTAACGTCCCATCACCTCGACGACCATGATCCGGCGGTGCGCTTCAGCCGTGGAGTGCAGCCGGTCGATTGCGTTGGTCGCGAAGTCGACGGCGGTATCGAATCCGAAACAGCTGGTCGTGCCTACGATGTCGTTGTCGATGGTCTTCGGCACGCAGACGAGCGGCACACCCATCTTGTAGAACTCGTACGAGATCGCGAGCGTGCCGTCGCCGCCAATGCAGACGAGCGCGTCGAGCCCCATCTTGCCGAACATGTCGACCACACGCTCGGCGTAGTTGAATGTGCCCTGCGGTGTGACGATCGGTTCGACAAACGGATTGCCGCGATTGACGGTACCGAGAATCGTTCCGCCCAGGCGGAGGATGCCGGTCACGTCGCGCGGTGTCAGCGTCCGGGACTTCTCCGGGTAGACCAGGCCATCGAAGCTGTCCTCGAGGCCGATGACCTCGACGCCGGCGTTATAGGCGGCCTTCACGACGGCACGAATAACAGCGTTCAGTCCCGGGGCGTCGCCGCCTCCTGTCAGTACTCCGATTTTTTTGATCTTCGGCATGTGGCCGCAGGTGTGTCGCCGTCGCGGGGGCCGCGTGGCGAGTTAGCCCGCAGTATAGCAGCCGGCCATATCAGTTGAAGGCACGACGCTCGGTACAGCGATGTCGCAAGCCTTCATGGATGCGACAGCGACGTAGGAATCTGGTGACTGATGCTGCGCGGCCGGGAATCTTCGCGTGGCCACGTGCGAGGGATGCGTGAAAATCGAAAGGCGAGGCAAAGAGGAGCGCGAAAGGCTGGTGGACGGCGCGAGGCTCGAACTCGCGACCTCCGCATTGCGAACGCGGCGCTCTCCCAACTGAGCTAGCCGCCCACTGATCCTTTGTGCATCACATATCCCGCAAGGTCAGCGGGATACGCATCCGACTACTCTAACACTTGGCACGTGCCCGGGCAATTGCAGCCCGGCGTTACTGCTCCCGCTCGAACATCAGATACAGCGGCGCGGCGCCGAGAACCATGAGGAATCCGAAACTTGCCCACCCGGCTTTGTTCGCGGCTCTGAAGCGGGCGTGCTCGCCCGGCTTGAGCACCAGATCCTCTGTCTTCCAGAAGAGCGTGTTGTGCACGCGGAGTCGGTGTGGCCCCGCCGGCAGATCGTGAGTCACCGCTTCGCCGTTCTTCAGGATGGCGATCTGCTCGCCATCCACTGACACGTAAATCTCGCGGATGCCCGCATCATCCGGCGATTGGCGGCTGACAGTAATCGTCGCCACCTGCTCTGCCCGCGGCTCCGCCCTTGCCAGCGATGCGCCCGTCGCGCCTCCAGGTGGGCGAACACCCGAAAGACCTTCGCGAAAAGCGATGACCACAGTACGATCCTAAACTAGCCGTCTTGAAAGGTCAGAATCCGTGCGAATGGGTCCAGCTTTGATCCACCTTTCAGGATCGCCCGTGCCCCTCTATTGACCGAGACTTCCCTTAGATCTGAATGGCACTGAAGGACTCGAGGATCCCGCTCGGCCGCGCCGACGCTCTTGCCAGCCAGGCGATACGGGAAGCACATCAGATGGGCCTCCCGGCTGACGAGATCGTGCCGGTTGGAGGCCTGCGCCGATTCGCTCCTGCCCTCGACGGCGCGGTGCTTGTCGCAATCGCCGATGACACGCGGCGCGACGAGGTGCTCTCCGGCATGTCGCGCCTCTCCATCGTCCGATCCGTGATCGGAACTTCATCGTCCAGTCTGCGTGTCTCGACCGATCGCGGGCTGTTGGAGGTTCATGTCACAGCTCCGCACATGGCGGGTGCCGCGTTCGTCTGGTACACGGGCACGCTACGGCACGTCAAATGGCTTCAGGCACGCGCATCAACGCTCGGTCTGACGTTCGGTAATGGACGCCTCGAGCGAGACAGATCCACCGGGCTTTCCGTCCCGGATGAAGAGACCCTCTACCGCCTGCTCGCCCTGCCCTACATCCCGCCCGAGCTTCGGGAGGGAGAAGACGAAATCGACGCCGCGGAACGCGACGCGCTGCCCTCGCTGATCAACGCCCTGCACATCCGCGGCGATCTGCATATGCACAGCACGTGGAGCGACGGGCGCGACTCCATCCTTCACATGGCTCTGAGCGCGCGTCAGCTGGGGTATGAGTACATCGCAATCACCGATCACTCGGAGCGATCGTGGGCGTCTCGCAAACTTCTCGCTGTCGAGATTCCCCTGCAGCGGGAAGAGATCGAAGCGGCTCGCTCGCAGGCACCAGGGATCGACATCCTTCACGGCGTCGAGGTCGACATCATGCCGGACGGCTCTCTCGACTTCGACGATGACACACTGGCGCGCTTCGACATCGTCCTGGCGTCACTCCATGATGCGGCGGGAGATGGTGGGGCGCGCCTCACAGAGCGTTATCTGCAGGCGATGCGACACCCGCTGGTGAATGTCATCACGCATCCAGCCAATCGATCGCCGGCGTTCTCCAACGGCTATGAACTCGACTTCGATCGGCTGTTCGAGGCCGCCATCGAATCGGGCACGGCCATGGAGATCGATGGCGCGCCCGGGCACCTCGATATGGATGGACGGATCGCGCGGCAGGCGGCCGCCGCCGGCGTCACGATCGCCATCAACAGCGACTGCCATCGGGCAGAGGCGCTCGGGCGACAGATGAGCTTCGGTATTGGAACCGCGCGGCGAGGGTGGGTCGCCCCCGATCATGTCCTGAACACCCGTGGAATCGAAGGCGTCCGGAAGTTCATTGCCCGCAAACGCGGACGGCCGGCTCGCTAACGCCTCGCGGCAGGTAGTCCCGGGGACATCCCATTCAGGTACCCGGCTTGCTGTATCGTATGTGCACCGACCGACGCGCGGCCGGTCTCGAGTGTCTTATGCGACCTCTCTCGATGCTTATCGTTTTGCTCACACTGCCTGTTATGGGTGCTGCCCAAACGGGCCAGAACCCCGAGGCGCTGGCAAAAGCCCTTCAGGCTCGATACCAGAACGTGCGCGATTTCACCGCCGACTTCGTTCAGACTTACCGGGGCGGGGTGCTGCGTACCGAGACCCGTGAAAAGGGTACGGTGGCCGTCAAGAAGCCCGGGCGGATGCGGTGGGTTTACACCAGCCCCGAGCGGAAAGAGTTCGTATCCGACGGCCAAAAGATGTATTCATACATCCCGGAGGATCGCCAGGTGATGGTCTCGGATGTCCCTGCGGACAACGAGGCACCAACTCCGGTGCTCTTCCTGGCTGGAAAGGGCGATCTGGTAAAGGATTTCACGGCGACAGCGGCTCCGAGCCCGGTGACTGGGGCCGTGGGCCTGAAGCTGACGCCTCGTCGGAGCGAGCCGGAGTACGAATATCTGATTGTGGCGGTCGACCCGGCAACGCTGCAGATTCGAGCGTTGACTACGCGCGATCGTCAGGGTGGTGAATCGACGCTCCGGTTCGAGAACCTGCAGGAAAACAAGGGGATATCCGATAAGGACTTTGCGTTCCGTATTCCGCGCGGTGTCGATGTCATCACCGATGGCAAGCGTAACTAGCAAACTGCTGCTCCTCGTGTTGTCCGCGACGATGGCGGGCTGCGCCAGTGCTGCCATGCGCGCCGGCGAACAGGCCGATATCGCCCGTGACTACGACCGCGCAATCGTCGAGTACACAAAAGCCGTCCGCGAAGACCCCGATAATCGCGCCGCTCAGCAAGCCCTCGACAACGCGAAGATCCGTGCGTCCCTCGATCACTATGCACGCGGCCGGCGCTATGAGAACGCCGGGCGCCTGGAAGAGGCGCTCGTCGAGCTGCAACTCGCCAACGAGCTGAACCCGGGCAGTGCGGACATCGAGCAGACGCTGCGCAACGTTCGAACGCAGCTGCGCAACAAGGTGGCTTCGCGTGACGGCAAGACCGAGCTGCAAACGCTGGTCGAACGATCGCGGGAGCTCATGCCGGCAGGCCTGGAGCTCCCCGCCAACATCCGGATGCCGGACTCGATGACATTCCGCGAGGCCAGTTCGCGCGATGTCTTCACCGCGCTCGCGAAGATTGCTGATGTCAACGTCGTCTTCGACCCACAGTTCCGCCCGCAGCCCGTGAGCATCGACCTCCGGAACACCACGTTCGAAGATGCTCTGCAGGCGGTCGCGTCGGCGACACGCACATTCTATCGGGTCACAGCGCAACGCACGGTCACGATCGTTCCGGACACGACCGCCAAGCGACAGGAATACGAGGAAGAGGTCGTACGCCCCTTCTTCCTCAGCAACGCCGACCTCAAGGAGACGATGGACCTGCTTCGCGTCGTGATCGACGCGCGGCGGGTGGCCCCTGTCTCAGCGACGAACGCGATCATGATCAAGGACACGCCCGAGCGAGTGGCGGCGGCCGGCAGGATCATCGCGGCGATCGACAAGGCACGACCTGAGGTGGTGATCGACGTCGAACTCCTCGAAGTCGATCGCACTCGCCTGCGCGAGTTCGGCCTTCAACTGGCCTCGCCGGCGGAAACGCCGACCGGCATCGACGGCATTGCGAGCGTCAACCGAGAGGGACTCACACTTCGCGATCTGAGCAACCTGACGCAGGCCGACATTCTGCTGACCAACCTTCCCAACCTGTACTACCGGCTACTGAAATCGGACACCAACACCAGGACACTGGCCAATCCGCAGTTGAGAACCTCGGAGGGCCTGCCCGCCCAGGCGCGATTCGGAGAGCGAGTGCCTGTCCCGGTCACGACGTTCGCGCCGATCGCACAAGGTGGAGTCAATCAGCAGCCGATTACCTCGTTCAATTACGAAAACATCGGCGTGAACATCGACATCACGCCGCGAATGCACCACGACGACCAGGTGTCGCTGGCACTGAGAATTTCGGTCAGCAACATCTCGGGCGCAGGCTTTGGCGGCCTGCCGACATTCGGCAACCGCGAGATCAACACGGTGATCCGCCTCAAGGACGGAGAGACCAATCTGCTCGCCGGCCTCATTCGCGACGAGGAGCGCAGGATCCTTCGCGGAGTTGTGGGGCTGAGCGATCTGCCGGTCGTCGGCCGCCTGTTCGCACAGACTCATCGCGAGATTCAGGAAACTGACATCGTGATGATGCTGACGCCACGGGTCATTCGCGTGCTCGAGCTCAGCGAAGACGATCTCCGCCCGTTCCGTGTTGGCGACAACGTGACCGGGCCGTTGGCGCTGCCATTACCTGTTCCGTTACCGGCGCCCGCTCCGCTCGAGCAACCTGCGCCCGCACCGGCACAGCCCGCGGCACCAGCACCGCCACCGGCACCGGAACCGGGCGTTGTGCCGATTCTGCCTCCGCCCCCGCAACAGCCACCGCCGGTTCGCTGATTCAGCTCGGTCCCGATTAGGCTCGGCCTATTTCGAAACCTCAGCCAGACGCGCGACCAGCGTGCCCGGCACGTGACAGGTCTGGCAGGTTACTTTGACCTGAGCGCGCGATGACGGATCGTCCTTCCACTGTTGCGCACGCGTTGCGTACGGGGTTCCAGGCAGCAGCTTGAGAATCCGATCGATCTCTGCGTTTGCCTCGTCGTTGCGCCCGGTCCGCTGCGCACTCTGCGCAAGCCCCGACAGCACCTCGCCCTTGTGGTGAAGCGGAAGCTTCTCGATGATTGCGCCCTGCAACTTCCACAACCGCTGGTAGGCACCGTACGCCTGTTCCCAGCTTCGCGCCCGTTCCTCGGCTGGCAATCGATCGGCCAGCGACACTTGAGAGCCACCGGTGATCGCGAACACGCCAACACCGTCCGGGTCGAGGCGCATCGCCTGCTCGAAGAGATCGAACGCGCGCTGGTAGTGCTGCGTGAACTGGGCCTGCTGTTTGGACTCGCCCGCCAGCGCGGCGTGCGTCAGCGCAATACTGCCCTGCCACGCCAGCACATTCGCTCGCTCGGAGGGGCGGCTCTCGAGCAGACGCTCGAGGTTCTTTTCCGCACGCGCCATTCTCGTCAGATCGCTCTGGAGAAAGCCGGCAAAGATGTCTTCCCTGACCAGGGTGTGAACGGTGAGACGAGCATCCCCAATCGGGGGCTCTGGCAACTGTGCGACAGCCGCGGCCGGGATGGCGATTAGTACCGTGATAACGATCAGATGTCTCATCATATGTTCCTCATCACACAGCTGACACTCACGAACTACTCTACCTTCGCGACCTTTGCGCCCAGTGCCTTGAGTCGATCGACGAGTTGGCTGTAACCACGTTCGACGGTTTCGAGCGGCGCGACCCGCGTCTGCCCTTCTGCGGCAAGTCCGGCAGCGATGAGCGACATGCCCGAGCGCAGATCGCGGCTGTCGAGCGTCCGGCCCCCGCGCAGTTTAGTCGGGCCAGTGACGATGATCCGGTGTGCGTCGGCGAGAAAGAGATCGGCGCCCATGCCGCTCATCTGCTCGAGCGCGAAGAGGCGCAATTCGTACATCCAGTCGTGCACGAGCGTGCGGCCTGCCGCCTGTGTCGCAAGGACCGTGACCAGGCTGACCAGGTCGCTCGGAAACGACGGCCATAGTCCCGTCGCGATCCGGCGCACGGCCTGCGGTTTCGAGGGCTTCACCTCGAACACACCCTGATGCATCCTGCATTCGATGCGCATCCGCTGCATCACCGCGGCGACCACCTCGATGTCCTCTTCGCGGCATCCTTCGATGGCGATCTCTCCGCCCGTGATCGCACCGACGACCGCCCAGCTTCCGGCCTCGATGTAATCACCTCCGAGGTGATGCTTCGCACCGCGAAGCTTCGTCGTTCCCTCGATGCGCAGCTTCGCGCTGCCGATTCCGGAGACCACGGCTCCCATCTTCGTCAGGAACTCGCACAGCTCGACGACGTGGGGTTCAGTGGCGGCGTGACGGATCTCGGTGACGCCCGACGCTGAGGCGGCCGCGAGAAGAGCCGTCTCCGTCCCGGTCACCGAGGCCTCGTAGAGATACATCGAAGCCGGCTTGAGGCCATCAGGCGCCTCGAGCACGTGATCCGGTCCCTGACGTTCACGGGCTCCAAGTGCCTTCAGCGCCTCGGTGTGGGTCGAGATCGTGCGCCGGGCGGGAAAATCTCCGCCCGGCGGTGCGATGTGGGCGCGACCCGTGCGCGCGAGCAGTGGCCCGAGGAGGAGAACCGAACCACGCAAACGACCAACGAGCGAGCGATCGGGCGCGTCTGTGTTGACTCGCGGTGTCTTGATCCGCAGCGTGGTGGTACCGATCCCTTCGACCTCTGCGCCGAGATCCAACAGCAGCCGTGCCATCACCTCGACGTCGCCGATGCGCGGCACGTTCGTCAGGACGCACTCCTCCTCGGTCAGGAGGCAGGCGGCCAGCAGTGGCAGCGCCGCGTTCTTGTTTCCCTCTACGGCGACCCGGCCTTCGAGTCGGTGTCCGCCCTCAATCAATAGTGTCGACATCAGCCGTGCGCCTTCTTCAGGAATTCAACGTCCACATCACCATCCAGCCCCACGAACACCGGCTCCGGGCGCAGCCAGACGCCGGACCAGTCGAGCACGGCGCGCTTGACCTGCACCGCGAACCGGATCACGTCGCGAGCGTTCGCGCCACCGCGATTGACGATCGCCAGGGGATGTTTGCTCGACAGGCCGACCGCCCGATCGCCGGTTCCTTTGCGCAGCCCTGCCCGCTCGATGAGCCACGCGGCGGGTATTTTCACCCGGCCTTCCGCTGCCGGAAAGCCGGGCACGCGATCGCGTGCGAGCGCCGCGATCCGGTCTCGATCGTCCACGTTCACCACGGGATTCATGAAGAACGATCCCACGCTGCGCGTGTCCGGGTCACCCTCGTCGAGCACCATTCCCTTGCGGCGCCGGATGGTGAGTACCGCCTCTCGAACATCCTGAGGCCTCGGGTGTGCGATTCCGCGTCGCTCCATTTCAGCCAGAAGCTCTGGATATGACAGCGCCGGCGTCGACTGTGTCAGCAGGAATGACACATCGCACACGATGAAACGGCCGGCATCGTCTGCCTTGAATCGGCTCGTGCGGTAGGAGAACCGACAGTCGGCGGCGGTCAGCTCAGCGAACGCCGAGCGGGTACGATCGAAGACCGTCACACGCTCGATCACACCAGCAACTTCCTGCCCGTAGGCGCCGACGTTCTGAATCGGCGTACCGCCAACGGTTCCCGGGATGCCAGAGAGGCACTCGACACCGCTCAACTCCTGGCCGACCAGCCAGTCGACCAGTCGATCCCACGACTCGCCGGCACCTGCGGTCAGCCTCGTCCCGTCCGGCGTGTTGACGATGGTGCGTCCGCTCATTGTCATTGCCAGCACAACACCATCGAAGCCGTCATCGGAGACGATGATGTTGCTTCCACCACCGAGAACGAAGAGGGACAGATCCCGTTCCACGCACCACTCGTGGATCGCCCGGACGTCCTCGTTCGTATTCGCTTCAGCGAACCAGCGTGCGGGTCCGCCGACGGCAATGGTACTCAGCGGATGCAAGGGCACGCGCTCGCGTGTCACCACCGGCGAGCTATGTGAGGCCATCGAGCATCGCCTCTTGATCGCGCAGGGCGGCGATCGCCTCGGCTCGCGTGCAGAGCGAGAACTCGACCCAATCCCCGGGGGCAAGCTGGCCGGCCAAAGGAAGATCCGCCGTGATGACCGTTGCCATCTGCGGGTATCCGCCGGTCGTCTGCCGATCGCTCATGAGCAGGAACGGTTCTCCCGACGCCGGCACCTGGATCGCGCCCACAAAGGCGGCATCGGAGATCATTTCCCGATTCGGGATCCGCGGGAGCACACCACCCGACAGGCGATAGCCCATGCGATTCGACTGCGGCGTGACCATGAACCGTGTCCGCTCGAGGACGGTGAAGGCCGGTTCGGGAAAGAAATCGTCCTGAGGTCCCGGCAGCACTCGAAGCCGGGTGCCGCCGGCAGGCTTGATGACCATAGGACCGATCGTGCGCGACACCGCTGTTGCAGTTGGGGCACCCAATGGAAGCCGATCGCCGGCGACGAGCGCCCGGCCGTCGAGCCCTCCAAGCGCCGCTCCCACGTGCGTGGCGCGGCTCTCGAGAAGTGGCGCAACGTCTACGCCACCGTCGAAAGCCACATACGCCCTGGCGCCGGACTGCCGTTCACCGAATCGAAGGACGCTTCCAGGTCCGCAGACGGTGGCCACACCCGGACGCGCTGCGATCCCATCGATTGTCGCCTGCAGATCTGCGCCGGTAACCGCAATGCGAGCGCCCTGCTCCATTCTCAATTCCGGTCCTGCGATGGTGACCTCGAGCGTGGCCGCGTCAGTCGTGTTCCCGACCAGCAGATTCGCAATGCGATGTGACAGGACATCGAGGGCACCACTGACCGACACGCCGCTTGCCTGGTGGCCCCAGCGTCCCCGGTCCTGGATGGTGGTGAAGAGTCCTGGCCGGATGACGGTCACCGCTCGTGCGCTGCCTGCGATCGCGTGAGTCGCCATCGACCGGCCGTCAGTCGCGCTGCGGCCGCCCGCGGCTCGTTCAGCGTCTTCGGAAGACATCTGGACGAACCGCACGATGTCGCCTGGCTCGAGCAAAGCAGAAGGTTCTTTGTCTGGATCGAACAGGCGAATCGGACTCCAGCCGATGACCTGCCAACCCCCAGGTGACGCACGCGGATAGATGCCGCTCTGCTTCCCTGCGATACCGACAGAGCCAACGGGCACGCGCAGTCGAGGTGTATCCCGCCGGGGCGCGGCGATGCGGTCGTCGACGGAGCCGAGATACCCGAAGCCGGGAAGAAATCCCAGCATGAACACACGATACTCGACGGCAGCGTGACGCTGTGCGATCTCACTGAGGCTCAGGCCTGCCCACTCGGCAACGACCGGCAGATCGGGACCTGTCTCGCCACCGTAAATGACCGGTACCTCGACTGTCTTGCCTTGCGCGACTTCCAGCGGTGTCGCTCCGAACTTCGTGAGCGCCTCGCGCAGGGTATTCGGATCCGCCTTCAGCGGATCGAAGAACACCGCAACAGACCGGTACGTCGACACGACGTCACGCACACCCGGAAGCCGGGCGTCGCGAACTGCCGTGGCGACGGCAATTGCCCGACTATTGACCCGCGGATCGATCACCTCGTCCCACTCGAGCAGCAGCGCGGAGTCTCCCGCGTCCCGGATGCGACTCAAAGTGTCAAAACTCCTATTGCACTGCCAGAGCAGACAGCAGTTTCGAGTGAATGCCGCCAAAACCGCCGTTCGACATGAGGACGACAACATCTCCCACCTGATGCTCGCTCACAATCGTGTCGATGATGGCGGCGATGTCGGGGATATGACGGGCCTGCTGACCGCGCGCGCGGAGATCCTCGACAAGTTGGTCGGCATCGAGACGCTCGGCTTCCGGCAGGCTCGAGCGAAACACGGCAGCCAGGATCACCTGGTCCGCCTGGCTGAACGCGCGCACGAAGTCGTCCTGAAACACCCGCCGGCACGAGGAGGCGGAACGCGGCTCGAACACCGCCCACACTCTCCTTCCGGGATACCCGGCTCTCAGGGCGGACAACGTCTCGTGCACGGCGGTCGGGTGGTGAGCGAAGTCGTCGAGCACCGTGACTCCATCGGCGACGCCAACCGTCTCGAGCCGGCGCTTGATGCCCTTGAACGATCGCAATCCATTCGACAGCACGTCTGCCGACAGGCCCAGATGCGCACCGACGCCGATCGCAGCCAGCGCGTTCCGCACATTGTGCTCGCCCAGCAGCGGTGACTCGAATCGACCGAATACCTCGTTCCGTCGCCGCACGACGAACTGGGTGAGACCGTCGCGGTGCCGGATATCCTCCGCGCGCCAGGTCGCGTCAGCGCCGAGACCGAAGGTTTCCACGGGACTCACGGCAAAACGACCGAGTGCGTGCGCATGAGGGCTATCCGTACCGAGCAGCAGGAGCCCGTTCCGTGGCACGAGATTCACGAGACGCCTGAACGCGAGCAGCACGGCGTCGAGGTCGGCATAGATGTCGGCGTGATCGAACTCGATGTTCCCGATGACGGCGACATCCGGGAGGTACTTGAGGAACTTCGCGCTCTTATCGAAGAACGCGCTGTCGTATTCGTCGCCCTCGATGACGAAGTCGCGTCCCTGGCCGACCCGATAGCTCGAACCCTGCTGACCGAAGTTGAGCGCGATGCCTCCGACCAGCAGTGACGGATCGAGTCCAGCGCTCGTCAGCAACCACGCCGTCAGCGACGTGGTCGTGGTCTTGCCATGTGTGCCGGCGATCACAACGGAGCGCGCCTCCCAGAGGAAGTGGTCGCGCACGGCTTCAGGGAGCGAGCAGTAGTGGAGCTTCCGCTCGAGGACACTCTCGAGCTCGGGGTTGCCTCGCGAGATCGCGTTCCCGACCACAACGAGGTCGAGGTCCGGCGTGATGTGTTCGGCGGCATATCCGCTGAATGTCTTGATCCCCTGCTCGACGAGGAAATCGCTCATCGGCGGATACACATTCTGATCCGAGCCCTGGACGTCGTGTCCGCGACTCTTCAGCAACGCGGCCAGTGTTGCCATCGCCGTACCACAGATGCCGATCAGATGAATCCGTCGTCGATCACTCAACTGGGGCGTCCTCTATCAGAAGGGCTGGCTGCGGCCGTGTCGATACTCGCACACTGACGCCGAGCGGCAGTGTCCAGATCGGGCCCGTGGTATGTCCCGAGGGAAATCCTACGATCATTGGCACGGTGCACTCGCGCATGGTGCGGGCAATCGCGTCCAGAGCCGTGACGGTTCCGTTAGGCTCGTCGCATCCCCGCATCTCGCCGAACACGATCGCGCGTGCCCGCCCAAGCAGTCCGCTCAGCCGGAGCTGCGTCAGCATGCGATCGAGGCGATACGGCCGCTCGTTGACTTCTTCGAGAAAGAGGATGCAACCGTCCGGTGGATCGAACGCAAACGGCGTCCCGAGCGACGCCACGAGTTGGGTGATCGTCCCACCGAACAACGGTCCGTTCGCCTCTCCTTCCCGAAGCACTCGAAGCCCCTCAGGCGCAAGCTGCAACTGACGGCCACCCGACAGAAGCTGGAGAAACGACTGCCTCTCGTAGCCCGCTCCTCCAGCAAGACGCCCCTCGATCATTGGCCCGTGAAGTGCGGTGATCCCGCATTGGCAGTTGAGCCAGGACAGAAGGGACGTGTTATCGCTGTATCCGATGAACAGCTTCGGCTGTGCAACGACTGTCGCGCGGTCGAGCAACGGCAGCAACTGGACGCTGCCATAGCCGCCGCGGACGGCCAGCAGCGCCGACACACTCGAGTCCGTCCAATACCTCATGAAGGCAGCCGCTCGCACCTCGGGCGAGCCTGCAAGATAGCCAGACTCCTTCTCGAAGACCGAATCATCGAACACCGGCACGAAGCCGAGTCGCTCGATCTCGGCCACCCCACGAGTGAACTCTTCGCGATTGAACGGGCTGGCTGGCGCCACGATCGCGATCCGATCACCTTGTTTCAGCGCTCGGGGTTTGCGCACGATGCTAGCGGTAACTGACCATGTCAGAGGTATCTGGCCATGTCGTCGACAATGCGCTGGTGCGCATCACAGCCGAGCACCTGCCTGATGCGAGCCATTTTCTGCGAGGCGACTGGAGCGGTCAGGAAGCGCTCCTTCGCCCTTCGAAGGCGCGTGAGCGCGTCCTCGAGGCGCTTGTAGGGAATCGTCTGATCTTCAACCGCGTGAACGAGTGCCTCGAGTGTCGCGGCTTGCACCTCGACGTCTCCGCTGCAGACCAGGAGGCCGTCGCATCCGGCCGCGATCGCCTGGACCGCTGCGTCGGGCACGGTGTAGGTCTTGGCGATTGCCTTCATCTCCAGATCGTCGCTCAGGATGACGCCCTGGAACTTGAGCTCGTCACGCAGGAGTCCCTGCACGATGGTCCGCGACAGCGTTGCTGGATGCTGCTCGTCGAAAGATGGCACCAGGACATGAGCGGTCATGATGAAGGCCACATCGGCGCGGATGGCTTCTCGGAAAGGCACACACTCGACGCGCCGAATACGATCCGGTGGGTGCTCGACGAGCGGTAACTCGAGATGGGAGTCGACCGCAGTGTCGCCATGACCCGGGAAGTGCTTGCCGCACGCCGCGACACCGTTCTCCTGCAGGGCCTTGATGATTGCCCCACCAAGGCGCGCCACACTCTCGGCATCCTCCCCCAGTGCACGGTCGCCGATGATCGGGTTCTTTGGATTCGTGTGGATGTCGAGGACAGGCGCGTAGTCGAGCGTGATCCCGACGGCCTTCAGTTCGGTGGCCAGCGCGGTTGCAAAACGCACGGCCAGCTGTTCGTCGCCGCTGCGGCCGAGAACTGCCATCGGCGGCCACACGGTAAAGGGCGCCTTCAATCGAGCGACCCGGCCTCCTTCCTGATCGACACTCACCCACAACGGCAGGTCCGTCGCGAGTGTCTGCACGTCGATTGCTATCTCCGCGACCTGCTCCGGCGCCTCGATGTTGCGAGCGAACAGAATCACGCCACCGAGCGAGAACTCCCGGGCCAGTGAACGGATCTCGCCGGTGATCGTCGTGCCTGGAAGGCTCCCGATCAGCAGCTGCCCGATGTCGCGGCGAACGTTGCTAGGCACGCAAGCATTATAGAACCGCGCAGTGCGCGTAGTGTCCGGCCTGAGCGCACGTAGTGTCCGGCTTTAGCCGGACCTATAATCGCTCAGTGATCATCCGGACGTCAGCACCCACGCGCATCGATCTGGCCGGCGGCACGATCGACATCTGGCCTCTCTACCTTTTTCATCCGGGCGCCCAGACGCTCAACGCCGCGATCAGTCTCCGGGCGAGCGCACAGATCGAGCCGCGCTCCGACTCGCGCGTGACTATCAAGTCGATCGACACCGGCGCCACGGTTGAGGCCGAGGACTGGCGCGAGCTCCGCAACAGCCGCGAGCTTCGCCTGTTGTCGCTGCTCGTGCATTTTTTCGAGGTGCGAGGCCTGACGCTGACGACCACATCGGAATCGCCAGCCGGCGCAGGCATTGCCGGCTCGTCCGCGCTGAACGTCGCGGTCTGTGCCGCACTCGCTGAATGGAAACGAACGCACTACGAGCCTGAAGCGCTGCTACAGATCGCCATGAACGTCGAGGCGCAGGCGATCGCGGTCCCGACTGGTTTGCAGGACTATCGACCTGCGCTCTACGGAGGGATCGCCGCGATCGAGCTCGACGCCGACGGTGTTCGCCGCGTCCCGCTCGATGTCGATCTGGCCAAACTACGGCAGCGCATCGTGCTGTGCTACACGGGCGAACCGCGCAACTCGGGGACCAACAACTGGGAGATCACCAAGCGCCACATCGATGGTGACTCGTTCATCTTCGACTGCTTCGAGCGTATCCGTGACACGGCAGCAACGATGCGAACGGCGCTGACGCAGGGAGACTGGGATGGAGTGGGACGAGCGATCGCCACCGAGTGGGACAACCGCAAGCGGCTCGCGCCCGGCGTCACCACGCCCGCCATCGACAACCTGATTGCGCGGGCGATGGCGGCGGGCGCCACCGCAGCCAAGGTGTGCGGCGCAGGCGGGGGTGGCTGCCTCTTCTGCTATGGGCCGCCGCAGGCGCGAGACGCGATTCAGGCCGCGCTCGCCGGCGGTGGCGCACGACTGCTCGACTACACCTTCGAGCGCCACGGACTCGGGCGTGGATAACAGGGCTGTCTCACAGGTTCTGGCAGAGATCGCCGACCTCCTCGAAATCAGGGGCGACAACGCATTCAAGATTCGGGCATACCGGACGGCGTCCGAGACGCTGGCGACATGGCCGCACGCCATCGCCCAGCTCGATGAACAGCAACTCCGCGCGATTCCTGGAATCGGCAAGGACCTCGCGGCCAGAATCCGTGAGCTTGCGGACACAGGCACCTCCCAGTACCACCGGGAACTGCTCGAGCAATTCCCCGCGACCATCCTCGATCTGCTGCGCTTGCAAGGTGTGGGACCGAAAACGGTCGCCATGCTCTACTCGACGCTGAACATCAAGAATCTCGAGGAACTCGGCGCCGCCGCAAAGGCCGGGCGCCTGCGTGGGCTGAAGGGCATGGGCGCGAAGAAGGAAGCGCAGATCCTTGCCTCGATCGAGGAGCGCGCCAAGGACTCCGGCCGCCATCTGTTGAGCGAGACCGTGGCCACCGCGGACTCACTCGTCGAGTTCCTGCGCATCCACGACCGGAACGCCGAGCTCATTCCGGTTGGCAGCCTGCGTCGCGGGAGGGAGACGTGCGGCGACATCGATATCCTTGCCGTCGGTGGCGCGCCGAGCCTGATGGACGCCCTGATCTCACATCCTCACGTGGAGCGAGTGCTCGGCCAGGGGGACACCAAGTCGAGTATCCGCCTGCGCGGCGGCTTTCAGGCGGACCTGAGGCTGGTGCCCGCCGACAGCCGGGGTGCGGCGATGCAGTACTTCACCGGCTCGAAGGCTCACAACATCGGCGTCAGAGATCGCGCGGTGCAGCTCGGATTCAAGTTGAACGAATACGGCCTGTTCCGCGCCGCCGACGACACGCGGATTGCTGGAGAGACCGAAGAGGGGATCTACCGGGCCCTGGGCATGGATTGGGTGGCGCCCGAACTGCGCGAAAACTGCGGAGAGATCGACGCGGCGCGTACCGGCGTGCTGCCCACACTCATCACGCTGGAAGACCTGCGCGGCGACCTCCACATGCACACGACGGAGACCGACGGCCGCGACGATCTGCCCACGATGGCGCAGGCCGCGCATCGGCTTGGCCGTGAATACATCGCCATTACCGATCACAGCAAGGCGCTTGCAATGGCCAACGGACTCGACGAGCGCCGCGCGCTTGAACACGCTGCCCGCGTGCGGGCGCTGAACGGACGGCACGGACAGCTCACGCTGCTCGCCGGCATCGAATGCGACATCCTGAGCGACGGCCGGCTCGATCTCGCTGACGACTGCCTCGCTCAGCTCGACATCGTCATCGCATCGATTCACTCGAACTTCTCGCAGGATTCCCAGCAGATGACCGACCGTCTTCTCCGTGCACTCGAATGCCCGTGGGTGGATGTGCTCGGCCATCCGACCGGCCGGCTGCTGCTGAAGCGCGAGCCCTTCAAGTTCGATGTCGGGGTCGTCTTCGACGCAATTGCCAGGCACGGGATGGCACTCGAGATCAATTGCCAGGTGGATCGACTCGACCTGAACGATACGCACGCCCGAGCCGCGCGTGAACGAGGCATCCCACTGGTGATATCGACCGACGCACACAGCGCTGACGCCCAGACTCGCCTCCGCTGGGGCATTCAGGTGGCCCGTCGCGCGTGGGCACGGGCCGGCGATGTCCTCAACACCCGGCCGATCGCAGAACTGAGAGCGAGCCTGCGACGAAATCGGAGGAAATGAATTGGCGAAAGCGCCTGATGGGTTCGTCTCGCTGAAAGCGCTCAAGCAGGAGACTCTTTCCTCCCGTGACACGCTCGATCTGCTTCGCCGGATCTACTTCAAGACGACCCGCCACACGATCGAGCACGACTTCGCGCACGCCATCGAACTGCTCAAGAGCCTGGAGTCGGAAGAGGAACGCGAGAAGGCAACCGCCTACATGCACGGCCTGTCCGAGCTGCGGAAGGAATGGAGCCCGCGGAAGAGAGGTTCAAAGTTGGACGTTCAAAGTTCAAAGTTGACAAAGCGACGTTCGACGTCGCACAAGCGAAGTTCAAAGTAGCGGTGCTTTCTACTTCTCGAGGACGATCTTCTTTCGCGCCGTCGTGCGCAGAACCTCCGGTATGTTTCGATTCGTCGACAACGTCCGCAGGTCCTTCTCGTTGAGCCGCGACAGCAGGTTCATCGACACGGCGAGCGGCGTCTTGGGATTCCTGGCCAGAGCCGACACGACCACGTAGCTCTTCATCCAATTCCGGTTGTGCGAGATGATGCGCAGGATCTCGTCCGATACGCTGGACATCTTCGCGATCGCTTCCACTTCAGAGTCGGTCAGCTTCGGACTGCTCAGCACCGCGACCGCAATCAACTTGTTCGGATCGCGGATCAGAATCGCGCGCTCCTCGCGCGTGCCCTTGGTCGCCCGCGCCATCTTCTGAGGGACGTTCATCTCGGCCAACCGCTGCATCGCCGACTTCTCGTCGTCCTCATCGTCGGCAATGTCAGGACCCGCCGCCGTGTCGACGATCGGCTTATCGGCCTCTGTCGAGGGAACATCTCCGGCCGTGACGCCGCGCTGCGCGAAGAAGTCGCGCATCTCCCCTGACACGTCGGTCCGCGCCAGGAAGGCAGACAGCGACGCAGGCGGAATCACCGCCAGCGTGGCTTCCGCAGCAGCGGCAATCTCGGGCTCGGGATCGCCGGTCAGCATGACAAGGAGGGCCAGCTGTTCGTGTGCGCGCGTGGCAAGGGCGCCTTGCGCCGCCTGCAGGCGAACGTCACGGGCCACATCGCCCTTCCGAAAGAAGTCGAGGAGCGGAGTCTTGAAGCCGATATCCATGGGCTACCTCGAATTGTCCCATGCCGCGAGCGCGGCGGTCACCGTGGCCGGGAGTTCTTCCTCGGGACCATCCGAGAACAGACCAATTGCCGCAAATCCCGCGCAGGCTGTTCCGGCCAGACGCCTGGCGTTGTCGAGCGTGACGCCGCCGACGCCGAGCACTGGGACTCCTCGCGCTGCAGTTGCTGCGGTCGTGAAGCCGGTGACTCCTGCCGCGGCCTGATTCGGCTTGGAGGCCGTCTGGAATACCGTGCCGAAGAGCAGGTAGTCGAGGGCGCCTTCTACCGACAACGTTGCCACCTCGTCGCGGCTGTGAACCGATCGTCCAATCAAAAAGGCGGGCGGCGTGACCGCTCGGACGCGCCGTGCGGGCACAGAGTCACCGCGCAGATGAACGCCATGCGCTCCAGCGGCAAGTGCCACATCCGCGCGATCGTTGACGAGGACGCGTGCCCGCGTCCCTCGTACGGCCGTCACCGCGTGTTGAACCAGCGTGAGCAGCGCGCCGTCAGCCATGTCCCTTTCGCGAATGTGAATGAGATGAATGCCAGCGCGTGCCGCCAGGCCAATCCGTCGAACCAGCGCCTCCTCGGCATGCGGACCGAGGCGCCGGCGGTCGGTGATCATGCAAACGACGGGACCCACGCGGGAGCCTACTCTTCGGCGGTCGGTCTGGTGAGCGAGATGACGTGCTCGAGGCGGCGTTCCGAGAAGAACGCGTGTATCTCCGCAACCGCGGCGCCCATGTTGACGATACCGAGGCCGGAAACCGCGCCCCTGACGAAGTTGTTGATCATCAACGCGTGGATGAACGGCATTCCCTGGGCAAAGTAATTCCGATCCCAGAACTGAGACCACGGGGCAAGCAGGAGCACTGCCCCAGTCTCCAGGAAGAAGGCCGTCAACAGCAGGCGCATCACGGTTTGCCGATTTCAGTTTGCGACAGATGCGCGATTCGTTCCCGTACGTCTCGATACCCGGAGGATTCCGAGTCTACTTCCATGAAGAGCGCCAGCGCACGCGAGCCCTCTCCTTGTCGAGCCAGCGTATCGGCCAGGTCGTACATGACGTCGAGCCGATCTTCGGCGGCCGGCGCGGGCGCCTCCAGCGCACGCTCCATCCAGCCGACCGCAGCCTGCAGGTCGTCCCGCCCGAGAGAAATGCGAGCGAGGTGAGCCGAGGCCTCGAATCGCATCGCCGGCATTCGCGATGCTTCCTCGAGACTCGCGATCGCCTCGTCAATCTTGTTGTCGGCGAGGTACTCGAGTCCGCGATCGAGCTGGTCGCGCGCGCGCGTCTCCTGATCGCGGGCAACCTTCCCCCTCAGCTCCTCGAAGAACGACTCGAGGGGCAACGGCTCTTCCGTCGGCCCGGCGGAAACCGGTTCCTGAGCAGCAGCGACCTCAGCAACACTTCCAGCCACTTCCTCTCCGACCACTTCCTCGACAGGTGCCGGCGCGTCCTCGATCGCGGGTGCAACTTCCGCCACTGGTGGCGCGACCTCCTCGACAGGCGTCACTGCGGCGAGCTTCTCGCGAATCTCCTGATCCTCTGGATCCAGCCGCGCTGCTTCTTTCAGTGTGTCGAACGCTTCGGCGACCCGTTCTTCCTTCGCCAGCAGATCTGCAACGCTCATAACGAGTCGCGCTGCCTGCTTTGATTCACCGCGCTCGATGAGCGCGCTGGCCGCCACGTTTCTCGCCTCGACGGGAGCGTCACCGAGCTGACCCAGGCGAATCAGACAATCGACCGCGCCCTGCTCGTTGCCCGCCGCGCGGCGGTCCTGAATCAGCCGGCCGTAGTGCGACCTTGCATCCAGCGACAAGCCGTTTCGTCCGGCGATATCAGCCAACTGCCAGAGCGCGTGATCGTCACCGCTGCGGACCTTGAGCACCTTCTTGTAAACCGCGGACGCGCGCGGAAAGAATCCCTCGCCGTAGAGATGATCCGCCGCGCGGTTGAATTGCTCCGCGGCGCGGTCGGCATCACCAGCTTTGACGTAGAGGTCGCCAAGGGCGTTGACGGTGTTCCAGTCGCTCGGCTTGTCTTCCACGAGGCGGACGTACTCCTCGATGGCGGCGACCAGCTTGCCCTGCTTGAGAAGCTTGTCGGCTTTCTTGAGTGTTTCCTCGCGATCGACCGGCACTCACTCGATCCTATCAAACAGACTCGCCTGGGGCTTGAAGGAGCGGCGATGCAGTGGCGAGTATCCGAACTGCTCGACGGCGGCCCGATGTTCGGCGGTGGCATATCCCTTGTGCCGGTCGTACCCGTAGCGGGGATCGCTCTGATGTTCGATCATCATCTGACGATCGCGAGAGACCTTGGCGACGATTGAGGCGGCCGCGATGGCCGCGCAGCGGCGATCGCCGTGGAGGACGCCGCGCTGCGCGATCGGCAGATCGGGAATGCGAAAAGCGTCGACGAGCACCGCGTCGGGCAACGGCGCCAACGCGAGCACGGCCCGCCGCATGGCCTGCAGCGACGCCTGGTGGATATTGATGGCGTCGATCTCAGGTGGCTGCACGAAGCACACCGCCCAGGCCAGCGCGCGGCTCGTGATCAACTCGTTCAGGCGCTCCCGCTCCGGGGCGGTCAACATCTTCGAGTCGGCGAGCCCGGGGATGTGGAGATCGGGATCCAGCACCACCGCTCCCGCCACGACAGGGCCGGCCAGGCATCCCCGGCCAACTTCGTCGCATCCGGCAATGCGGTAGAAGCCCCAGCGTCGCAGCGCGTTTTCGATCGCCCTCGTCGCGCGGACCCGCACCATGGCTGTGCCACTACGCGCGCTTGGTTTCCTTCATGCGCGCCGCCTTCCCCTTCAGATTGCGGAGGAAGTACAGCTTGGCACGGCGGACGCGGGCGGATCGCACGACGTCAACCTTGGCAATCGTCGGCGAGTGCAGCGGAAAGATTCGCTCGACGCCCTGACCGAACGACACCTTGCGCACGGTGAAGGAGGATCGCAGGCCACCGCGGTGCAGCCCGATGACGATGCCTTCGAAGATCTGGATGCGTTCCTTGTCGCCCTCGCGCACCTTCACGTGCACGCGGACCGTGTCTCCAGACTTCATGTCCGGCCTTTCGGTCATCTGGGACTTTTCGGCCAAGTCAATCGCGCTCATTGCTCTCTCCTCGCACACACACAGGTCCGGCTGAAGCCGGACGCTACGACCGCCACGGTCCGGGAAGCCGGACGCTACGAATGCACAATCAGGACGTAGTGTCCGGCTTTAGCCGGACTCCTTCCCGTTCGCGCTGGATCTCGTCGAGCATCGTCCGCTCTTCGTCATCGAGCGTCGCTGATGCGATCAAATCCGGCCGCCGATCCAGCGTGCGAACCAACGCGGCCTTCCGCCGCCACCGGCGAACATCACCGTGGTGCCCCGACAGCAACACATCGGGTACTCGATGCCCTGCGATCTCCGCCGGACGGGTGTAGTGCGGGTAATCGAGCAGGCCACGCGTAAACGACTCCTGTACGACCGACTGCTCATCCCCGACAACACCCGGCACCAGCCGGCTGACGGCATCGACGACGACCAGCGCCGCCAGCTCACCACCACTCAACACGTAGTCGCCGATCGAAATCTCCTCGCTGGCGACCATGTCCCGAACCCGCTCGTCCATCCCCTCGTAGCGACCGCACAGCAACACGATGTGCTCGAGACGAGTGAGCCGCTCGGCCTCCGCCTGCGTGAACGTCCGACCTTGTGGCGACAGCAGCACCACCGTACCGGGCACTCCGCGAGTGGCGCGAATATCCTCGACCGCCCGCATCAGCGGCTCGACCTTCATCACCATCCCGGGGCCGCCCCCGTATGGCACATCGTCAACCGTCCGGTGGCGGTCGGTCGTCCAGTCCCGGAGATCGTGCACCGCCACATCCAGCAGGCCGCGCTCGACGCCCCGACTCACCACACCCTCGCCGAGGCCCGCTTCGATCATCGCGGGGAAGATGGTGACGATGTCGAACTTCAACGACTGCTACCTATTTCTCATTCAACTCGAGGAGCCCGTCCGGCGGGTTGATTCGAATCCGCCGGGTTCCAATGTCAATCTCTGTACAGATATCGGCAGCAAGCGGAACCAGCACCTCACCGCGATCCCCGGCCACACTCAGGACGCTCGCCCCTGCCCCGCCATCCACGCGCTGCACCAGACCGAGACGTTCGCCCGATACGGTTTCCACGACACATCCAACGAGGTCGTGCACGTAGTAAGCGCCATCGGCCAGAGGCTGAAGCGCGTCCTCGGGAACCCTGAGCTCCCGGCCCGCCAGGCGCTCGACATCTTCGATCGTCGAAAAGCCCTCGAACCCGATCACCGGCCGACCGTTCTGGATCCGGGCCGAACTGATCGTGAGCGCTTCGTCGCCGCGATCCGACTGCGTCCAGAAGGTCGCCCCCTCCCGGAATCGCTCCTCCACGAAATCCGTTTCGGGTGTGACGATCACCTGCCCGCGGAGTCCGTGCGGCCTCGCAATGCGGCCGACGAGCACCATCTCAGCCCAGTCGGCCACGTGAGCTTTCGGCCGCCTTAGTCCCGAATATCCAGCTGCACGCGAACGCCGTGGCGCTCTCCGGTCAATGCGACCAACGTCCGCAGGGCCGCCGCGGTTCGTCCCTGCCGTCCGATGATCTTTCCCATGTCGCCCGGCGCCGTGGACAACTCGACGACGGTCATCCCACGGCGAACCGACTCAGTAACCGTGACCGCTTCGGGGTGATCGACCAGCGTCTTGACCACGACCTCGACGACCGCAGTCAGCGGACTGCTCTTCCCGCCGTCCTGACCCTCGCTCGCGGCCATTACTGAGCGGGAGCCTCCACCGGCTTCGACATGTCGCGCGTGAGATGCTTCGCCAGCAGCGTCCGCACCGAGTCCGACGGCTGTGCCCCGAGCTTCAGCCAGTGCTGGATGCGCTCCTTGTTGATCTCGACGACGGCCGGCTTCGAGCGCGGGTTATACGTCCCGAGATTTTCGACAAAGCTGCTCTCGCGAGCCGACTTCGCCTCCGTCACCACCACGCGAAAGTAGGGCTTCTTCTTCGACCCTACACGTCTCATTCGAATCGCTAACATGTGTTCTCCCGTCTCTGGACTTTAGGCTCCGGGCTCTGGCCCCCCGGGCTTCGAGGTTGGGGCCCTCACCGTGACTTGATGAGCCCCCAGGGCCCGCCCTTTTTGCGCTTCTTCCCGGCGCCATGCGGCGTTTGAAATCCCGCATGCGGCTGCATCTTGGGCATGCCCTTCATGCCTCGCATCGCAGGCGTTCCGCCTCGCCCGATCATCTGCAGCACGCGCTTCATCTCCCCAAACTGCTTGAGGAGACGGTTCACGTCTTCAACCGACGTGCCGCTTCCCGCGGCGATGCGCTTCCGCCGGCTGCCGTTGATGATCTGATCGTTGCGCCGCTCGTCTGGCGTCATCGACGAGATGATCGCTTCCACCCGTGCGAGCTGCTTTTCGTCCGGCTTGTTCTGGGCGAGCTCTTTCAGGTTCCCGAGGCCCGGGATCATGCCCAGGATGCTTTCGAGCGGCCCCATCCGCTTGAGCGTTCGAAGCTGGGTACGGAAGTCATCGAGAGAAAACTGGTTCTTGCGAAGCTTCTCTTCGAGCTCCTCGGCCTCGTTCTCACCGATCGCCTGCTCGGCCTTCTCGATGAGCGAGAGCACGTCGCCCATCCCGAGGATGCGCGACACGATTCGGTCGGGATGAAAGAGCTCGAGGTCCTCGAGCCGCTCACCGCTGCCGATGAACGCGACCGGGACGCCAACGACCGACACCACCGACAGCGCCGCGCCGCCGCGTGCGTCACCATCGAGCTTGGTCAGGACGACGCCGGTGACTCCGATGCGTCGATTGAATTCGCCCGCGCTCTTGATCGCGTCCTGACCGGTCATCGAGTCGGCGACATACAGGAGGTCTGACGGTTTCACGACGTCCTTGATCGCCTGCAGTTCGTTCATCAGGTCGTCGTCGATGTGCAGACGACCCGCGGTGTCGACGATGACCGTATCGAATCCCTTGGCTCTGGCTTCAGCCAGCGCGCCGGAGGCTCGTGCCACCGGGTCCATCGTCTCGGGTGCGTAAACCTTGACCTCTGCTTTCTCACCCACCACGGACAACTGCTGGATGGCGGCCGGTCGTCGGACGTCGGTCGACACCATCAGCGGGTGGCGGCCCTGACGGCGCAGCCAGCGACCGAGCTTGCCGCAGGTCGTGGTCTTGCCGGAACCCTGGAGTCCGAGCAGGAGTACCACGCGCGGAGTCGGCGCGTCCTTCTTCAGACCGCCTTCAGTTGTGCCAAACAGGGCAAGCAGTTCGTCGCGGACGATCATGACGACCTGCTGGACCGGGGTCAGGCTCTTGAGCACCGCCTGGTCGGTCGCCTTGTCGCGAACACGGTCGACAAAAGCCTTGACGACCTGGAAGTTGACGTCCGCCTCGAGGAGCGCGAGGCGGATCTCGCGCAGCGCCGATTCGACGTGCTCCTCGGTCAGGCGCACCTCACCCCTCAGGGACGTGAAGGCGCTCTGGATGCGGGTACTTAGGGATTCAAACAAACCCTTATCTTACGGCAGGTTGACCGGAACTGGCAAGGCTCGAGGTGGCCCACTCGGAGGACAGCCCAAGTCGGGTCGCCAGCTGGCCAAGGTCGATCCGCTGCAACAGCTCGCTGGTGATCGGCCGCTTGGCGTCGCGGAAAACGAGCGTAGAAAGCACTTCCATGCAGCAGTCAGAGTTCAAGAGGCGCCCAATCAGCCGCGCCTCGCCCTCGTTTTCGCAAGGCAGGTGGTAGCAGGTGTCATCGAGGACGACAGGCCGGCCGTCAATGGGCCCAACGACCGCGAACGACAGATCCTTGTGGAGAGCGGAAATCGCAACCTTCCAGGGTGCAAATGTGTAGGGCCCAACGCCAAAGACCGAGAAACGCGGCCGGTTGCGATAAATCGAGCTCCGGCGAGCATCGAGCCGATCTCCGTGCGCGCAGAGATACGCCCATGTGTCGGGCGCGCACCGTGCGATGACCGCGGTGTCCTCGCCCGGCCTGGTCTGCGTGACCACGACCCACTTGCGCACGTGGTCGACGCGTCCGTGCTTCAGGTCGGTCCCCTTGAGCAGGGGATAGACATAGTCAGGCTCCAGCGCCACACGATCGCCCCGACTGCTGACGAAGGTTCCACTCGCGGCCTGTCGCAGTTCCATGACCTCAGAGCAGTCGTGCTTGACGCCCGAACGCCAGCGGAATGCTCCGGTCCCGGGGTTCAACGCGATGAGCGATCTGTGACGGTCGTAGGCGGCGGGATCGGGGACGAGCAATCCATCTCGCCAGCCGATTCTCGCGAGTAAGACATCAGGCCGATCGAGGTCCGCCACGAGGCACTCACTCACGGAGGCATTGCCCAGCCGGCACGTGAACAAACACGCATCCGCGCTCACGCCGAAATGAGCGCAGGCATCGAACCGATCCATCGCGGCAGCTTCGACCGGTGCTCCGATGGTCCAGAGATGTGTCAGGACCCGTCGCGCCACGCTCGTCTTGACGAGCATCGCGAGCGTGACGGCCTGCTGGCGGCCGGCCTCCAGCAGCGTCAGCAGCATCGACTCCGCAACATCGAAGTTGCTCTTGCCGGTCAGCGCATCAAGTCCGCGCCGTCTCTGAAAGTTCGTCTTCGGCGGGAGGTTGTCACTGCGAATTGCACCAAGCCCGGAGGACGTCGCCCAGGGAGGATTTCCCAGGACGAGGATCGGCCCCGCGAGCCGCGCAAGACGGCCAGCCCAGTCCTGCTCGAAGAAGTTCGCCACCTCGCACGTCAGGCGTCCCGGGGTGCGCGTTCGTCCGAGCGATGCCGCGACTTGCACGTAGTCGGGATTGACGTCGTAGCCGAGAACGGTCGAGTCTGGAAACACGGTCGACGCAGCGCCGACAAAGGCGCCTGTTCCGCAGGTGGGCTCCACGATCGTCCGCGGAGCGAGGCCCCGATCCCGCAGCAATTCCACGACTCGCCGGGCCAGTTCCGGCGGCGTCTGGAAATCTCCAAACTGGATACGGTCCAACTCGATGGTCATTCAATGCGCACTATATAATCGCGGCATGTCCATGCATGCGCGTTTGTCTGCCGTCGTCGCGACGCTCGCCACGCTGAGCCTGTTCCCGTCGATGATCGCCGCACAGGGGCAGGCCATCGACAGCGCACGCGGTACCAGCACGAGCGGCTCTGGCGTCTCCGCCAGCCGCGAGTACACGCCGCCCACGGGACCGGTACCTCGCCTGCCCAACGGTCGCCCGGACTTCAGCGGCGTGTGGGACCACCAGTACGTGCCCGACATGACGGTCACGAATCAGCGAAACCCCGCGCTGCAGACGGGCCCGAAGGAATTGCCGTTCACACCGGCCGGGCTCGAGAACATGAAGAACTACAACCCGGAGCGCGACGGCGACTACACGGGCATGTGCATGCCTTATGGGTTGATGCGTTCGATGAACGCGCCCTATCCGATTCAGATTTTTCAGAACGACAAGTACGTCGCGTTCCTGTTCGAGGTGAGCACCTGGTTCCACGTTGTGCCCTTCAGGGACGAGCACCCGAAGGATCCCGATCCAACATGGTTCGGTAACTCGATTGCCAAGTGGGACGGCGACACGCTCATCGTCGACACGATCGGCTTCAATGGCTACACGCGGCTCGACACGGTGGGGCGTCCGCACAGCGACAAGCTGCGCCTGCTCCAGACGTTCAGAATGATCGACGCCGGTCACATCGCCTACAAGGTGACCATCACCGACCCGGTCTACTACACGCAGCCGTGGACGAACGAGCGGGTCATGACGCTCTCGAACGGCAATCTTCTCGAGTACTCGTGCGAGGAGAACAATCGCGGGATGTGGGAAGGCCGCATCAAGCTGTGGACGCCGCCCAACACGACTCCCCCGCGCGCCACTCCGGCGATGCCTGAAGGAAAGAAGTGAACGAAGCACTGAAAGAGAAAGCCATCCTCTACGGCGTCCCCGTGGCTCGGCGTCACATCTTTCTGTGCGCGGAGCAGGCCAAGCCGAAATGCTGCGACATGGAGCGCGGCGTCACGGCGTGGGAGTACTTGAAGCGCCGGCTGAAGGAACTCGGGCTTTCGGAACAGGGCGGGATTCTTCGCAGCAAGGCCAACTGCCTTCGCATCTGCGAAGGCGGGCCCATCGCCGTCGTCTATCCTGAAGGCGCGTGGTATGGCGAGTGCGATCCGCCAGCGCTCGAGCGGATCATCCAGGAGCATCTGATTGGTGGCCGTGTCGTGGAGGATCTGCTGATCACGCAGCACGAGCTCGGCGTAGAACCGGGTTTCTAACCACTCTTCCGCTACTTCACCACTCTGAGCGTCACCGCGATCCTGACGACTTCCCCGCTGACGCGATCGGCCGCCGCGCTGAAATCGCGCGTCTGACCATCTCTCAGCACCAGCGTATTCGTCGATCGAAACGACCGGAAGACGGGCATCTGATCGACGGTGGGGGTCGTGGTGCCCTGAGTATTCGAGTAGACGGACGTGTCCTCGACCGTCAGCCGCAACTGAAAACTGCCGTCCTCGAGCGATCTCGCGCTGCAATCGATATTGGTCCCGATATCCCGGTAGGTGAAGCTGGCCTCAGCGGCGTTGCCCTTTGTGACCACGGCCGATGGAACGGGAACCTGCGTACCCATTCGCAACTGGCAGACGCCACCCGGCGGCGCGATGTCGTTTGCGTTCACCGCAAGAGTGTACGGAAGACTGCTGATCTTCTTCTCGCTCTGATAGCGTGACACTACAACCTCGACACTCAGGGGAATCAGTCTGCTGCGCTCCGCTCCCCTTCGAATTGCCTCGGCATCGCGCTGCTGCGCCTCCTTCGCCGCGGCCTCCTTGTCCGTCTGCCCCTGGGCCCCGGCTACCGAAACAGCACTGAGTGCGACCGCCACGACGAAGGCGAATGTCCGAATATGTCTCGTCACGTTCGTACTCCTTATTCGCTCTCCAGATCGGCGAGCGGACGCACGCTGAGCGGTTCGAGGACGATGTCCTTGATCTCGGTCGGTGGCTGCAGCACCGCGTTGAGATCCGGAAGTACCGCTGTCTCGATGCGCCGGTTGACGATCGCGGTAAACAGCTGACGCAGTGCATCTGCCTCGTTCTGCGAAATCAGCACTTCCGCCTGCGCGTGAGGCGGCTCTGCATGAACCTGACGTGCCGGAACGCTCGGCTTCGACACGTCCGACGACGCGATGGCCTCCGGAGCCGAGTCCGGATTCAGGATTCGCGCCTCGGGAACTACGGGTGCAGTAAGCCCCAAGTCTCGAGGTATCGGTTTCAGATCCCGCGACTCACTCGCCAACGTGCCCTGGGGTGGGGCTGACGCGGGCTCACGCGCCAGCCACATACCGAGCACGACAACGCCGGCCGCGACCAAAGCGGCACCAGTCAATCGCCATCCACTCAGCCACGCCCAGCTTTCGTCGATGCGTTCTTCGGCCACTCTTGTCCGGACGCGTGCGATGAACTCGCGAGACGGATCGACATCGAGCGCCGCCTCGATCTCGCGTTCGAGCAGCTCGTCGTTCAACTCTTCGTGCTTGTGACTATCCATGACAGTCGTTCCCTGAGTTGTTTGCGCGCCAGGAAGAGCCGCGACTTCACGGTGCCCTCCGGCACATCGAGCAAGGCGCTGACTTCGTGCATGTCGTGCCCCTCGATACCGGCGAGGACGATGACCAGCCGAAGCTTCTCGGGCAGCGCTTCGATCGCCTTCCACAGTTCCTCGGCGCGCTGACGAGCGGCTGTCACGTCGGCCGGTGTTGTCCGCTGATCGACGCGTTCATATCTCCCACCCGCCTCGTCGTCCGTGGGTATCTCACGCGCCATCCGTCGCCGGTTTGCCCGCTGTCGATCGAGCGCCATGCGCCACGTCATGCGCACGAGCCACGACCTGAACCGGGTCCGATCGCGCAACTGACTGAAGTTCCGATACGCCTTGGCGAAAGCTTCCTGTGCGACGTCTTCAGCGTCTTCCCGCTGCCTGAGGACGCTGAACGCGCCCCGGAATGCCAGCCGCGAAGAATCCGCGAGTCGGTCCTCGAACTCACGCTCGAGCTGCCCGTCGGCCGTCACGAAGCTGCCCAGGAGGCGTTCGGCGCGCTCATGCATCAGGCTTCACCCACGCAAGACGCCGCAGCAGCGCCGCCGGTTCACTA
>JALDXQ010000012.1:0-64569 GCA_032156805.1 Acidobacteriota bacterium
CCGCACTTCGCGTAACGCCGTGATGATGTAGCCGGCAACGAACAGCTCTTCGAATATTCCGTTCACCGTGGATACGACGAACACGAGCTGCATGCTCAGCTTCGGATCGGCTGTCGGATACCGGGCTGCCGCGGCCTGCATTTCCGTGGGCAACGCAAGATTCGCGAGCGCCTGCGCCGCCATGGCCAGCACGTAAGTGCCGAGCAGCAACAGCCAGCCCATGCCCGTCCCGCGCCACGAGACCGCCAGCCCGACTTTCTCGAGCGCATCGGCGACTGAGAATCGTGGTTCCAATCCCAGGAACACGGCCGCGTCGCCGTACGCGACGTGCAGGTCAATCAGTAGCGTGCGTGATCCTGAGGTTGCCAGGACAGCGGCAACGTTGACGGCCACCGTTGTGGTGCCGACTCCTCCCTTGCCGCCGACGAAGGCCAGCACTTTGCCGAGCTCTGTGGCGGGCCGGGCAGACGCCACACGATCGATGGCCGCGCGCAGCTCGGCGACGGCGATGGGCTCGGTGACGAACTCGTTCACACCCGCGCGCATCGCTTCCAGCAGCAGAGCTGGATCGAGATCAGACGCGACGATCAAGACGCCCGTCCGAGGGTGTGTTCGTTTCAGCAGCGCGATCGACGCTGGAATCGATGTTCGATTGCGAAGGTCCAGCACCACGACATCTGGTTGGGGCGCAGACGGGCTCGTGAGCGCGCCGAGTTCTTCGATCGACGCGCGCTTGGTGGCCAAGCCGCAGGAGTTCAGCAGCTCTTCGACCTGACGATCCGACGACCCGACACAGTAGGCGTTCATGATCTTCGACCTGTCATCGCACCAGAGTGATGGCCGGAGCGAACGAGGAGACCTCAGAAAGCGAGGGGCTGTCCGGCGACACCAGCCCGGGATAGCGCGCCACATACCCGGAAACCTCGGCGGGCCCGGTAACGCTGTCGAGGAAAAAGCCGATGATGTTCACGACCTGCACGCAACGCACACCAGGGGCAACGCCCGGACATCCCCACGAGTTGTTCGATCGCATCCACTGATAGCGCTCGACGTCGAATACGGCCAGCGCAACGAGACGTGGACTGATCGAGGCGCATACCGGCGCACAACTACCTTGCACCGTGTTGGTCGCCGTGTCCCAACTCGCGCCTGGATCCGCATCAACCAGATCCGAAAACCCATCGTCGGTCGGACCGAACAGGGAGGCAGTGCCTGTTGAGAAGGACTGGCCAATAGACGACAGACGCCCGTTGCAAGCCGCGATGTTCTGTTCGTACGTATTGCCGCCGGACAGTTGTAAGGGCAGCAGAAATCCAGGCGAGATCGAAGGGCTCGTCTCAGGATCGGCGAACGACAGTGTCATAGGGAGCCCAATCTCGAGGTTAAACGTCAGTCCTGTGCCAGCGTCGTCAGGATCTGGCGGAACATAGCCGTCACCCGGTACGAGAGGGGAGCCTGCGCCAGGCCCGCTCTCCACGTACGCCTCGTACACAGAGGAGGCCAGCCAGGGCCCCGTGACTGGCAGATGTTCTTCCCACTTGTCGGGGATGGCCCATGGCTTGAGACAGTTCGTGCTGTTGCCGACAGCCACGTGCGCGCTGGCCGTCGCCCTTATTGCCTGTGACGCCAGGCCGAAGACACTGGCGAAGATCGTGGGGACTGCCGAACTCCCAAAAGTGCCGTCGCGATGAACGTCCACCCTGACGCATCGAATGGGGGTTACGCCAGGAGGACACGCGAGAGTGACAACGGGGGACGGTGCCTCGAACCAGACAGGGTTCGACGAGGCCACCTGGATGGCGCTTTGCTCGACGATCCCGGGGTCGTCATGTGCCATCGACATTGCGCCCGACATCGCACCCGCGTCCGCCGCGTTCTGCGCCTGCTCCCGACTGAGCCACAGCACGCCGTAGTCCACGACGAACGCCGAAAACCCGATCAACACGACCATCGAGACCGCGGCCTGCACGAGGATCGCGCCGCGTTCACCTCGTGAACGGTCTCCGGGCGTGGCGCGGCGCTTCACGGTTGACGACTCCTGTCGGGTGATGGAGCGTCCACCGTGCCGCCACCTCCTTCGAGTTGTCCTCCGATATCGGTGGTCGGCGCCGGGAGGAACTCGCGCGGCTGCGTCGGGAGAGGCGGCACCTCGTCCGGATCCAGCGCACGAACCAGTCGCGGCGTAATGAGCACCATGAGTTCAGTCCGCTCCGAGCGCTCCGCCTTGCTCTTGAAGAGATAACCGATGATTGGCACCTTGCTCAGGAACGGAATCGCGGCAGTCGTGTCTTGCGTCACGTTGTCGAGCAGTCCCGCAATCACGAACGACTGGCCATCACGAAGCTCGACGTCAGTCTCGGCTCTACGCGTCGACAGCGCGGGGATGCGAAAACCAGACAGCGTGATGCCATTACCAAAATCGAGCGTGCTGACCTCAGGGCGAACGCGCAAGCGGATCACGTCACCTGCGATCGTCGGTCGAAAGTTCAGTCGAATCCCGAACTCCTTGTATTCCACAGTCACCGTACCAGTTGCCCCTTGGACGACGGGTACGGGAATCTCGCCGCCCGCCAGGAAGCTCGCTTCCTGTCCGTTGTAGGCAATGAGATTCGGCTCTGCGAGGCTCTGGAAAAAGCCGGTCGACTGCAACGCCTTGATGAGGGCGCCGACGTTGTATTTCGTGTTGAAAACGAAGAGGTTCAGGAAGTCGCCAAACGTGATTTCGCCGCTCGTCACGACCTGGCCGTCCTCTACGGTACGCTCGAGGTTGTCGAATCCCGGCGCAGCGAACTGCTGCGTCGTCGACCTGCCGATGAAGTCGTTGTAACCCGTAGGGCCGGTGAACAGTGTCACGCCAAGTTCCGTCATGGCACGACGGTTGACCTCGGCGAAACGCACCTGCAGGATGACCTGTTGACTTTCAGCGCCACCAGGAAGTTGCAGCATGTTGATGACGCGTGCTTTCGCGGAGGTCGCCTGGGCAATCTCTCCCGCGCGCAGCATCACCGGGTTGCTTGAGACCTGTCCTGACAGGATGATGGCTTCATCACTGGCGTTGACTCTGATGTCCTCGCCAGGGAACAAGGCTTGAAGCTGCTGCTGCAGGTTGCTGACCTCCTGCGCCACGACCACGTCGTACTGCTCGCGCCGATCTATGCCCCAGACGATGAGGCTCACGGTGCCGGGGCCCTTCCCATCGACCAACACCTCGCGAGGCTGTACGACAACGGCATCGGCAACTTCCGGGTTCGTGACCGCGATGCGCGTGACGTCGAAGTCCGTCTCGACGACCGTCGAGCGGCCGGCCGTCAGCGACACACGCTGGACCTGGCCCGCCTGCGCGGCGAGCTGGGGCTGGAACACGGCACAGACACAAGACGCTGCTGCGAACCCGGCCGCCAGCCAGCGAGATGACCAAAAGCGTTGCGTCACTGCACGACCTCTTCTTCGGTACGCTTGGCTGCGCGGATCGCTTCGACGGTGTATCGCGATGGTGGCGCTGCTGGGACCACGATAGGTTCCGGCGGTTTGGGACGGCTCGCCGCGCGGACGACGGGAGTCACGGGTGGTGCTTCGCCAACGAATAACCCTGCGGTACGAACGCCGGTTGTGGACGTCGGCTCCTGGTCCAACGGATTTCGAAGGACGAGCATGATCTGGCCTTCGGCCTGGGCCAACGCGATACGTTCAGCGTCCTGCGGGGTGACCAGCAGCGTGACAACGGCCGGTGGAGTAGCCGGCTTCGTATTCAGCGACTCAGCGCGAGACGATTCGACTCGCGTCTTTTCTTGCTCGTAGCGGGTACCCGAAGTCAGGACCTGTACATTGCTCACGACGGTCCGTGCAGTTGTCTCCTCACGCTTACGAATCGTGACCACGAGGTCAACCTTCATGCCTGGGTCGACGAACCCGGCGACGCCGATCACCTCGTTGACCTTGACCGACATTGCCCTCATGCCTGGCGGAATGGATGGAGGCAGCCCGGCGCCTTCCTCCACGCTCGCAAGCTTGTTCTGAACGAGCGGCTCGTTCTCCACAACCGAAGCCAGGAGCGCCCGATCAACGACCGACTCGATCTTCGAGAAGCTTCCGGGCACAGGACTGCTCGCCGGCCATGCAGCCAGGCGCAGGTCGGTTTTCGACAGCCGGACGCCTGGCGGCAGCGAGTGGCTCGCCACAACGACGAAGGTATGTGCGACTTCGACCTCCCGCACGGGAATACGCGTCACCGCGCGGTACACGCCGAAGCTCGCAACACCGGCCGTGAGAACTGCGATCAGCACGACCAGCAGGTGACGAGTGCCACGGTTCATACGATTTCCTCCAACAGGGTCACGGCCTTAACGGTCCAGTGTTTACGAGCAGGCTCCTGCAGCCAGTTCACTGCGCATTGACGCTGAGGCCTTTAGTGCCGAACGGCTGAATCCACTTCCGAAGTACCCTGCGATGGCGCCGACGGCGGAGTAGGTGAATGGATACTCGACCGTAACCGGTCTGGTGACGATGCACTGCCCTCCGACGTCGATGAACTCCGGTGCGCCTACCGTTGTTGTCGCGGCCTCCGTGAGACCACCCGCGACGAGAAACTGGGTGACGCGAATTTCAACATCATCGTCTGCGTAACCAGGAAGTATCGCGAGGCGCGCTCCCTCTCTGGCGGCGTTCGTGACGACGTGATAGCGCTGGAAGAGCAAGCCAAAATCCAGGATGCCCAGCATCGTGAGGAGCATCAAGGGGAGCACCAGCGCGAACTCCACGAGTTCAGCGCCGCGCTCTCCACGCCACCGAGGTCTCTGTCTCAGCGCAGCCATACCGTCAGAATCGTTCCAGCCAGGATGGATGTCGCGTACGCCAGTCGCGGCCCGGCGCTTGTCTGTAATGTCAATTCCGCAAGGGGCCGTACGCCGGCCAGTCGCCAGTACGCGAAGAGCGTCCAGAGATTGCGACAGGCCTGACCGAGATAGCCGTGCGCCAATGCCCAAACGAGTGCGATCACTCCGCCCGCCACGCCCGTATAAAGCGCAAGCCACAGTGCGTCTGTCGGGCCCAGCCACGCGCCGAGTGCGCCAAGCAGCTTGACGTCGCCGGCGCCCATTCCCCCGAGAGCATACGCGGCAAACAAAACGCCCACTCCGATGAACCATCCGCTGATGCTCGACGCCGCGCCATCTGCGCCACGCGTCACGATGGCCACGACCACTGCCGCGGCGGCGGCGCCGAACGTCAAGGCGTTGGGGATCCGGCGCGTGCGAAGATCCCAGGCGCATCCGACCCCTGCGATGAGCAGAACGGCTAAGTGGCCTAGCGACATGGCAGCCTCATGGGCACGATGCTGGAGCCGGGGCACACGGCTCCCATGCGTCGTTCGCCGCCGACACCCAGTCCGCATAGGCGTCGCTCATCTTGGTGGCGATCTCAGGCATCAGCAGAACACCCGCCGTGCCCACCAATCCACAGAGCAACGCGTATTCGACCAAATCCTGTCCCGTGTCGTCGGTCAGGAAGCGTGCAACGCTCTCTACCATGTCGTTCCTCGGCCTCCGCGTCGGGCTGAAGTGACGCGGAGGCATTTGGGGTCCTCGATTCCCGTCAGTCAGCATCCGGAAGCAACGTCTCCAGGTCTGTGATGTAGTCCTCTACCTTCGGGCCGATCGCCGTGATCGCAGTGACCGCTACAGCGGTGATGATTCCGGCAAGCAACCCGTATTCGATAAGATCCTGGCCTTCTTCCTCACACACGAATCGTTTGACCAAAGCCGACATAGTTGGTGACCTCTCTCCTTCTCCTGCCGCCGAACGTTGACCTTAGTCGGCATCCGGAAGCATTTCGTCTAAGTCTGTGATGTAGTCTTCGACCTTCGGTCCGATTGCCCCAATCGCTGTCACTGCGGCGGCAGTGATGATGCCCGCCAGGAGTCCGTATTCGATGAGATCCTGGCCTTCCTCGTCCCGAACCAAACGCGCGAGCAACTGCTTCATGACACCTCTCCTGTCGATTCCGAGTTCACCCGCGGCGCACCAGCGGCCGCGCCCTCCTCACGCTTGACGTGGGGCCGTCCGCCGCCCCGCTGAACCTGCCCAAGGCCACGAAGTATTCCGGTCACGGCGCGCCGAATGGATCGTTCGGCGGGGCGCCGCGTGTGCACGAACTCGGCGCCCACCAGATAGCTCGAACCGGCGCCTTCGATACGCACACAGCGTGTGACGCGCACATCGTCGAAAAGCACTTCGCCATCCACTTCGAGACGCAGTTCCCCGATTGTTCCGTCTTCCACGCGCAGCGCGCTTTCGAGCAGGCACCCGGAGCGGCTGATCTCCACGAGACGAGACGGAATGCTTCGCGCCAGGACGCCAAAAACCTCGATGTCGAACGTGTCAGTCGAACGTGTCGATCGGTTCACGACTGGGTCCTTCAGCTTGACCGCGCCACGGCGAGCCGCAACCGGTGTCGAATCGAGCCATCCAACAGGACCGGCGTGCTCGCAACCACGCGAACGTTCAACGTCGTCGCCGGGTCCTGGCCGGTCAGATCGAGCGTGAGCATTTCGTCCACTCGCGCCGGGCTCGCGCTCACGACCCAGACTTCGTCTCCCGAGTAGCGTTCGACCGTGACGTCTCCGGGAACTCGCAACGAGCCCTCCCATGGGACTGAAAGCGCAAACCGTGGGTCGCGACGCGTGCCACGCATGTTTCGAAGAGACGAAGAAACACCAGCAAGAGAGCAATGGGTATGCCTCGCGCACGTTGCTGCGTAAGTGGCTGGTGCTCTTGGCGGTATCGCGATTCGCGTTAAATCAGAAGGGGAGGCCTTATCTGCCGGGGACCAGATAAAAATCGCGTGGCCCTGCCGAGAGATCTACAGGTGGACCACTTCGAGGATGTGGCCTCGTACGACGCTCGCTCGTTCGACCATGCCTGCTGGCAGCTCGATTGCCGCAAAGGCGCCGACGGCAAAGGCAGCTCGCGACGCCCGCAAGATCGAATATGTCTTGAGGACGCGACCCCTTCTGGAGACGAACACGACGTCGATCTTCATCTGCATGAAGAAGGTGTGAATCGCCGAGCAGGGCGCGATGATCAGTGCCGAGCCTGCCGCAAACTCTGATCGGCCGAGCAGCCCCCGCCGCCTCGTGGCAGAATCGAATGCCGGCTCGATAGTGGTTGCGAGGACGATACCGGTATCACGATCTCGTAACGACCACGGTCGTTCCGTTGTGCGAAGCAGCGGCGAGAGGAAGGAGTCCAAACGAACTTACGCGCCTCCCGCCTCCTCGAGCGGCAGTCTCGGCGCACGGGGCGGTCTCTCAGTGACCGGCGCGTGCTCGCCCCGGTATGGCCGGAAGTCGACGACACAGTCGTGAGCCGCGAGAAAGTTCATGAGGCGCTTGTAATCCGACTCCGGCATCCCGAACAACTTCAGCAGAGAGCGGTAGTTTCCACGAGTGACTTGCAGGCCTCGGACCATCAACTGTCGCAGGTCATGGCGCGTCATGTCACGCTCGAGAAACAGCGCATGGATGTGATCCCAGAACGTGTAGTGTCGGCCCACCAGGGCAGAATAGAGGTCGTCGGCAAGGTGACGGCGCCGTTCAGGTTTCGGAAGGACTCCGCCGGTTGATGACGCGCGAATATGGTCTGGGAGATCGACCAGACGCACTTCTTCGGCACCGGTCATCCACGTCATTTGTTCGACAACGTTTTGAAGCTCGCGGACGTTGCCGGGCCAGCTGTATCGCTCGAGTGCCTCCATCGCGCCGGGATGAATGCGTTTGGATTCACCCGTACGACGGACCGCGCGGTCGATCAACGGACGAATGTCCTCGCGGTGCTCCCGCAGGGGCGGGATGTGGAGATGAACGACCTTGATGCGATAGAGCAAGTCCTTTCGGAAGGCTCCGCTCGTGACGCGCTCGGCCAGATCCCGATTGGTGGCGGAGATGACACGGACATCGACATGGCGTCGCGGTCCTGTGTCGCCAACGCGTTGGATTTCGCCGTCCTCCAGAAAGCGCAACAGATCCGCCTGCATCTTCAGGCTCATCTCGCCGATTTCGTCGAGAAAGACCGTGCCGCGGTGTGCTTGTTCCAGCCGACCCGACTTGTCGCGATATGCGCCGGTGAAGCTCCCGCGCACGTGCCCGAAGAGTTCCGTCTCCAGGAGGCCCTCGGGAAACGCAGCGCAGTTCACCGCGATGAATGGGCGGGAAGCGCGAGCAGAGCGAGCATGGATGTACTGTGCGATCAGATCCTTGCCAACGCCGCTTTCACCAGAAATGAAGACCTTCGCCTCACCGGCAGCCACACGTGCGGCCACTGCGCATAGATCGCGCATGACAGCACTCGCACAGACGATTTCCGGGTCCCGCGGTCCGGAACCCAATCGCAACACGGCTGACGGCACGATGATCTACCTGTTAACGCGTAAAGCTCAGAAGACAGCGAGCAGTTCTGAGCACCTGCGGACGCTTGAGGCGAGGCGCCGAGCAAAACTGGGACCAATCACCAAGTTGTTGATAGCTAGTCACTTCTCCGGTGAGACGGGCGACGAGAGTCAACGTGGGATTGACTTAAGCCGCCTAACCCACGGATATCTTGGTCCCGGAACAGCGTCTACGGAGCTCGGAGTTCATGCCTGAATTGCCTGACATCCTGCTTTACCTGCACGCTCTTCGCCCTCGCGTCGTGGGGCAGCGCGTCACAAAAGTACGCTTGGTCTCGCCGTTTCTGTTGCGCTCGATCGATCCACCGCTTGTGACGGTCGAGGGTCGTCCGGTTATTGACCTGCACCGTTTGGGCAAACGCGTTGTCTTTGAATTCGAGGGGGATCTCTTCCTCGTGTTCCATCTGATGGTTGCCGGCCGATTTCGATGGAGGCCGGCAGGAACCGCTGTGCCGGGTAAGGTGGGCCTTCTTGCCATCGATTTCGACGCCGGCGCCCTCATCATGACCGAAGCGGGTACCAAGCGTCAGGCGTCACTCTACGTTGTGCAGGGTCGTGACGCGTTGGCTCGTCACAACCCGGGTGGGCTTGAAGTACTGAACACCGATGTCGTGACCTTTCAGGCGGCACTGCAACGTGAGAACCACACGCTGAAGCGAGCGCTGACGGATCCGCATCTCTTCAGCGGCATTGGAAACGCATACTCCGACGAGATCCTTCACACGGCGAAGCTGTCGCCCTTCAAGCAGACCGCGTCTCTCAGTGACGAGGAGGCGGCGCGCCTGTTCGATGCCACTCGGTCGGTGCTCGCCGCCTGGGTCGAGCGCCTGCGGCAGGAGACTGGCGAGGCATTTCCGGAGAAGGTGACGGCGTTCCGCGAGGGGATGGCTGTGCACGGTCGTTACGGCAAGCCGTGTCCGGTCTGTGGCTCGCCGGTACAGCGCATTGCCTACGCGTCGAACGAGGCGAACTACTGCGTCACCTGTCAGACCGGAGGTCGACTGTTGGCCGACCGATCGCTATCACGACTGCTGCGCGAGGACTGGCCGCGCACGCTCGAGGAGCTGGAGCGCAGGAAACGCGCCGATGGCTGAGGAGCGCTCTCGTTTAGAATTCGGTCAGATTCCAGCACGGCCCCGGGCAGATCATCGAGGGCGACGACGTCAGTTCCCGTGCCAGCGAGTGCCGCTTCCAGCGCGTCCCTCAGGGCGATGCCGCGCACATCCTTTCGGGCGGGGCGACCACCCAGGTGTTTTGATTCTTTTGCCGCGAACTCGAAGAGACATGACAGTGCCAGATCCGTCGATGCTGTGCGGCCGTCATCTGGCAGGTGGACATTCATTCGACCTGTTCTCAGACTGACCCAGACCGCTCCGACAGGTCGAAAGGGAGGGCCGTCGGGATCGGTCGCATCTTCGATCCATGTTGGCAAGCGCACCAGTCCACCTTGCCAGACCTCGGACGTCCGTTGTGGAAGTTGTTTGAAGCGGCCGAGAGCCAGCGACGTCTGAGGTGGCGGCGCCATCGGGCGATGCTAGCGTAAACATTTCCTGAGAATCAAAGATCACCTAATCACCAATGGTCCATGCGGCTGTACTCTTTAGAATACCGACCAGAAAATGACCAGACGTGTTGGGTTCCTCTTGGTTGTGATCTCGCTCTTCTGGTCTCCTGCGCGTGCGCAGTCGCCGAGTGAACTGCGCTGGGGCGGCGATGCCGAGGGCGGCTCGCCGTTTGTCGAGGCCGACCCGGGCGATCCGACGAGAGTTGTCGGGTTTGAGGTCGAGGTCGCTCAACTGCTCGCGGAGGGTCTCGGCCGCCAGCCGCGGTTCATCCAGGTGGGATTCACGACGCTCGATGCGGCTGCCGCTCGTGGCGACTTCGACGTCGGTTTGAGTGGGATCGAAGATAGTCCCGCACGCCGGTCCCGCCTCGCGGTGACGATTCCTTACTACGAGTTCCGCGAGGTCCTGACCGTCCGTGGCGAGGACGCTGTCACGCTGCGCTCCCTCGCGGATCTACGCGGCCGTCGTGTTGCGACGCTTGGCGCGACGCTCGCGTACGACATCCTCGTCCGGGCGCAATCAGAGTTCGGCGTGGTACCGGTCGTCTACGAAGACGACGTGCACCCATACACCGACCTTGGGCTCGGCCGGGTAGATGCCGTGCTACTTGACTACGTCCTCGCAGAGCGTGGAGTCAGACGAAACCCGGGCCTCACGAATCAATCCACTGACGTGGGCGTCGGCTACTACGTCGGCATCTCTGCGCCGGAGAACACCGCGCTACGCGACCGGATGAACGAGACTCTGCTGGACGCCATGCGCGATGGCCGGCTCGAAGCCATCTTCCGTCGCTGGAACATGTGGAACGACGACCAGCCCCGGCTCTACGCAAGACTCCTGAGCGGTGAGACAGCCCGGTCCGAGGTTGTGACTGCACCGGTCACGCCGACTGGATGGGAAGCCGCGGTTCGCTATTTCCCGGCGTTGCTCCGTGCGGCAGTCATCACCCTCACGCTGTCCTGCCTCTCGATGGCGCTCGCGGTCTTGGTCGGTGTGCTCATCGCAAGCGGCCGTGTGTATGGGCCGCCCGCCGTCCGAGCGCTGCTCACCGGGTGGGTCGAGCTGATTCGTGGAACTCCGCTGCTGCTGCAGTTGTTCGTCCTCTACTTCGGGCTGGCCGCGGTCATCCAACTTCCGGCGTTTGTCGCCGCACTCATAGGGCTCGGCCTGAACTACGCTGCCTATGAGAGCGAGATCTATCGAGGCGCATTGCAGGCGGTGCCCGTGGGCCAGCTCGACGCGGCACGTACGCTTGGTCTGAGCGACCGCCAGACGCTGGTGTTCGTCCGCGGACCGCAGGCGTTTCGGCTGGCGCTCGCGCCCATGACGAACGACTTTGTCGCCCTGCTCAAGGACAGCTCGCTCGTCTCGGTGATCACCGTCGTGGAGCTGACGAAGGAGACGTCGATCTTCGCAGCAAACATCGGCAGCTGGTTGCTTCCGGGCGCGATGTGCGCGGCGATGTATCTCGCTCTCTCGCTGCCGCTGGCTCGGCTTGCCAGACGACTCGAGAAGGGGTGGAAGCGATAACGGTCCGAGGGGGCGATGGTGCGAGGGTGCGACGGTCCGGTCCGAAGGGCCGAGGGTCCGGGGTCGAGGGTCCGGGGTCGAGGGGTCGAGGATACGAGAGTGCGAAGATGCGTGCGGGTGTGAACGCTATCGATGCCTGTGCTTGAGGTTTCGGGCCTCCAAGTCTATCGGGGATCACGAGCCGTCGTGACGGGCGCTTCGTTTGTCATCGCGCGCGGTGAGAGCGTCACCGTCATGGGAGCGTCCGGCTCGGGCAAGACGAGCGTGCTGCGAGCCATCGCTGGCCTCGACCCGATCGTTGCGGGCCGCATCGTCGTGGACGGCGTCTCAATCGAGGCGGGACGAGTTCCAGACAGTCGCACCAGGCGTGAGTTGTATCGACGGGTTGGAATGGTCTTTCAGTTCCATCACTTGTTCGCACATCTCACCGCGATCGACAACGTATGCCTCGCGCCAGTGCACGTGCTGCATCAACCTCGCAAAGAGGCGGAACGGAGGGCGCTCGAGCTGCTCGAGCAGATGGGCATCGCGGCGCGCGCGCATGCCATGCCTCACGAGCTATCAGGTGGAGAAGCGCAGCGTGTGGCCATCGCTCGCGCCTTGGCAATGGGCCCTCAGGTACTACTGATGGATGAGCCCACGGCGTCGCTCGACCCGGCGCGCCGTGGGGACCTTGCTGCGATCCTGCGTCAGCTGGCCGACGACGGATGCGCGCTTCTCATCGCGAGCCACGACGAAGAGTTCGTGCGCGGCTGCGCACATCGAGTGCTCACGATGGCCGAAGGGCGCATCAGCAGTGTCACCGGGTGAATTGCGGTGACGCCGCGCTCTGAGTGCTCCCTCCATCGCCAAACGCCGTCACCGTCGCGACGTAGTTCCCGGGATTGAGCCCCATAATCGTCGATGAGATATCAGCTCTGATTTCACCGCTCGTGATCGAGGGCTTCCCGATATCACGACTCGAAACCGGGTTCGCGACTCTCGTATCTGCCCCTGCCGTGAAAATTTCAACGACGTAACGGTCGACGGCCGTCGAGTGATTGCTCGACGGCGTGAACACGGCGGTCGTGGGCATGGTCGCGGACCGGACCGTAATGTCTCGCGTCGACGACTGCGTCATGGCCCCAGCGTTGTCGTACGCAACCGCGTTGATCGAATAGGTACCTGCAGCCACGTTCGTCCACGAGAAGCTGTATGGGCTGGTCGTGTCCGATGCAATGCGCGTCGTGCCCCGATAGAACTCGACGCGAGCGATTGAACCGCCCGGGTCGCTCGCGGTTGCGCTCAGGCTGATCGTTGCAGGTGCCATGAATGAGGCACCCGCCGCTGGAGAGGTGAGAGAAACCGACGGCGGTTGATTCCCTGACGTCGTCGTCACGGTCACGGTTCGAGTGCTTGAGGTCGTTGTCGCACCGGCGTTGTCGGTTGCGACCGCGCTCAGCGAGTAGGAACCGGCCGCCACTTTTGGCCATGACACGCTGTAGGGGCTCGACGTGTCGGTGCCGATCAAGGTCGATCCGGCGTAGAACTTCACACTCGCGACGGTCCCGTTTGCGTCTGACGCGGTTGCGGACACCGTGATTGATGTGCCTGCTGCGAAGCTGGCGCCGCTGGCCGGGCTGCTCAATGAAACAGCTGGGGGCTGGTTCGTGGGAGTCGTCGTGCCTGCGGCGGCCATGACTTGCGTGATCTCGTATGCTGAGGCCGCCTTGCTGTAAATGCGCACGTCGTCTATGGCGCCGCGCATGTAACTCGAGCCGTCAGGGCTCCGCCCAAGGTGGACTGGGACACCGGTACCTCGCGCCAGCGATCCTGACTTCGCGATCGACCCGACTTCCTTGCCATTCAAGTAGAGACGCATCCTGCGGCCGTCGTAGGTCGCAGCAGCGTGATACCAGGTGTTGACAGGGAGGCTGCCGGACGACGCCGTCAGGGTCGTCGTCGATGTACCTGTCTTGAGCCGGAAGCGGAGACGATTCTGCCCGCTGGTATTCGCCTGTCCAAGCATCCAATACGTGCCCGACTCGGTCGAGTCTGATGCTTTGGCGATGAACCGCTGCGAGACGCCTGCTGGAAAGCTAGTGTTTCTCACCCACGCGGCGATCGTAAACACTTGTCCAGTGACCTCGAGGGCCGGCAACGTAATGTAGTCGTTGACGCCGTCCATGCTCACCGCACGGCCGCCCTTGCCAGAGGTCCACGATGCGCCATTTCGCAGGGTGCCGCTTCGCCTTGCGGCCGCGTCGACCGTCGTCGTGCCGGACCCTTCGTCCAACTTCCAATGACTGACGAGCGTCGATTGCGATTGAAGCGGCTCCAGATTGATCACGAGACTGACAACCAGGAGACACACTACCGCCGTTGCGAGGCGGAAGCCTCGCCTGCTCGTATGAAACACTTTTTTAAATCCTTCCCGATCTGCCCTGGGGGAGCAGTGGAGTCGCGGCGTGGTAGAGCAACCGCAATGCCAGAGTCCGGATGGTTAATTCTTTGGTTGGAAACCGTCGCCCGTCGTGAGACTACCTCAGCTGTAAAATGGCTGAATTGTTGTCATCCGGTATATCCCTTACATACATCACCGGCTTTCGCGGTGAGGAAGACGCCCCCGTGGGCACCGAGGGCCTGACGTGATCCGCTCGGGGTTCCGTCAGTAAGTGTCGACCGCTCGGCCCTGCGCGGCGGTCTGGCTTCACACCGCGGACTTGTGTTCCGTACCGGATGTCATGACGCTGACTGAACCGTTGGTAGAATCCCTTTGAATGAGCAGTGAACCAACCTTCGACACACACGCCCTCTTTATCGAGCGTGACTCCGAGAGAAAGATCCGGCACCGCAACAAGCTCTACTATCGCGTCAATCACTGGCCGATTTGGATCTTCGTTTTCTTCATTGCTCCAGGCCCGTTCGTGTTCGATTTGTTCGAGCGGGGCTTCGATCAGCGGATGGCGATCTGGCTCGGAATGGTCCTCATGGGCACGGCCATCGCTGGTCTGTTCGGGCAATTACCGGGCTGCGAGCCGCGGCCTTACATCATCCGATTCACTGAGGACCGACCGAATCCTCTTTACCGGCGGGTCTGCTACACCATGGCGTGGGGAGAAGTGGTGGCCTTTGCGCTCCTGAATGTCGCCGGGCTTGCCTACGCAACGACGACAGGGGAATGGCGTCTCAAGCAACTCTACGAGTACGGCTACTTTCCAATCGCAGGCACGATGTGGTTCCTCGGCGCCCTGGGATACCTTCCTCGCGTGAAGCCGTCAACGAAAGGAGAGGGCCACGAGCGACGCTACTTCTATGGTTCGGTCTGGGCAGTGGCGTGCGCACAACCGGTCCTCTGGTTTCTGTGGAAGGTGCTGCCGGCGTCGCGTCTTGCAGATGGCATCAAACTCCTGGTGTTTGTCGGTATTCTCGTGGCAGTCGGCAACATGGCCAGACGGGGACGACTGCCGCGGACGCGCCCGATCGTCCCGGGTGAGTGGGCTGTCTCTGACTAGACTCGGCTCCGGGCGTTGGGCGTATCGCACCCGGTGTCATAATCTGAGCGACCATGGCGGCCGCGATCGACGCGCTGACATCGCCAACCCTCAAGCATCTGCGGGAGGCGTGGTGGGACGATGAGTTCACGGAGTTCCTGGCGGAAACGCTGAAGCCGAGACCGGGCAACCGCATTCTCGACGTCGGTTGCGGGGAAGGGCTCGGAGAAGTCGCTATCGGCCGCTTGCACATCTCGCAGGTCCGTCTGGTCGGTGTCGATCTCGTTCTCTCGAAAGTCATCGCCGCGCGCCAGGAGACAGCCTCTCACAACCAACGGGTACAGTTCGCCGCGGCAGACGCGTGCCGCCTGCCGTTCCGTGCCGGAGTATTCGACTCTCTGTTTTCGGTAGCGGTGCTTCAGCACGTCAACGATGTCGAGAACGCGGTTGCCGAGTTCGCCCGTGTCACGGCGCCGCGCGGTCGTGTCATCGCGGTTGAACCGGACAACAGCGCACGATACGGGTTCAGTTCGACGGCGGCGGGCCGGCGCGCCTTCGAGCTGTCACGTTCGTTCTTCAACGCGCTTTCCGTCCAGCAGTCCGATGGGCGCACGTCTGCCGTCGGGCCGAACCTGCCGCGACTCTTTTCCGAGTGCGGCCTCGAGCCGATCGAAGTGCGTCTCTTTCCCGTGTCGCAGACGTTGCTCGGGCCGCCGGATGCGAGTGTCTGGCAGTCGCGCAAAAGCGTCGTGGAACGCGTGCTCGCGTCGGGTGCCTCCGACGCTGCACGCTGGCTCGGTCGCGATTATCTCGAGACGCTGACGACCTACGAGGTCGAGGCTGGCAAAGCCGGATCGTCGTTCGTCGAGATCCAAAACACGATGCTCTTTGCCACAGTTGGCCAGAGACTCGATTAGTCGCGTGACCAAATCCCGAGCCCAAGACCCAAAGCCGAAGGCCAGCGAAGGCTACGAAGGATGGGACGACTACGCGCCGTTCTACGACTGGGAGAATGCGCGGACGCTCGGCAAGCGTGACGTGCCCTTCTGGCGGAACATCGCGCGTCACTGCGGCGGTCCTGTCCTGGAACTCGGTTGCGGAACAGGACGCATCTCGTTGCCGCTGGGGCGAGCCGGCGTGCCACTTGTCGGCATCGACCGGTCGACTCCGATGCTCGAACGCGCACGGACTCGTGTGCGCCGCGCGCGCCTGGCAACACGTGTGCGACTGATTCGAGGCGATATCAGGTCGCTGCCATTCAATCGCAGATTCGCCATGGTGCTCGCGCCCTACGGACTGCTGCAGTCATTGCTGCGCGAACGCGATCTGACGGCCACGCTTGCCGAGGTGCGCAGAGTACTGCTGCCGGGCGGCACATTCGGCATCGAGCTCGTCGCCGACCTGCCGGCATGGAAAGAGTATCGACAGCGAGTCAGCTTGAAGGGCTGGCGAAACCGACCCGGTGGATCGCACGTCACGCTGGTTGAGACGGTGCGTCAGGATCCAGCACACCGGCTGACGATCTTCGATCAGGAATTTACCGAGCGCCGCGGCGGCCGGCGTCGAGTCCACCGGTTCGCGCTGACGTTCCGCACCGTATCGGTGCCCCAGATGGCTCGCCGGCTCGAAAACGCCGGCTTCGAGGTTACGGCTCTCCTTGGTGACTACCGAGGAGGTCCGTGGGACGCTCGGGCGGACGTTTGGGTCATACTGGCGAAGAACCCATAAGCCGGCGGCCGGGTCCTGCGTGGTAGAATACCCGGTCCAGTTTCCCTCGTTTTTGTTGGAGTTTTCGCCATGTCTGGCCATTCCAAGTGGCACACAATCAAGCACAAGAAGGGTGCCGCCGACGCCAAGCGCGGTAAGGCCTTCACGCGCATCATCAAGGAACTGACCGTCGCGGCCCGTAATGGCGGCGGTGATCCGGGCACGAATCCGCGCCTGCGCACGATCATCGCGGACGCCAAGTCGAACAACATGCCGCGCGAGAACATCGAGCGCGCCATACGCCGCGGCACGGGCGAAGAGCCTGGCGTCTCGTATGAGGAGATCACCTACGAAGGCTACGGTCCCGGTGGCGTCGCCCTCATGATCCAGTCGCTCACCGACAACAAGAACCGCACTGTCGGCGAAATCCGCCACCTGCTCGCCAAGTACAACGGCAACCTCGCCGCCGAGAACAGCGTGGCCTGGATGTTCACGCGCAAGGGGCAGGTGATCGTGGAGAAGGGCAAGGCCGACGAGGAACAGTTGCTCAACGTCGCGCTGGACGCCGGTGCCGACGACATGAGCGACGACGGCGGTGCGTGGGAGATCGTCTCGTCGCCCGAGAGCTTCGAAGGTGTGCGCGATGCCGTCAAGGGTCTTGGCGTCGAGCCGGCCAGCGCAGAAGTCGCGATGATTCCGCAGAACTACGTCAAGCTTCAGGGCAAGGACGCGCAGGTCATGCTGAAGCTGATGGAAGCGCTCGACGACCACGACGATGTGCAGCACGTCTGGGCCAACTTCGACATCGAAGAGAAGGAGATCGAGGCCTCCCTCGCGTGAGAGTCTTCGGCATCGATCCCGGCTCCGAACGCACCGGTTACGGATGCGTGGAGACGGACGGTCGCCGACATCACCTCGTGACCTGCGGAGCGATCACCGCATCCGCAGGCGACTCCTTCCCACACCGTCTCGCCAGAATTCACCGTGAGCTGTGCGCGCGTCTTGTGGAGTGTCGTCCGGCCTGCGTCGTGGTCGAGAATCTCTTCTACGCGAGCAACGCGCGCAGCGCACTCAAGCTCGGACACGTGCGAGGTGTCGCGATTCTGGCGGCCGTCGAAGCCGGTTGCGAAGTGTTGGAATACACGCCGGCGGAAATCAAACGTGCGGTCGTGGGATACGGTCGGGCAGACAAGCGGCAGGTGCAGCAGATGATCAAGCTGCTGCTCGGACTCGAGCGGGTGCCAACACCGCACGACGCGGCCGATGCCCTGGCCGTGGCGATCTGCCATGCGCACTCAGGGATGGCGGTTCGGAAGCTGGGACTTGCAGTTCCGAAGTCTGGGGTCGGCACTCGGCCAGCGAAGACCGCCCTCAAGTCCTGGCGCGATTACCGCCCGGCCTGATGATCGCCTTCCTTCGCGGCCGGGTCCTGGACAAGCAACCAAACCGAATCATCGTCGACGTTGCTGGTGTTGGTTATGACGTCACCGTTCCACTCTCGACGTTCTACGAAGTGGGTGACGAAGGCGCCGAGGTCTCGTTGCGGGTGTATACCCACGTGCGCGAAGAGACCTTGCAGTTGTACGGGTTTCTCACCGATCTGGAGCGGCAGGTCTTCGAGCGCTTGATTGGCATCAGCGGAATCGGTCCCAAGCTTGCCATCGCGGTCCTGTCGGGTATGGATAGTCGCGAGGTCATCACTGCGATCCAGCGTGGGGATGTGGCCAGATTGACCGGGATTCCCGGGATCGGCAAGAAAACAGCTGAGCGTATCGTGCTGGAGCTCAAGGATCGCCTGATGCAGCTTGCCTCACCGGGCGTCGTGGGGATGGTCCCGGAGGTGTCTTCGGGCGATCGCCTGCGGGGGGACTTACTCTCGGCTCTCCAAAACCTCGGCTATCATCGACCGCAGGCGGAGCGGGCGATCGACGTCGTTGTGACTGCCAATCCTGACATGACGTTCGAGCAAGCAGTACGAGCCTCGTTGCGCGAGTTGATGCGATGACCGATAGCACCAACGCCTTTGCGCACTATTTCGAGAGTGAACTGGCTGAGCACACAGCGGTCATTGCCCGCACACGGGACACCGTGCACAACGAATTCATTCGCCTGGTTGGCGTGTGTATCCGCGCGCTGGGCACTGGCAACAAGCTGCTCTTTTTCGGGAACGGCGGGAGTGCGGCAGATGCCCAGCATCTCGCCACTGAACTGGTCGTTCGCTGCCGGCGAAATCGACCGGCGCTTGCTGCCATCGCGCTGACGACCGACACATCCGCGCTGACGGCTATCGGGAACGACTTCGGGTTCGAGTCGCTGTTCGCTCGGCAGGTCGAGGCGCTCTGTCGACCTGGAGACGTCGCGATCGGTATCTCGACTTCTGGTAATAGCGAGAATGTGATTCGAGGACTTCAGGCGGCACAGGCCGCCGGTGGTGTCACAGTGGCCTTCACGGGCCAAGGTGGTGGTCGGCTCGCTGGTCAGGTGGATCACGGCATCTTCATTCCCTCGAAGACGACGGCCCGCATTCAGGAAATGCATCTCATGCTCGGTCACGTGCTGTGTGACCTGCTGGAGAAGGAATTCGAGCGGTGAGCGATCGGCTGGTGACGTCTCGATCGGCGGATGAGGACGCGCAGTACGACGCAGGGCTGCGTCCGCGGTCGCTCGACGAGTACATCGGGCAGGACCGCCTTCGCGACAACCTGCAGGTCTCAATCGCTGCTGCGCGCGGCCGCCGCGAGGCGCTCGATCACGTGCTGCTCTATGGTCCACCGGGATTAGGAAAGACGACGCTGGCCTACGTCATCGGCAACGAGCTGGGAGTTCCCGTTCGTGCCACAGCCGGTCCAGTCATCGAGCGGCCGGGCGATCTCGCCGGCATATTGACCGACCTGCAGGAACACGCGGTGCTTTTCATCGACGAGATTCACCGCATGGCGCCAGCCATCGAAGAGATTCTGTATCCTGCGATGGAGGACTACGAGCTGGACATCGTCATCGGTCAGGGGCCTGGTGCGCGCTCGGTGAAGGTGCCGCTGCAGCGATTCACGCTCATCGGCGCCACGACTCGCGCAGGCCTGCTGACGTCGCCGCTGCGCGCGCGGTTTGGCATCGTACACCGGCTCGACTTCTACACGCACAAGGATATCGAGGAGATTGTCCGCCGCTCAGCGCGCATACTGGGTGTGTCGCTGGACGGTGATGCCGCCGCCGAGATTGCTCGACGGGCACGTGGAACGCCTCGTATTGCCAACCGATTGCTGCGTCGAGTACGAGACTATGCCGAGGTGCGAGCGGATGGGCGGCTCACCGGCGAGGTGGCGAAGAGCGCGATGGCACTGCTCGAAGTCGATGACAACGGTTTTGACGAAGTGGACCGTCGCTTGTTGCGCACGATCATCGACAAGTTCAGCGGCGGTCCGGTGGGGGTGAACAGCCTGGCTGCCGCGATCAATGAAGAGAAGGATGCCATTGAGGATATCTACGAGCCGTTCCTCATTCAGGCCGGCTTCCTCGACCGCACGCCGCGTGGCCGCGTCGCGACGCCGCGTGCCTACGAATATTTCGGGCTTACTGCTCCCGGGAGGGATAGTCGACTGTGGTAACCGCTTCGCCGCGCACCCCGTGCCGTGCGCGCATTTCCAGCCTGGCCACCTATGTTCCACCGCGGGTCCTGACCAACGCCGACCTCGAAAAGATGGTCGACACGAGTGACGAGTGGATCCTTCAGCGGACCGGAATCAGAGAGCGTCACATCGTTGAGCCCGGAGTCGCGACATCGGACCTGGCGGCTGAGGCCGCGCGGCAGGCGATTGCACGCGCCGGACTCGAGCCCACTGACATCGACTTCATCGTCGTCGGTACGACGACGCCGGACATGCTGTTTCCGAGCACAGCGTGCCTCGTCCAACACAAGATTGGCGCGACGAGCGCCTGGGGCTACGACCTGTTTGCAGCCTGTTCCGGATTCACCTATGCGCTGACGACTGCGGCGCAGATGGTGTCCAGCGGCGGAAGCCGCCACGCGCTCGTGATTGGCGCCGATGTCATGTCGAGCATCATCGACTACACCGATCGCGCGACGTGCGTGATCTTCGGCGACGGCGCCGGAGCGGCAGTTGTCGAAGCGTCAGGAGATCCCGACATTGGCATCATCGATTTCGAGAACTACGTCGATGGCAGCGGCGGCGACTCTCTGTGCATGCCGGCCGGGGGCAGCCTGCGTCCGGCATCCGAGGAGACGATCGCGCAGCGACTGCACTATGTGAAGCAGGACGGTCAGGCGGTGTTCAAGTTCGCCGTCCGAAACACTGAGGAAGCGTGCCGCCGGATCCTTCAGCGGAACAACCTGAGCGCCGAGAACATCGACCTTCTGGTCTCGCATCAGGCCAACCGTCGCATCATCCTGTCGGCAGCCGAGAAGCTTGGGGTGCCGGAAGAGAAGGTCGTCATCAACATCGAACGCTTCGGCAACACCACCGCCGCGACGATTCCGCTGGCGTTGAGCGATGCCGTGGATGACCAGCGACTGAAGCGCGGCGACCTGCTGCTGATGGTATCGGTCGGCGCCGGCTTTACCGTTGGCTCATTGCTGCTCAAGTGGGGACTAAAAGAATGACCCCGGGGGTAATTTTCGAGGCGTGAGCTCGCAGAAAATGACCCCGGGGGTCATTACGATTCCGACCCACGTCGACAACGTCATCTTGAAGGTCGACGGCCGCGAGGTGCGGCTGACGAACCTCCGCAAGCTTTTCTGGCCCGAGCTCGGTATCACCAAGGGCGCCCTGATTCAGTACTACGCCGACGTCGCCCCAGTACTTCTTCCGCATATTCGCGATCGCGCCATGGTCATGCGCCGTTATCCCAATGGCGCTGCCGGCGCATCGTTCTTCATGAAGGAGGCGCCCAGCCCACGGCCGTCGTGGATTCGTATTTGCGCGATCGATCATGACGAAGGGAAAGTCGTCAACTTCCCGGTCATCGACGACCGACCGTCACTCTTGTGGGTGATCAATCTTGGGTGCATCGATCTCAATCAGTGGTACGCGCGCTGCGACGACGTGCATCGGCCAGACTTCCTGCACTTCGATCTCGATCCTGGTGACGGCGCGACATTCGCGCAGGCGTGTGAAGCTGGCCTGATCGTGCGGGACGCGCTCACGACGCTTGGCATGAAACCATACGTGAAGACGACCGGCTCGCGTGGGCTGCATGTGTACGTCGGGCTGAAACGAGGCCCGACACAGGATGTGGTCCACACCTTCGCGAAAGCGCTGGCAACCGAACTCGCCTCGCGGAATCCGAAGCTGATGACCGTTGGCTACCGCGTGGCCGCGCGGCCGAAGGGTCGTATCGTCGTGGACTACAAACAGAATGCGTGGGGGCAGACACTGGCCAGCATCTACTCAGTGCGCCCGAAACCGCGGGCGACCGTATCGACACCAGTGACCTGGAAGGAAGTCGACGAGGGCATTCGAATAGAGGACTTCAGGATCGACAACGTGCGACAACGGATCGCGAAACTGGGCGACCTCTGGAAGCCGCTGCTGGCGCAGAAGGACCGCACGAACCTCGATCGCTTCTTCCAGAAAGGACCCGGGGGGTGATTGTGGTGAACGTCAAAAAATCACCCCCGGGGTCTTTAACCAGCGATTTTGATTTCGATCTGCCGCACGAGCTGATCGCTCAGCGCCCGCCTGCCGAGCGCGGGCAGTCGCGACTACTGGTCCTCCCTCGCCATGCCGGGAGGATCGAGTACACCTCATTCATGCGACTGGGAGATCACCTGCGCTCCGGTGACCTGCTCGTGCTCAACGACACTCGCGTCTTCCCGGCGCGCCTGGTCGGTCATCGTGTTTCGAGCGGAGGTGCGGTGGAGTGTCTCCTGCTTCGCAGACACCCAACTCCCCATTCGCGAACCCCCAACGATGAGCCTTCGGAAATCGGGCCTCGGCAGTTGGGAGTTGAAAGTAGCGAAGCGTGGGAATGCCTGATGCACCCAGGTCAGAAGCTCAAACCCGGTGCTCGCGTCGTCTTCGGGTCGAAGGATGTGCGACTCCATGGCGAGGTCCTGGCCCGACATTTCCACGGACGCCGGACGATTCGGCTATGGAGCGACGATCAATTGTCAGTGAGTGAGGCCGTCGAGCAGATCGGGCACATCCCGTTGCCGCCATACATCAGTCGTACCGACGAAGAGTTCGATCGCGAGCGCTATCAGACTATCTACGCACACCAGGTGGGTTCGATCGCCGCGCCGACTGCCGGTCTGCATTTCACCAGCGCGGTCCTCGAGGAGCTGCGGGCGCACCGCATCGAGAGGACATCGATCACTCTCCACGTGGGATACGGAACATTCAAGCCTGTGCGGGTGGACAGAATCGAGGAGCACGAAGTGGATCCGGAGTCGTACACGGTTTCAGGATCGGCGGCAGACGCGTTGACCAACGCGCTCCGGGATCGCCGTCGTATTATTGCCGTCGGGACCACCACGACTCGAGCGCTCGAGTCGCTGTCAGTCGATCCCGAGGGTCGCGTGCATCCGTCTGAAGGAAACACGTCATTGTTCATCCACCCTGGCCATCGCTTCCAGGTCGTCCAGGGTCTGATCACGAACTTCCACTTGCCGAGGTCCTCACAGCTGATGCTCGTAGCGGCATTCACTGGGCGCGACCGGATCCTCGCTGCGTATCGTGAGGCGATCGAACAGCGGTACCGGTTCTACAGCTATGGCGACGCGATGTTGATTACCTAGAAGAACCGAGAACCAGGAACCCTGGACCGGCGGAGACCTCATGTGCGTTGCGGCAAACAGTCTGCGATCGCCCGAGCGCGCCCACGCTCTATCGTGGATCTGGCTGAGTCCGTCGAGGGGTTGCCGACCTGTCCGCGCTTCTCGCATAAGGCGGTCAACGGCCCAGGTCGAGAGAGTCCGGATGGTTTCGCAAAATTAGGTATGACCGCGTCGGCGAATTTACAAATAATGCGCCCGGGGTTCGACCGCCCGATTCTGCAGATACGCCGCTCCAGATACTGTCGCATCCGTGATGTGCGAGCGAACCGCTGGCGCACGATCACATCAGATTTGATTGGAGCAGGAGCAAGTTCCGCGGGCGGGTGAAGTCACACGGAACTCGGCCACGAGCTGCCTGCATCCGCCTGCGCGGCATCGAGCGGATCCGCCAACTGATAGTACGGCTATCGATCGAGCGCCGCGGCGGTGGCGCGGCACGTGAGCCCGATGATGGTGCCACGAACGCGTCTAGGGGCCATCCGGAAGAAGTGTGGCGCTGACCTCCGTCGAAAGGCCGGAGCGTACTTGAACAGCCGCGCTCCACCGCTGGAATCCCTGATGCGTTATCTGGAGCGCGAGGGAGCCCGCTCGCTGTTGTGAAAGCGTGAGGGGTGTTACACCGACCGGTCGCCCATTGACGAAGACCGCAGCGCCGGACGGCTCGGATTTGATTGCGAGAGTGCCGATATATCGATCCGGCGGCACGGGCTGAATCGCAGCGATCTGCGCAGAGGCTGTTTCGCGAAGCGGACGCTGAGTCGAGGCTCGCCGAGGACGGGAAGGCTCGAGTGGTCTGGACTCGACATTTGCAGTCTTCTGAGGCGAAGCCGGGGGCGGCGCCGCTTTCACTACCGGGATGATGGTCGTCTGAACCGGTGGGATCTGCCGATCGCCCGACGTGGATGCTTCGCGAGGTCGAATCCCAAGATCACTGAGACGTACGGTGGCAAGGAAGAGCGTACCCAGCAAGAGGAGGGCTCCCCCAGCGAGCACAGCCGCGCGTCGCACGTCGACGCGTTCTGTCATCTGATTCGCCCGATTCCATACGTACGCCGCCAGGGGCAGCGCGGCTCGTCCGTACTTCACGACTGAGTTCCACGCAGGCTCCATCCCAAGCCAAACGGCTCGCATAGAGGGAGGGGGAGTACTCTGATGGCCTACCGTGTCGTTCTGGCTCCGGCCCGCGGTCTCGAGCATGCGCTCAATTCGCCGGAGCGCCTCCTCGGTCCGCACCAAGCGCCCATTGATCTCTGCTGAAAACTTGCGAAGGCCCTCGCCCTCCACGAGCCGCTCAATTTGATGGACCTCGGCAGTGGTGTCCGCCAGCCGCGTGTCGATGCGCGCAGCGAGCTGGTGGAGGGTTCTGTCCGCGACAAACCCTTCCATCCGGCGAAGTACCTCTTCCGTTCCTCCGGAACGTTTGGCGACGTTCGCGCAGAGTTCGTGGAGCGTCTTGTCGATCTCGACGACGGCACTCTGGACGGTGTGGAGAGCGACTTCTGTTCGACCCAGTGTTTCGTCGATGCGGGTACAGCGATCCAGGAATTGGTGATCGGAAGCACGACCCTCGGTCCGCTGAAGCGAATGCTCGGCTCGAACCAGACGCTCTTCTATGCTACGGCACAGATCGTAGAGCCCGGCCAGGGCGCCGAGCCGCCCTTCCACGCTTCTGAGCAATTCTATTGTTTGAAAGTCGGGATTTTTTCGCGATACGGATGTCGTGCTGCTCTCGATGACGGTACGTGTCAATTGCGTTGCCGTGGTGTGCAAGGGCAGATCGTAGGCCCAGGCGTGAGGCCCAGATGACCCACTTCCATCGATCTGAGTCTCGGAAGGAAACACTAAGAGCGAGTCGACCCCGTCGGTCAGAGCCCCGGCTTCCCGGTTCGACTGAGTGACTAGGTCTCTGGTGGGAGCCTGTGCACCAACCCCCGGTTTGATCGACGACGTACCTGGGAACGGATCGTCAGTCACAAGCGTCGGCCGTGTTGCAATCGCCCGGCCAGATCGAGTGTACGGCCAAGTTACTCTTCGTAGACCCGAACCCCTCGAAGTGACTACGGCCAGCGCTCGGAGCCAGCAGGACTGGTAGCACCAGTGCTCCTGAGAGCCGCTTCATGGCCTGCCTCCTGTGCAAACGGGAAAGATCACACACGATAGAGGAGTGATGCAAGGCAAATCTGGACCCAATATCGTGCCGGTTGTAACGAAATAACAGGTTCTTGCACTAGGTTCCCGAGGAGCGGAATGAGCCAGTCGGCTCGACCGGAGGTTTTGACCATGGAAACCACCACGATGCTCGGCGCGAGTGCGGCGATGCGCGCCGTCGAGCGGGAGATTGCAGTGGCGGCCGCGTGCGGAGCGAAGGTCCTGATTACCGGTGAGAGCGGCGTGGGGAAGGAGCTGGTGGCGCGGCTCATCCACGAGCGCGGCCAGCGCCGCACGGCCCCTTTTATTCCGATGAATTGTGCCGGCCTCCCCGACACCCTGCTCGAATCGGAGCTCTTCGGGCACGTGCGCGGCAGTTTCACGGGAGCGTTTCGCGACAAGCGCGGCCGCCTCGAATCCGCCAACAAAGGCACCATCTTCATGGATGAGATTGGCGAGATGAGCCTTCGCATGCAGGCGATGTTGCTGCGATTCCTGGAGACGGGGGAGATACAGCGCGTTGGCGCCGATCGCTCCCTGCCGCCGCTGGATGTGCGCATCGTCGCGGCGACGCATCGCGACCTCGTGGCTCGCGTTGCCGATCAGAGCTTTCGAGAAGACCTGTTTTATCGGTTGAATGTCGTCCACATCGAGGTCCCACCCCTGCGCGAGCGCCGGGACGACATCTCGCTTCTGCTGCGTTACTTCCTCGAGACGTTCTCTGGAGTTCATCGGCGGCCGATTCCCGAAGTCTCGGCGGAGGCATTGCAGCGGTTGCTGACGTATGACTGGCCGGGAAACGTTCGTGAGCTCAAGAACGTCGCCGAGCGTCTGGTCGTCGGCAGCGGTCACAACGGTCGCGTGGATGTCGGTTCACTGCCGCTGGAGATCGGGCACCAGCGTCGCTCGGCCGCGACGACGACGGCTTGGTCGGAGCCTCTCGGAGAGCAGCGTCTGAATCGCCTCCTGTCCGAAGGCCTTTCATTCTGGGCCGAGGTTCACGAGCCCTTTATGAATCGAGACCTGACCCGTGAAGACGTGAGGCAGATCGTTCAGGCCGGGCTCGCCTACACCCGTGGCAACTACAAGATGCTCGTTCGTGCGTTCAACATGCCGGCGGGCGACTACAAGCGATTCCTGAGTTTCCTGCGCACCCATGGATGCCACGTCTCGTATCACTCGTTCCGCATGGTCAAGGCAGGCGGGTCGTCGCATGCAGCGTGTGCATAAGCTCTGCTATTGATCGGAACTGTTGTGCACGGACCAGCTAGCGAGCCCGCCGTTCTGCACGCACACGGGTTTGGCGTTGCACGAGTTTCGAGCGAGAGCGTACGATCTCGCCGCTTGCGCAATGAACCGCGACACGAATTCGATCGCGATTACCTCGATCGACTCAAGTCGGGCGATCCGGAAACCGAGGAGCATTTCACGCGGTATTTCCGCGAGTTGCTCTTAATCAAGCTCCGCTCCCGCCTGCGGTCGCCCGCGGCTGTGGAGGATGCCATCCAGGAGACATTTCTTCGCGTGCTGCGGGCGGTACGGCAACCTGGAGGCATCCAGTCTCCCGGCGGCTTCGGCAGCTTCGTCAACTCTGTCTGCAACAACGTCCTCTTCGAGCTGTATCGGTCCCACTCTCGCGTGGCCCCTCTTGGCGACGACACCGGCGCACAGATTGTCGACCCTCGTAAAGGTTCGGAGGAGTCCGTCGTTCTCGACGAGGAACGCGCCCTCGTACGTAAAGTTCTGGAGACCCTCCCGCCGAAGGAACGTCAGCTGCTCGACTGGCTGTTTTTCGAGGAACGCGACAAGGACGAGATCTGTCGCACGCTTGGGATCGACCGGAACTACCTGAGGGTCCTGCTTCATCGGGCCAAACAGCGCTTCAAGACCGAGTTCGCACGGTCATGAAACGGTTCGGCGCCTTCGACCACTATGCCTGCAGAAGACCATGACGCATCAGCAGGTACTCGACACGATGGCGGCCGAACGATATCTCCTCGAGGAGATGACCGAGGTCGAAAAGCACGAGTTCGAAGATCACTTCTTCGACTGCAGCGAATGCGCGGAAGAGGTGCGCCGCGGTGAACTGATTCGTGAGGAAGTTCGCCGCGCCAAGTCGCAGCCCCGAAGAAACGCCGGCCTGTCTCTTGTGGCCACCAGGCGACCGGTGTGGCAGCGCCCATCAGTCATCGTTCCATGGGCGGTTGCTGCAACGCTCGCACTGACGACCGGCTATCAATCGCTTGTCACCGTTCCCGCGCTGAGACAAGCGAGTTCACCCCAATCGTTGTCGCCCGTCATGTTGCGCGAGGCGACGCGTGGTGCCGTTCCGGTTGTAACCGTGTCTCAGGAGCAGCGCTTCGTCACGCTCGGTATCGATGTGATGACTTCGTCTGTGAAGGAGGTCAGATATGACCTTCTCGATCAGGACGGTGGCAGGATACTATCTGGGCGCGCAGCACTCCCCCCCTCGGGCGCTCCGCTCTTACTGCTGATTCCAGCGGATGAGCTTGGTAGTCAAGGCCGCTACACGCTGGTCGTTCGCGATCCCGGATCGTCGGATGCAACGTTGGGCGAGTACGGTTTTGATGTAGCTTACTGACGCTTCGAATCCAGACGCTTCGGCGTTCGAGAGTGACATATGGAACTCAGGAAGCAGTTCCTGTTTCGCGGGAACGCATCCGCTCTCAGTGGTCTGTTCTATCGACCGAAGACGGTCATCGTCGACATGCCGGGCGCCAGCTCCCTCGGCGTCTCGGGCGGGCGCTCGCAGGCGCAGATTGAAGGGCGATCCTTCGGTGACGTCATTCGCTTCGGATCGGCAATGACCTTCGCCGAAGGCCTGTTCGACGATGAGAAGCTGGCGAAGGCGGTCAGCGATCACAAGGGCGAGCTGCACACGCTGAACTCGACGACGAATGTGATGGCGGAAATTCGTGAGTTGGCCGTGGGACAGAAACCGCTCTTCACGGCCACGCGCATTCGCGGGGCTCTCGTCAGCAGCAGTCCCCGTGGCAGCGGTGAGCCATCGATTGCTGCGGGCAAGAGTTCCGTCATTCAGGGTGTCGACATTGGTGGCTTTGGGCTCGACATCGCCTTGAACACGAGCCTGTTTCAGAAATACGACACCCGATCGAAAGTGGCGGCGGCCGCCGACGACCCGAAAGTCGTCGAAAAATTCGGCCAGCACTTCGTGCTGAACGCGACGATCAAGGGCCAGGATCGAAGACCGGGACTGGTGGTTCGGAATGGCCTGATCTACACCACCATCGTCGAGCGTATCAGATGGAGCGGCAAGCCGTTTCCAGGGTCGAAGATTGATGGCCACGTCGTCACCATCCCCGACTTCGGGACGATCTTCTTCGGTGAGCTACTGGTCGGAGGCAGTGAACGGCGTTTGACGATGGTCCGCTTCGATCTTGGCTCGCCGATTGGCGGTTGGGCGGATGGCGGCGGCCTCGACACGAATGGAAGTTACTATCCGTAGCCACCTCGCAGGCGTCGCAGGATTGCTCGTCCTTCTTGCAGCCTGCACTTCTGGCGCCCCGCCACAACTTCAAGATCTGTACGACAAGGGCTCACAGGAGCTGTTGCTGGGAGAATTGGACAAGGCTCGCACGCTCGCGCAGGAAGGTCTGCGCCTGTCGAGCGGACAAGCTCCCTCTCCCTGGCCGTGGAAGTTCAAGTTGCTTCAGGACGAAATTCGACTCATCAGTCGCGAGCTTTCCACACCATTTCTCTCCCTCGACGAACCAGTGCCTCCCGCTGCTGATTACGCGTGGGTTCGGGCTCGTCAACGGTACTTGAATGGCCAGCGGTATCTGATTCGGGGTGATCTGGCGCGCGCCGTCGCGACGTTCGAAGAGAGTGCGCGGCTGGCGACGGAGTCATCAAGTGCCGATGTCTTGCTCGACACGAACATTCTCAAGGGAATCGCGTTGCAACGTCTGGGTCGCTGGGATGAGGGGGATGCCGCGCTCATGGCTTCGGTTACAGCAACGCGGACGGCAGGCGACCGGTTTCGCGAAGCGAGCGCGACGCTGAACCGCGGAACCGGTTATCTGGTGAGGGATCGCTATGACGAGGCCCTCCCGTTCTTCGAATCCGTCGTGTCAATGACGGACCTGTCTTCATACATGGTGTATGCGGTGGCGTTGAGGAACGCCGGAGTCTGCTACGCGCGCCTCGGCGACTTCGATCGTGCCATCACGATGCTGCGGCGAAGCGTCGACGTCAACGAGAAGCGCGGACCACGTCTCTACCTGGCGCAGGCGCTCGGTGCGTTGGGCACGACGTATGGCTTGAACGGCTCGTACCAGGAGGCATTGCCGTACCTGCGACGCGCGCTGGACGTAGCGACGTCGGCCGGAATGGTCGAGGACGCAGCCAGATGGGCCGACAACCTGTCGAGCCTGCATGGATCGTTGGGAAATTGGGACGAGGCCGAGCGCATGAATGCCGAAGCCAGACGACTCAACGAACGAGCCGGCACGCGAACGTTCATCTACAACACGTTTCATCGCGCAGAGATCGCAGCCGGACGCGGGCAGGTGTCCGAGGCACGGCAACTCTACGAAGATCTGCTCAACGACAAGACAACCCCTCAGGCTCTGGCCTGGGAAGTCCACGCGGAGCTCGGGAACCTGAGTGCGACTGCGGGCGATCTCGATGGCGCGTCGCGCCGCTACAGGGCCGCACTCGACGTCATCGAGCACACTCGATCGGAGCTGCTGGACACCGACTACCAGCTTTCATTCCTGACACGGCTCATTCGTTTTTATGAACGCTACATCGACGTGCTCATCGAACGCCAAGAGGTCGAGGAAGCGCTTAGAGTGGCCGACTCGATCCGCGCGCGGGTCCTGGCGGATCGACACGGTGTGGTGGCGCCATCACGTCCGAGCGTGAGCGTATTTCGTCGGTCCGCACACGGGTTGCGAAGCGCGCTGCTGTTCTACTGGATCGGTTCCGCCCGAGCATATGCCTGGGTAGTGACCGGCGACGGCGTTCGTTTCATCCCGCTCGAAACGAATGCTCAGGAAATCAAGAAACTCGTCGACTCGTATCGAAGCATGATCGTGACATCGCTCGGCGATCCTGTCGCCATTGCCACGTCCGCGGGAGACACGTTGTTCCAACGTCTCATCCAGCCGGTCGCGAGCGTTCTGCCGTCGGGCGGCCGCGTGATCGTCGTTCCCGATGGCCCGTTGAACACGCTCAACTTCGAGATGCTTCCAGTGCCTGGTGCTCGACGCCGCTACTGGATCGAAGACGTCGAAATTGCTGTCGCGCCGTCGCTCGCGTCGCTCAGCGTGAGACCAACACCAACAGTCGACCGCGAACATTCGGTCCTCCTGATCGGCGATCCCGTTTCCGCCGATCCGAAATTCCCGTCGCTCAAGTACGCCTCGGCCGAGATGAAAGCCGTATCGAGCGCGTTTTCCGATCGGGCATCCGTCTACACGGCGGGTCGCGCCACGCCGGCGCAGTACCTGGCAAGCCAGCCCGGGAAGTTTGGCATCGTGCACTTCACGGCTCACGCCGAAGCCAACGCCGAGAGCCCACTGGATTCGGCGGTGATTCTCTCGCCTGATGAGGGAGGGTACAAGCTCTACGCCCGCGATGTCGCCGACCATCCGCTCTCCGCCGACCTGGTGACGATCTCTGCCTGCCGCAGCGCCGGTGAGCGCACGTATGCAGGTGAGGGACTGGTCGGCTTTGCCTGGGCCTTTCTCCGCGCGGGCGCACGTCGCGTGATCGCCGGACTCTGGGATGTCGACGACCGCTCGACGGCGGCCCTGATGGGACAGGTGTACGAGAAGCTGGCGGACGGCGCATCGCCAGGCGAGGCGCTTCGTTCAGCGAAGCTCGAGATGATTCGAAGTGGCACGGCGACAGCCAAGCCGTACTACTGGGCGCCGTTTCAACTCTTCGTCGGCGCTCAAGTCGTGCCCTGAGCGTGCGTAGCGTGCGGCGTCAGCCGGTCTCTCCCGCCGGTCCCCCATAGTGTCCGGCTTCAGCCGGACTCTTCCCGTGGGTGTTTCGCCGCGCTCTTGCTAAGGTATTGCCCATGCCATTCAGCTATGAAGAGTTCGATCTGTCCGGAGTGCGTACGTACCCCCTTGCCTCGCGAAAGAGCAAGGCGCGTGCAGAGGATTTCGCGAGACCGACCGCACCGGGCACATCATTCAAAAGTTGGTTCGATGCGTTACCGGGAATTCTGGCCGCAGAAGATCTGCGGCGTGTCGTGCGCGCCATCGTCAGTGCCCGTCAGCGAGGCGCCGGTGTCATCTGGGGAATTGGCGCCCATGTCATCAAGACTGGCGTGTCACCTGTCCTCATCGACTTGATGCAGCGTGGCTATGTTTCCGCGCTCGCCATGAACGGCGCCGGGGTGATCCATGACTTCGAGATTGCGCTCTCCGGCGCCACGTCCGAGGACGTGGACGAAGCACTCGGACCTGGCCGCTTCGGGATGGCAGAAGAAACAGGACGCATCCTGAACGAGATCATCGCCAACGCTGCCGTGAAGCAGCAGGGACTTGGGCAGGCCGTTGGCGCATATCTCTCTGCGTCGAACGCGCGCTGGGCCGATCGCAGTCTCCTGGCGACCGCCGATCGTCTCGGTATACCAGTAACGGTTCATGTTGCTCTTGGAACCGACATCATCCACATGCACCAGGACGCCTCCGGCGCCGCCATCGGTGCCGCCAGCCTTCGTGACTTCCGGTATTTCACGTCATGCGTCGCACGGCTCTCTGACGGGGTGTATCTGAACTGCGGGTCCGCTGTCGTCCTCCCCGAAGTGTTCCTGAAAGCGGTCGCCCTGGCGCGAAACCAGGGTATTCCGCTCGATCGTCTGACGACGGTGAATATCGACTTCGTGCGTCTGTACCGGCCCCATACCAACGTCGTCACGCGCCCCGTGGCTGGGACCGAAGGGCAGGGGATCTCGCTCGTCGGGCATCACGAGATCCTGATTCCGCTGATTGCGGCGGCGGTCATCGAGAGCGCGCGGAGTTGAAATCAGCACTCCGCGCAGCGGTGGTCGTCAGTGCGCTCTGGCCGATCAAGATGGGATAGAGAGGAACTCGGGCTGGATCGCCAGCACAGCGACTATGATCGTCGCGGCGTATCTGTTCCGGTGCACCACGTTCGCCACTTGGTACGGCCTTCATTATCCACTACACCGGCAAGCTCTGCCTCTGGTCGAGAGCTTGTCTCATCGTGTGGCGTGTCATGAATACACTGCCGAACGCGGAATCGTTGTCCGCGAGAAACGAAGGTCGCACATCGCGCATCCAGCCGGCTCTGTGCGTCCTGTGGCTCGTGTCCCTCTTCATCTCGGCAGCAACCTACTCTCTCTTCAACGATCAGTTTGATCGCGTGTCGCGAGCGCGCCAGGTCGCGCGTTACGGCGAGCTGCCATTCCGGGATTTTTTTGATCCTGGGTATTTCATGACGGAGTTTGTGTCCGGAGGTCTGCAACTCCTCATGGGCGATAACCTTCTTGGGGAATGGCTCCTCGATAGCGTGTTCATCGCCAGTGGCGTGACGCTGGTAGCGGCACTTGCGTGGCGCGTTTCGAACTCTCTCGTGCTCGCCTCGCTCGCAGCGCTCCTCTCACTCCTGGCGCTCCCGCGCGGCTACGACTTCGACAAGGTGTTCTTCTACCCGCTCGGTGTCATGCTGTGCTGGCGCTACGTGGAGTTGCCAGCCGCGGCGCGCATCTGGGCGCTGGCTGGGGGAATGGTGGTCTCCGCTGTTTTTCGCTACGACACCGGCGTCTACATTGCTGCAGCTGCGTTGGCGGCGATGCTTGTCGTGCACGCTGGTGCGTGGCAGACGTTGGGACGCCGCGTCGGCCTGCTCGTCCTCGCGGTCATCTGTCTGTCATTGCCACCCTTGGTCTTTCTTCAATTCACCAGTGGCGTCGTTGACGCCGCTGGTCAGGTGCTGACGTACGGCCAACGAGAGTCAGCGGGCACACGTATCAGCACGCCGCTGCCGTTCTCGCTCACGCAGCCGATCAGCCTGGCGGACGTTCCGCTCGCCCGGCGAGTAATTGTCAGATGGGCGCCAACCGTGGACGAGGTCACCCGCGCGGCCGCCGAAGTCCGACATACGCTCGTCGATGGAAGACTGCGAGGAGAGCCCACGGAACGAACATGGGACTACCAGATCGGTGATCCGTCGCCTTCGCGTCTTCGCTCCCTGGTCCAGGATCCACTCGTGGAGGACACCAGCGGTATTGACCGCGCTCGTTTCACGCTGCCGGAAGAGGCCAGGTGGATACGCGTTCAACGCGCAGTGCCGTTCTTGCGTCTCCGCCTGTTTGCCGGCTCATGGCACGAGGCGAATGCTGACGCTGTGCTGTACTACCTGTTCCACGGGTTGCCGGTAGTCGCGGCACTTGCCCTTGCTGTCGCCAGTCGTTCGCCATCACCCGTGCCTCGCTCCGAGATCGCGAAGATATCAAGCCTCATCGTGTTGTGTGTGGCGCTGAATCTGTTGATCCTGAGATATCCCGTCAGCGCCAGGTTCGGTGGCATGGTGGGACCGACTGCGATCCTGTCGGTCTGGCTCGCCCGGCACGCCTGGCACGTGCGCGGAGGAATGCGGCGTCCATTGCTGAAGGTGGTCACGGTTGTCACCCTCGCCGTAACGATATGGAGCATCTCTGTAGCTGCCGATTGGCGGCAACGGCTTTCGCCCGAGATCGCGCGCCCGGCCCGCCTGGTAGGTCTCGTGAGGGAATTGGCGGCGTCGCCACCCGATCCGGACCTCCTCGGGGGCCACGAGGTCGCCGAGATCGTCAGGTACGTGCGCGCGTGTACCCGTCCCACAGACAGGATCCTCGCCACGTGGTTCGTCCCCGAGATCTATTTCCTCTCCCAGCGCCCCTTTGCCGCTGGCTTGGCCACCGTGTTCGCGGGACACTGGTCAGAACCGCGCTTTCAAGAGCGCAGCGTGCGACTGCTCGCCGCGAACCCCGCTGTCATCATCATTCACCAGACTGACGACAGCGAATTTCGCCGTGACTATCCGGTGCTCGACCGCTATATCCACGAGCACTACAGGGCATTGGGCACGACGGATTTCTCAGGCGGATCGTCCGGGGAAGGCAGCACCACGCTGTTTGGCCATGGCGATCGCACGCCGACAGCCATCCACTCGACGACCGGATTACCGTGCTTCGCGTAGGCATCACCTCGTAGAAAGGCCGATCACTCCGTGCGGTACAATGAACAATTCGTGCCGGAGTAGCTCAGTCGGTTAGAGCACGCGTCTCATAAGCGCGGGGTCGGCGGTTCGAGTCCGCCCTCCGGCATATCAACTCCCAACCTCCAAGGCGATCTCGCGCCAACTTCCAAGGCGTGTCCGAGAACCTTCCTTTGGGAGTTGGGCGTTGGGCGTTGGGAGTTGGGAGTTGCCTTCTCTCCATCAGCAGATTCGTCGCACGATTCGTCGTCAGGCGCTCTGGTCATCCGGTGCCAGACTCCTGATTGGACTGTCCGGAGGCTCTGATTCCGTTGCCCTGGTTCTGCTCCTCCGGGAACTCGCCGAACACGACGACTTCAATGTCGTCTCCCTGGCGCATTTGAATCATCGTCTTCGCTGCTCGGCGACGCGCGACGAACAGTTCTGCCGCGACCTCGCCGCCCGAATCGGTCTTCCCATTGCGGTGGAGTCAGTAGATGTCACCTCATACGCGCACACGCAGCGACTCTCCATCGAGGACGCCGCCCGTCGTCTGCGCTACGACTTCCTTCACAGAGCGGCCGAGTCTTCATCAGCAGACCGGATTGCCGTCGGTCACACCCGGGACGATCAGGCCGAGACGTTCCTCTTGAAGCTGATTCGCGGCGCGGGAATGACCGGCCTCGGAGGAATCTATCCGCGGCGCGGGAAAGTCGTCAGGCCACTGCTGGATGTCACGCGCGGCGATCTTCGCCGTTACCTGGAATCGCGCGGTCAGACGTGGATGGACGACGAGACCAACGAAGATCTGGTGAATCCGCGCAATCGGATTCGACACAAGGTCTTGCCGGAACTGGACCTTGCCGGCGCGAGCTCCTCCAGCCCGGCCATTGCGCGGGCGGCGGCGATTGTCCGAGAAGACGGTCAGTGGCTCGATGAGCTCGCTGACCGCCGATTCGACGCTCTCGTGGTCCGAGGCGAAACGAGAGTCGAAATCGACGTTTCAGGGCTGATGGTCGAGCCACCACCGGTCAGACGGCGCATCGTCTTGACAGCGTTGAGACTGGCTGCGCCGAATCGTGAAATCGGGTTCGATCACGTGGAAATGGCGCTCGAGGTTGCTGGCGGAGAATCCTCCGGAAGCGACGTCCCTGGCGCCCGCGTGGAACTTCGGCGGGGGAAATTGGTCTTACTAAGAGACGTCGCTGATCGATGACCGACGCGGCTTCGAAGTGATACTCTTATAAGGTAGTTCCCAGAATTTATGCCGTCGGAAACCCGGACGGGAGGGCGCTCTTGAACTCTACTATGCGGAGCTTGGTGTTCTGGATGGCCATGGCCGTCATTGCGGTCATGGTTTGGAACTTTTCCACCAAGTTCCAGACGGGCGCCAAGTCACTCACGTTCACCGAGTTCATGATGGCCGTCGATACGGGCCAGATTGCCTCGGTCACGATGACAGGCAACGAGATTACAGGGACCACCAAGACCAACGACACGTTCCGCACGGTCTCCCCACCGCAGTACGAGGGACTCGCCAATCGGTTGCTGGAACGTAATGTCGTTGTAACCGCGCGTGAACCAACCGCGAGCCCGTGGACGGCGCTCCTCTCTACCTGGGTGCCGATCCTGCTGATGATCGGGTTCTGGGTCTTCATCATGCGCCAGATGCAAAGCGGCGGTAACAAAGCGCTCTCGTTTGGCAAGAGCAAGGCCAAGCTCTCGTCGAGCGCGCAGAAGAAGGTGACCTTCAAGGACGTCGCCGGCGTGGACGAAGCCAAGGACGAGCTGCAGGAGATCATTGACTTCCTGCGTGAGCCTCAGAAGTTCCAGAAGCTGGGCGGCCGCATTCCGAAGGGCGTTCTTCTCATGGGCCCTCCCGGAACCGGCAAGACGCTTCTGGCGCGCGCCGTGGCCGGCGAGGCGAACGTGCCTTTCTTCTCGATCAGCGGTTCTGACTTCGTCGAGATGTTCGTCGGCGTTGGCGCGTCCCGTGTGCGCGACCTCTTCGAGCAAGGCAAGAAGAACGCTCCCTGCATCGTGTTCATCGACGAGATCGACGCGGTCGGCCGTCATCGCGGCGCCGGCCTTGGCGGCGGTCACGACGAGCGCGAGCAGACGCTGAACCAGCTGCTCGTCGAAATGGACGGTTTCGAGTCGAACGAGGGTGTGATCCTCGTGGCGGCCACGAACCGCCCGGACGTTCTCGACCCCGCGCTGTTGCGGCCCGGCCGCTTCGATCGCCGCATCGTCGTGAATCGCCCCGACGTGAAGGGTCGCGAGGGTATTCTCTCGGTTCACACGAAGAAGATTCCACTTTCAGACGATGTGGATGTTGCCGTTCTTGCGCGCGGGACCTCAGGCTTTTCCGGCGCCGATCTGGCGAATCTGGTGAACGAAGCGGCGCTCAACGCAGCACGTTACAACCAGAAGGTCGTTCGCATGCTCGACTTCGAGTTCGCGAAGGACAAGGTGCTCATGGGTGCCGAGCGCCGCTCGATGATCATCAGCGAGAGCGAGAAGCGTGTAACCGCGATTCACGAAGCCGGCCACGCGTTGCTGACGGTCAAGCTGCCGCATGCCGACCCGATCCACAAGGTCACGATCATCCCGCGCGGCATGGCCCTCGGGTTGACGATGCAGCTGCCGATTGACGAGAAGCACAACTACTCGCGCGAGTACCTCGAAGATCAGATCGCGATCCTGCTCGGCGGCCGCATCGCCGAGGAGATCACGATTGGGAGCATCACAACCGGCGCCGGGAACGACCTCGAGCGCGCCACCGACCTCGCGCGCCGCATGGTCTGCGAATGGGGCATGAGCGGCAACATGGGCCCGCTCACGTTCGGCAAGAAGGAAGAGCAGATCTTCCTTGGCCGCGAGATCGCGCAGCACCAGGACTACAGCGAAGACACGGCGCTGAAGATCGACCATGAAGTGAAGCGCTTCGTGACTGACAACTACTCACGGGCGCAAGCCATCCTCAGCGAGAACAAGCAGTATCTGCTCGATATGGCCGATGCACTGCTGGCCCGCGAAACGCTCGACGCCGAACAGGTCAGGCGGTTGTCCGCGGGCCTGCCGATCGACGAGCCGACGCCCGCGGCAGGACCGACGGCGCCGCCCGTTCGCGACGCGAAGCCGTCGAAGGAACGCCCCGCCCCGGGGATCGTTCCCGCGTTGCCTCCTCGTCCGGTCACGCAGGAATAAGTTCAAAGTTCAAAGTTCAAAGTCGGGAAGTAAGTTCAAACTTACTTTCCACTTTGAACTTTGACCTTCCAACTTGCTAAGTTTCCCCCGTGCATTCTCGTCGTCGATTCGCCATACCCTTGCCCGGCGGACGCACGCTCGAACTAGGCGGCCGCACCCTTGTCATGGGGGTCATCAACGTCACTCCGGATTCGTTCTCTGACGGTGGTGTGCTGTTCGATCCCGCGCGCGCCGTCGAGGCCGGCGTCCAGATGGTGGTGGAGGGGGCGGACCTGTTGGATGTCGGTGGCGAATCGACGCGACCCGGCGCCTTGGCCCTGGATGCCTCCGAGGAACGACGCCGCGTCCTGCCGGTCATCGAAAAACTCATCTCGCAAGTGAGCGTTCCCATCTCGGTGGACACGTACAAGGCCTCCATCGCCCGGGAGGCGCTTGCGGCGGGCGCGTCGATCGTGAACGACATCAGCGGGCTCAGGTACGAGCCCGGCCTGGCTGAAGTGGTGGCCAGGCACAAGGCCGCCATCATCCTGATGCACACGCGGGGGCGGTCCAAAGACATGTACAGGCAGGCCGTCTACAGCGAGGTCGTGGACGAAGTCCTCGACGAGCTGCGTGAAAGCATCGCGTTTGCCGGCGGGGCAGGCATTGGCAAGGAAGCGGTCCTGGTCGATCCCGGGCTGGGGTTTGCCAAGGAGCCGGCGCACAGCTATGAGGTGCTTGGGCGGCTCGGCGAGTTCAGCGACCTCGGGCGTCCCATCGTGGCCGGGCCATCCCGTAAAGGATTCCTGACCAAACCGCTGCCGCGGGAGTTCTCCGCAGTCGAGCGTGACTGGCCTACGGCCGCGGCGGTCACTGCCGCCGTGCTGGCGGGTGCTCATGTCGTCCGCGTGCATGCCGTCCGGGAGATGGTTCCGGTCGTGCGGGTGGCTGACGAAATTCGGAAGTATCATCGCGAGCACTGATGGATTGGTTGGCCCAGCTGCCGGTGCTGTTACGCCGTCCCGCCGTCTCGTGGTGGGACGTCATCGACATCGTGCTGGTGTCGGTGCTGATTTACGAGCTGCTGCTGCTCATCCGCGGCACACGCGCGGTGCAGATGGCGCTCAGCGCCGGCTTCCTGATCGGTTTGTTTTTCGTCTCGCGCTGGTTCGATCTCGAGACGGTGAACTGGGTCATCCGCAACCTGGCGACCTACGTCGGCTTCGCCCTCATCGTGCTCTTTCAGGCCGACATCCGGCGCGCGCTCGCGCACTTTGGCCGTGCCCCGTTCTTCAAGTACCTCGAGCGTGTGACGAGTGCGGACGAGAGCATCGAGGATCTCGTCGTGGCCGCAACGACGTTGGCCGCCCGCCGCACCGGGGCCATCATCGTGATCGAGCGTCAAATCGGGCTTCGCAATTACATCGAGGGCGGCATTCCTCTCGATGCGACCATCACGTACGACCTGCTCGCGACGATCTTTCAGCCCGGATCACCCCTGCACGACGGCGCGGTGATCGTCCAGGGCGATCGAGTTGCGGCGGCGGCGTGTTTCCTGCCTCTCTCGATCAATCCACGCGTCAGCCGGGAACTGGGCACCAGACATCGCGCCGCTCTCGGCATCACCGAGGAAAACGATGCGGTGGCGATCGTGGTCTCCGAGGAGAGTGGCGCAATCTCTCTCGCCCTTGCTGGCGCACTGGAGCGTGGGTTCTCGGCCGAGCGCTTGCGAGACCGCCTGCGGGTTCTGTTAACCGGCGAACGAGCTGTCGAGCCTGCTCCGATACGAGGCGCGGTCGTCTGATGCCGGTGCTGAAGATCCGACACATCGGGTTGAAAATTGTCTCGCTCGTTCTTGCCACCCTGTTGTGGCTGCTGGTGTCTGGCGAGCAGACGGTCGAGAGAGCCCTGCGAATTCCCCTCGAATTCACCAACCTGCCTCCGCAGTTGGAGTTGGTCGGTCAGCCGCCCGCCGTCGTTGATGTGCGTGTCCGAGGCTCCTCAGGAACGTTGAGTCGAGTCGCCGCCGGCGAGCTTGCCGCGCTGCTCGATGTCAGGACTGCACGAAGAGGCGATCGGCTGTTCCATCTCACAGCCGAAGACGTGCGTGCACCGTTCGGAGTGGAAGTCGTGCAGGTCACGCCGGCCAGAGTGTCGCTCACGTTCGAGGAGTCGCTCTCGAAGACGGTAGGCGTCACCGCACGGGTCGAGGGCGAGCCAGCGGCAGGCTATGCTGTAGGAGGCGTTACGGTCGATCCGCCCACGGTTGCGATTGTGGGCCCGGCCGGTGCTCTCAACGGTCTGACCGAGGCGATCACCGAGCCCATCTCGGTGGCCGGCGCATCGGGCCCGGTGACTGAGACTGTGACGATCGGCGTGGCGGACCCTGTGGTGCGCCTCCGCCAGGCACAAACAGCGCGCGTAACGGTCTCGATTGGCGCTGCGCCGGAGGAGTGGGTCGTGCACGGCGTGACGGTTCAGGTGAAGAATGGTCGCGGAACCTCCACCGTCTCCCCGGCTGATGTGACCATCAGGGTGCGTGGACCGCGTGATTCAATCGATACCAATCCAGAACATTACAGCGCGGCAGTCGACATCACCGGGCTCGCCGCTGGCAAACACATGCGACTCGTTCGCGTCGAGCCACCACGAGGTGTTGGTCTGCTTGGCGTGGATCCTGCCGAGGTCGTGGTGACTATCCGATAACCACACGATGGCGCGACTATTCGGTACTGATGGTGTTCGTGGCAAGGCAGGGGAGTACCCGCTCGATGTTGCAACGATCCGGCGTCTCGGTGCGGCGCTCGTTCGCGCCTTGCGTCACGATGACGGCAAGCAGACGACCGGCGCGATCAGATTTCTCGCGGGACGGGATACGCGTGAGTCGGGCGCCTGGATCGAACGCGAACTCGCGTTCGGCATTCGCAGCCAGGGCGGCGTCCTCACGAGTACCGGCATCGTTCCAACCCCGGCGATCGCGTATCTCACACCACGAACGGGTTACTCTGCGGGGGTTGTAATCTCCGCCTCGCACAATCCATTCGAAGACAATGGCATCAAGGTCTTCTCAGGCGCAGGTGAGAAGTTCACCGAAACGCTCGAGCAGCAGGTCGAATCGATCGTTGCCGACCCGTCGTGGTCGGTCTCGACGGAGGCCGCGCCTCCCGTCGAAGAGGTCGACCTCCGGCCCGAATATCTCGGTCACCTGCGGGAGATCCTTCCCGACGCGCATCGCCAGAAGGGCTTGCGCGTCGCCATCGATTGTGCGAACGGCGCGACCGCAACTGTCGCACCCCGCTTGTTTCGCGAGATGGGTTTCGAGGTCGACAGCATCGGGGCCTCGCCTGATGGCCGCAACATCAATCTCGGTTGTGGATCGACTGTGCCAGACCCGTTGGCGCGATTGGTGGTCGAGGGTCGGCACGCGTTGGGTGTCGCGTTCGACGGCGACGGCGATCGCGCCATCTTCGTCGATGCATCAGGCCGCATCGTTGACGGTGACGCCGTCATGCTGATGTGCGCGAAACAGATGAAGGCCGAGCAGCGGCTCAAGGGCAACGCAATCGTGGCGACCGTGATGAGCAACATCGGCCTCGAGATCGCCCTTCGCGACGCGGACATCGGCATGGTTCGGTGCGCAGTCGGCGACAAGTACGTGATGGAGGAGATGCTGCGTCGCGATTTGTCGCTGGGAGGCGAACAGTCCGGTCACATCATCTTCTCCGAGTATCTGTTTACCGGTGACGGCCTCGCGACGGCGCTCAACGTGCTTCGAACGATGAGTGCATCACGGCGCCCGTTGCGGGATCTGGCCGACCAGCTCACCACGTACCCTCAGGTACTGATGAACCTGCGCGTGCGCGAGAAGGTCGATCTGAAAACCGTGCCGGCGATTGCGTCGGTCATGGCGTCGGTCGAGGCGAGGCTCGCGGGCAATGGGCGGCTGCTGGTGCGATACTCCGGCACCGAACCGTTGCTCAGGGTGATGCTCGAGGGTCAGGACTCAGGCGAGATCCGCCAGTGGGGGCAGGAGATCATCGACGTGGTGAAGCAGCATCTCGCGTAGCTGCTCGTGCCAGATGCAGACACGTTCTGCACTCTGCATTCTGAATTCTGCATTCCGAATTCTGAATTCTGCATGGTTCAGTTATCCGTCAACGTCAACAAAGTCGCCACGCTTCGCAACTCGCGAGGCGGGGCGATGCCGTCCGTTCTTGACGCCGTGCGGGTCTGTGTTGCTGCCGGTGTACCGGGCATCACCGTTCACCCGAGAGCTGACGCTCGCCACATCACGTCGAAGGATGTGTTCGAGGTGTCGGCCTTGCTACGCACGTTCGCCCGCGCCGTTGAATTCAATATCGAGGGTGATCCGCGGCCGGATCTCATCGCGCTCGTCCATGAGGTCAAGCCGACGCAGTGCACGCTCGTTCCGGTGCGACCGGGCGAGGTGACCAGTCAGGCTGGATGGTCGACCGACACGCCGAAGGAAGCCATGCGGCCGGTCGTAAGTGGGTTGCGCGACCTCGGCGTTCGGGTCAGCCTGTTCGTCGACCCGGAGGACACCGCGATTCGCTGGGCGGCTGACATGGGGGCCGATCGCGTCGAACTCTACACGGAACCGTTTGCACGGGCGTTCGAGAGCGGGCCGTCCGCGGCCGAGGCGTCGTACGCCATCTACTCTCGTGCCGCCGCCCTGGCGCACTCGCTTGGTTTGGGTATCAACGCCGGCCACGACCTGGATCTCGACAATCTGCAGATGTTTCGACGGTTGCCGCATTTGGCCGAGGTGTCGATTGGCCATGCGCTCGTGAGCCATGCCCTGTTCGTGGGGCTCGAGCGCAGCGTCCGGGAGTATCTTGAGGTGCTGGCTGGAAGATAATTAGGGTCGGGACCCGACCCATTTACAGATATGAAATCTGAATCGATTGCGTACGTCGTTGCGGGCATATGTTTCGGCATCATCCTGGGCTGGGTGATCGGTACGCAGCAGGCCCGGCGGTCAGGTCCCGCGCCCGCGCCGACTGCGGCGGCTCAGCCCGGCACGGGCGGCACGGCGCAGCAACAACAGGCGCCCGTCCTTGACGAAGGGCGCGTGCAGGCACTGAACACAATTCTCCAGGGCGATCCGAAGAACGTGAATGCCACCGTGCAGCTCGGCAACGTCTACTTCGACGCCGAGCGATGGGACGATGCCATCAAGTGGTACAACCGCGCGCTCGAACTCGATCCACGCAATGCGGACGCCAGCACGGACCTCGGCGTGAGCTATTACTACAGCAACAAGCCTGATGAGGCGCTCGCGCAATTCGAGAAGTCGCTTGCGATCAGCCCCACGCACACCAAGACGTTGCTGAACAAGGGAATCGTGCTGGCCTTCGGCAAACAGGACCTGAAAGCGGCGGCGACCGAGTGGCAGAAGGTGGTCGACCTGGCGCCGGAAAGCCCGGAGGGCCAGGCGGCGCGCCGCGCGCTCGAAGGGATTCGGTCGGCCCACGCGAACGAGGGTTCGGCCGCGGGCAATCCGTGACACGCGTCGTCCTTCTCGGCCTCCTGCTGCTGGCGCTCGCGTGGGCATTCTGGCGCCTGGTGGACGGCGTGATTGAAACATTCGGCGGCACGACGAGCAGCCGGGCGCAGAAAAAACGGCGTGCCTCTCCCGTCAAACTGGTTCGTGATCCAGTATGCGGGACGTGGGTGTCGCCAGCGAACTCGAGGTTCCTGCAGGTCGGCGAAGCCACCCACTACTTCTGTTCCGACGACTGTCGCAAGAAGTTTCAGAGCCGATGAGCACCCGCGTCGAGGAACAGCTTCGTGCCGAGATCGTCGAAGCCGGCCGGCGTATGTACGCACGCGGATATGTGGCCAGCAATGACGGCAACATCAGTGCGCGCCTCGACGATTCACGACTGATCACCACGCCGAAGAGCGTCTCGAAGGGCTTCATGACGCCGGACATGATGGTCGTCGTCGACCACGACGGCAAGAAGCTGACGGGCGATCGCGATCCATCGTCCGAGTTGCCGATGCATCTCGAGATTTATCGCAATCGGCCGGACGTCAACGCCGTCGTCCATGCGCATCCTCCGCTGGCGACCGGGTTTGCCGTTGCGGGCATCCCGCTGACCCGCGCGGTCCTTGCCGAAGTTGTGACGACGCTCGGAAGCATCCCGATCGCCGAATACGGCACGCCCTCGACCGCCGAGCTGCCAGCCGCGGTCCGCAAGTACATCAAGGCGCACGACGGTCTGCTCCTCGCCAACCACGGTGCTGTCACCTGTTGCCGCAGCGTGATGACGGCGTACTACAAGATGGAGACGATCGAGCACTTCGCCAAGATCAGCCTCGTTGCGCGTCTGCTCGGACGCGAGCATCTGATTTCCCGGGAGGAAGTGGAGCGGCTTCAGGGCCTCCGCGGTATGTATGGCATTGCGGCGCCGGCGCCCTTGTGTGCTGATGGATCCGAGGGGGCACTCGATCAAGTGTTGTGTCAGGTCCTCGAAGCGCCGGAATCGAGCACGGAACGGCTCGTTCCCGACGTGTCCGCGACGCTGCAGCGCGCAAGCAGAGACGGAGAAATTCGGCTAACATACGGCGAACTCACGGCGCTTATCACGGACGCCGTCAAGAACCTTCGGGACTGAGAGGCAGCATGGGCGAGGCGTTAGGAATGGTGGAGACCAAGGGGCTGGTCGCCATGATCGAGGCGGCCGACGCGATGGTCAAAGCCGCGAAAGTCACGCTGGTGGGCTGGGAGAAGATCGGCGCCGGCTACGTGACCGCGATCGTTCGTGGTGACGTTGCGGCCGTGAAAGCTGCCACTGATGCCGGTGCAGCCGCGGCTCGTCGCGTGGGTGAACTCGTGTCGGTGCACGTCATTCCACGTCCGCATGCCAACCTCGAGGACACGCTCCCGATCGGCAAGGCCGCGACCACCAAGTGATATTGACTCGGGCGCGTTAAATGATTCTGGCCCGCGTTGTCGGGACGGTGGTCGCCACGCGGAAGGATCCGCGACTCGTCAGCAACAAGCTGCTCGTGGCCCGTCCCATGGATCCACACGGAAAAGCTGAAGGGAACTACCTCGTTGCGGTGGACACTGTTGATGCCGGCGTCGGCGAAACGGTGCTCATCGTCAGCGGAAGCTCGGCCCGGATGGCCTCGGGGATGAAGGACTGCCCCGTGGACGCCGCGATCATCGGCATTGTGGACCAGGTCGAAGTGAACGACGGTCACTGATTGCCGTGCAGATTGCGAAGGTCATCGGCGACGTCGTGACGACGGTCAAGGACGCAAACCTGAACGGCATCAAGCTCCTGCTGCTTCAGCCGCTCGATGCCGATGGCAAGTCGACAGGCAGGACGCTCGTGGCCGTTGACGCGGTTGGAGCTGGCGTTGGTGAGACCGTGTTCTTCGTGCGCGGCAAAGAGGCAGCCTTCCCATTCCATCCGGTCGAGGTGCCGGCCGACGCGGGCATCGTCGGGATCGTCGATCATTGGGACGTTGAGCGATAGATGCAACTTGCCCGTGTTGTAGGCACAGTCGTGGCGACGCAGAAGCACGCGGCGTTCGAAGGCGCCAAGCTGCTGCTCGTTCAGCCGGTCGCGCTCGACGACACCCCACGTGGAACCGCGCTCCTGGCTGTTGATTCCGTTGGCGCCGGTGTGAACGAAAAGGTGCTGATCGTGATGGAAGGTCGCGCCGCGGGTGAGGCGCTGGGGCGCAAGGGAGCGCCGGTCGATGCCGCGATCGTTGGCATTGTCGATCGGCTGGACATATACGAATGACCGAGCCTGAACTGCGCGCCCTGGTCCGTGATGTCATCGCGCGCCACGTCCATCCCGAGGGAGCCGCGCAGAACAGCGTCGCTGGTGTGGCGACCTCTTCGCGCGTGCACGCCAGTCACGCGATGTTCACGTTGCCTGAAGGCTCCGATACCGATGGTCCCTGCCTCATCGAGCCCGCCGTCATGTGCAATCACTGCGGCTACTGCAAGTCTTACGGCCACTGATCCTTGTCGAAACCACTCGTTCTCGTTACCAGACGAATTCCGTCGGCGGTGCTCGAAAAGCTCGAAGCGGTCTGCGACGTTGAGATGCACCGCCAGGGCGACCTGCCGCGCGAAGAGCTCGTCTCGCGGGTCGTGGGGAAGCAGGGCCTGCTGTCAGTCGTGACAGACACAATCGACCGGCCCGTATTCGAGGCCGGTCGTGCCTTGAAGGTCGTGTCGACCATCGCCGTCGGCTACAACAACATCGATGTGACAGCCGCGCGCGAACACAAGGTGATCGTCACCAACACGCCGGATGTTCTCACCGAGGCCGCTGCCGATCTCACGTGGTCGTTAATCCTGAGCATGACCCGACGCATCGTCGAAGGCGATCGTCTGACTCGTCGCGGTGCCTGGAAGGGGTTCGCGCTGGACTTCATGCTGGGCACCGATCTGCGAGGCAAGCAACTCGGGATTATCGGGTTCGGCAGAATCGGGCAAGCGGTCGCGGCGAAAGCGTCCACCTTCGGGATGCACGTCGCCTTTTCGTCGCGAACGGCGAGCTCGTCACCTCTCGGTGAGGTGATGCCACTCGATCGTCTTCTGTCGACATCCGATGTCGTCACGCTGCACTGTCCGCTCACGCCCGAGACACGGCATCTCATCAACCAGACGACGCTGGCGAGGATGAAGAGAACGGCGTACCTGGTCAATGCTTCACGTGGACCGGTTGTCGATGAGGCCGCGCTGGTCTGGGCGCTCGAGAACCACCTCATCGCCGGAGCGGCGCTGGATGTCTATGAGCGAGAGCCCGAGATTCACAAGGGACTGTTCGCGCTCGAGAACGTCGTGCTGTCGCCGCATCTGGGAAGTTCGACGATTGAAACCCGCACGACGATGATCCACCTGGCTGTGGACAACATCATTGCTGTTCTGTCTGGGAAGACGGCGCTCACACCGGTTTAGATAGGTTCACGGAGAGGCGGGTCTTCCCTGGCCTGAGCGGAGAAGGCAGACCCGCTGTCACGGGAGCAGCTTGACTGCTGGTCGCTGCGCTCTTCGCTCGACGTATGCGGCGATGAGGCTTTCGTGCCCGTCCGCACCGACCGCCGCCACGCCAAAGACATGGTCGTCGATTGACACCCCTGGCAGTACGAACTGAGTCTGATTCCCGACCAGGCGCGAGTGTGTCCAGTCGCTGGCCCATGCGTCGCGCCAGTAGATCCGATATCCCGTCGCGCCAGGCGCCGCGTGCCACTGAAGGTTGGCGTCGTAGCCAGAGGGTTGGCGTCCGATCGTCGCTTGTCCGCGATCATTCGTCACAACCGGGACGGGAGGCGCCAGAGCGAGTGCCGCCAGGCTCACGACGTTCACCCGTGCGTTTCGAGACAGGTAGTCGACATCGACGCCGTCAACCGTATCGAGCGCCGAATGCTGCTTGGCGAAGTTCTCGTTGGATTCGCGAAACGCAACTGCCGGATGCCCGTGATCGTTGAAGGATGTGTGATCGCTGCCACGGCTGAAGCGATCCGGGCGCGCCATCAACCGTATGCGATGCGATGGCACATACAGTGCGCCCACACGAGCGATGTATCGAGCCAGCGAACGTGACGGGGAGTCCTCCGGCCCCTCGGAATACAAGCGCACCGACTCGCTGTCGATGACGCCATTACCGCCAAGCGAATTGCCGACAATGTCGTTATTGATGTTGGCTTCGACAACGGTCTGGTCGAAGTCCAGCTTCTGAGCGTGAGCCCTGGATCCGACGAGTCCCTGTTCTTCTCCGGCCCAGAGCGCGAAGACGATCGTGGCGTCGAACTCGATCCCGCTCGTGGCGAGTACGCGCGCCAACTCGAGAGTCAGTGCCGTGCCGCTGCCGTTGTCGTTGGCTCCCGGCGCATCGACGTCGTAGTCCTGATCCGCGCGCAGTTGTGGATCTGCAGGTGGCGTTTGACCGGTGGTGCGAGTGTTCGCGCCGATCTGACCGGCGCCACCGATGTTCACTGTGTCGTAGTGGGCGGTCAGATAGATTCGCCGCGGACTCTTGCCTGGCAGAACCGCCAGAACATTTCTGAGCTCAACGTCCCGGGTGATGCGCCCCTCTTTGGCGACGCGATAGGTGTCGAACGACACCTGCAGCCTCGGGCTCGCGCGACGGAGCTCGTCGAAGATCCACTGACGGGCCGCGCCGATCCCTCGCGTGGTCGACGTGGTGCCAGACAGCGTGTTGCGCGTGCCGAAAGAAGCAAGCGTGCTGACGAGTTCTCGGATTCTTTCAGAGGAGACGGCCGATGCCAGCTGCTCCAGTCGCGGGTCCGCTTCGGCTGGAGTCTGCGCGAGCGACGGGCGCGGGAGGAGTGCGAAGGCGGCAAGTAGCGCCAGGGTGGTTCGGGGCAGTCTCATTAGCAGAGAATAGACGGAATCCAGCCTCAGAATTCCAACATGAAGATCCAGCGGGAATTCAGACCAGAGCCGCGGTCGGTCGACCGGATTATGCGGACGATCGGCCGATCGATCAGCGGGATGGAACTTCCCGCGGTGGAGAAGATCTCGGAAAGTCAGGCGGAGAATCCCTTTCAGATTCTCATCGCGACGCTGCTGTCGGCACGGACTCAGGACGCGACCACACATGCGGCGTCGACGCGGTTGTTCAAGCGGGCGCGTACTCCACGAGCGCTCGCCCGGCTTCCGGTGAGCGAGATCGAACAGCTGATCTATCCCGTCGGTTTCTACCGGAACAAGGCTCGTCACGTCAAAGCCAGCTGCGAGAAGCTGGTCGCTGATTTCCGCGGGCAGGTGCCGTCAACCATGGAGGACCTCGTGACCCTGCCGGGAGTGGGTCGCAAGACGGCGAATCTCGTGCTCATCGTCGGATTCAAGAGCTTGCGCAACATCTGTGTGGACATCCACGTTCATCGCATCTCGAATCGCCTCGGCTGGGTGAAGACCGAGCATCCCGAGCAGACGGAACAGGCGCTATATGGTGCGATCCCAGCGCGTTGGTGGCCGTTGATCAATCTCTACCTCGTGACATGGGGACAGAATGTCTGCCGTCCCGTCCGTCCCCGGTGCGGGGATTGCGCCGTCTCTAGAGATTGTCAAAAAATTGGACTATAAGATGCGTATGAAACGAGCCATCGCGATCGTCGCGGCAGTTGCTGTTCTGGGTGTCTCAGCCGAGATCCTGTTCGCCCAGGCGGGTACGGAGAAGCCTTCTGCCAAAGGGGCTGCACCAACCGCACCAGTCGCACCCCGTCGATCACCAGGTGCGGGGCCCATCATCGTCTTCGAGACCATGAAGGGCAGTTTCGAGGTTGAAACCTATCCGACCGAAGCGCCGAAGACCGTCGAGCACATCCTCGCACTGGTCAAGCGGAACTTCTACAACGGCCTTCGAATCCATAGATATGAGCCAGGCTTCGTCGTTCAGTGGGGCGATCCGCAGACGCGCGACATGACGAAGAAAGATCTCTGGGGCACTGGCGGCAGCGGGAAGGCGATCGGCGTCTCCGAAGTCAGTCCGAAGCGGACCCACCAGACCGGGGCGGTTGCCGCGGCCTACGCAGGAGACCCGCGCATGGCCGACAGTCAGATCTATGTCGTCCTCTCGCCCCAGCCGCAGCTGAACCGCACGTTCACCGTCTGGGGGCAGGTGATTTCCGGGATGAACGTCGTGACTCAGCTCAGGGTTCCCGATCGGATTCAACGGGCGACAATAAAAGCTCCCGCGAAGTAGACACCAGGCCTGCGAGCTCGGGATAGCGTTCGATCATCTCTGGCGGATACTCGCCGTCGATCGGTTCGCCGAGCTGCGCTTTCAGCATGACCGCGTTGACGACCGACTTCGACGAGAAGTGGTTGTTCGTGTAGAGATACGACTTCTTCACGAGCGTCTTCGCAGCACCGGCGATTGCGGAGAATTCTCTCAGTTCGTCACTCGAATACAGGTAGTTGTAGCGATCTTCCGTCTTGTCGTGCCGCCACCACTGCTTCGCGTTTCGCCCGTGCAGGCGCATGTAGTAGAAGCTCGTGACGTTGGGCAGGTAGTTCTGCCGGATCGAGAATCTGAACTTTGGCTCGTCGATTTGCACCCATGCTGCGCCGAACCCGTTGAGCAGCGTCAGCGTGTCACCGATCGCGTCACTCCAGCTTCTGTGCCGAAGTTCGACGGCAGTCGGGTAGTCGCTGAACGCGCGCAGCAGGCTTGCCAGGTAGTCCTGCGATCGCGCGTCGTTCTTGAAGCTTGCCGGGAACTGCGCCAGCAGCGCGCCGAATCGCCTCGCGTTGACGAGAGGGTCGATGCCCGATCGAAACTCGTCGATGTCGCTCTGGGTCACCTGTGCCAGCAGGTCGAGCAGCGATCCCTCGGAGCCTGGCGCTCGAACCAGGGCTGCCTCGCGAAACATCTTCGGGTGCGTGAACTTCTGGTACAGCTTGAGGGAGAACTCGAATCCTGGAGGTGTCCGCTCGACCCACGTCTGAGCGACCTCGGCACGCGGCTGACCGTAGAAGGTCGAGTTCACCTCCACCGTGTCGAAATGGTCGGCGTAGAAGCGCAGTTCGTCGAAGTCCGCCGTTCCGCGTCGCTTGGAGCGCGTGGCCGGATAGAAGATTCCGTTCCACTTCCCCTTACCGGTCGGGTAGCTCCAGCCCGATGTGCCGATGCGGAGACCCATGCCGGTACAATACCGTAATGAGGTCGGGGCTCATTTTGTCCTCATCCTAATGATTCGAACCCCGACAGAAATGATCACGATCAACGAGATTTTCTACTCGGTACAGGGCGAGTCGACGTATGCAGGTCGGCCATGTGTCTTCGTGCGTCTCACCGCCTGCGACCTCCGCTGCTCGTGGTGTGACACGCCGTACGCGTTTCACGAGGGGAGCAAGCGCGCACTCGACGATGTGCTGCTCGAGGTTGACGGGTACGACTGCCCGCTCGTTGAGGTGACCGGCGGCGAACCACTGCTGCAGGAGGCGGTGTATCCATTGATGGAGTCGCTCCTGGCCCGAGGGAAGACGGTGCTCCTCGAGACCGGCGGGCACCGGAGCACTGTGCGCGTCCCCGAGGACGTCGTGACAATCCTCGATGTGAAGTGCCCTGGCAGCGGGGAGTCGCATCGCAACTGCTGGGAGAATCTTTCGCACGTGCGTCCGCACGACGAGGTCAAGTTCGTCGTCAGGGACCGAGCCGACTACGAGTTCGCGCGCGAGGTGATCGCACAGCGGTCCCTGGCCGGACGTGTGGCGGCGATTCACATGTCACCGGTGCACGGCGTTCTCGATCCCAAGACCCTCTCCGAATGGGTGCTGGCAGACCGGTTGCCGGTTCGCGTTCAGCTCCAGCTGCACAAGTACATCTGGAGCCCAGACACACGCGGCGTGTGAAGGCGCGAAAGGGGTTAGACCCCTTGATAGCCGGCGACTCAGATTGATTATGGCGGATGCGGTCGTCCTACTCAGCGGCGGTTTGGATTCCTACACAGCAGCGGCAATCGCACGTACCGAAGGGTTCCTGCTCAACGCGCTGACGGTTCGTTATGGGCAGCGCCACGCGAGCGAGCTCACGGCGGCCCGGGCTGTGGCGAAGTGGCTCGGCGTCGCGCGCCATGTCGAGATCGACGTGGGCCTCGGCGCTTTTGGCGGATCGTCGCTGACGAGCGACACACCGGTGCCAAAGGACAGGCCTCTCGATACGAGTGACATCCCATCGACCTACGTCCCGGCCCGCAACACGGTGTTCCTCGCGCTGGCACTCGGTTGGGCCGAAGTGCTCGGCGCTCACGACATTGTCATTGGTGTCAACGCACTTGACTACTCCGGATACCCAGACTGCCGGCCAGAGTTCATCGCTGCGTTCGAGCAACTGGCGTCACTGGCGACGGCACGAGGCGTTCATGGCGAACGATTTCGAATTCACGCGCCGCTGCAGATGATGACCAAGCGCGAGATCATCCAGCGAGGTGTCGCGCTAGGCTTGGACTACGGCCTGACCCACAGCTGCTACGATCCGGGCCCGTCTGGTCCTTGTGGACGATGTGACAGCTGTGTTCTTCGCGCGAACGGTTTTGCCGAAGCCGGCGTCGAGGATCCCATCCTGCGGCTATGACCGATCGCATCTACTACACCGAGCCATCGCGCCGATCGTTCGAAGCAACGATCACGCGAGTGAGCGAACACAACGGCCGGCCCGCTGTCGTGCTGAACCGCACCGCCTTCTACCCGACATCGGGAGGACAGCCGTCCGATACCGGTCGGCTGGGACCCGCCAGCGTCGTTGAGATCATCGACGAGGACGACGACATCCTTCACGTTGTGAGCGAACCGTTACCGGCCGGTCTGGTTGTCCGCGGTGAAATCGACTGGCTTCGCCGCTTCGATCACATGCAGCAGCACACCGGGCAGCATGTGCTCTCTGCAGCACTCGATCGGTTGTTCGAGAACCGGACGACCAGCTTTCACATGGGTGTGGAGACGTCGACGATTGACGTGGCTCGAGAGGCGACCCCTGCCGAGATCGAACGTGCCGTTGACGAGTCCAATCGTGTCGTCTGGGAAGACCGCGAAGTATCCGTGCGCTTCGTCTCCGCTGATGAAGCGGCGCGCCTGCCTCTTCGGAAAGAACCGGTACGGGAAGGTACGCTTCGGCTTGTCGAGATCAGCGACTTCGATCTCTCGGCGTGCGGTGGCACTCATGTATCCCGCACCGGGGCGATTGGGATGATCGCGGTCACGAGCGCCGAGCGGTTCCGGGGCGGGTCACGATTGACGTTCGTTTGCGGTGCGCGCGCGTTGCGGACGTTTCGAACCAATCGGGATGCTGTTGGCGGTGCGGTTCGCGTGCTCTCCGTGCTGCCACACGAGTTGCCGGGTGCCATTGAGCGCGCGCAGCTCGAAGCCAAAGAAGTTCGCAAGACGATGACCCGGTTGCAAGGTGCGCTCGCCGGTCACGAGGCCGCACGCCTGCTTTCGGAGGCGCAAACGCACAACGGAGTTCGTATCGTAGCCCAGGTGGTCGAGGGCTGGGATGCGGCCGGACTCAAGGCGATTGCCACGGCTCTCACGGCTCATAGAGAGGTTGCCGCCGCCCTGGTGTCCTCCGGCGATCCAGTGGCCCTCGTCGTCGCGCGCTCGCAGAACGTAGGGATCGACGCGGGCAAGACCCTCAAAGCCATGCTGGATCGCTTTGGCGGCCGTGGAGGAGGAAGGCCAGAGCTTGCCCAGGGGGCAGGACTCGTTGGCCGAGTCGACGAGATCCTGGCGGCCGCGCGGGAGTTGCTGGGTACGGGTTGAAGCGGGGGTCCGGCTTCAGCCGGACCATCATGGCTCTCGATTGAACTCGGCCAGCCGAACCGCGATCGCGTCGATTGCCTGATTCGCGTCGGCGCCAGTCCCCTCGAAGTTGTTGATCACAATCACAAACGCCAGACGTTCACCACCGCGTGTGGTGACGTAACCCGCCAGCGATCGAATGTTCGACATCGTCCCGGTCTTGGCACGGACGTTCCCTTCGGCAGCCGTCCCCTTCAGCCTCCCCGCAAGTGAACCGTCGATGCCGGCGACGGGCAGCGCGGCGAGAAACGGCGATGCGCCGGACGTGTCAAACATCCGGCGAAGCACAATCATGACTGCCTCGGGTGAGATGGCATCTCTTCTCGACAAGCCCGATCCATCCACGAGCTGATAGCTGCCCTCCGGAACTCCCCATGCACTCAATCGCTTTCGCAATCCCTCGAGTGCCGCGTCGTTGGTCGGAAACGTCCCCTTCTCCGCGTTGAGGCGCATGAACGCCTCACCATAGAGGTTGATGCTGTCCTTCAGCAGTGGGCGCGCGATCTCGGCCAGCGTCGGCGACTGGTAGGTGAAGAGCGTGGTGGCGTCGGCTCGATCCGGCGGAGGCGTGATGTCGTCGATATCGACCGCTTCGCCGGTGACGATGATTCCCTCTTCGATCAGGCGGCTCCGCAGCACACTCGCGAACCAGAGCGTCGGGTTTCCGGTCGAGATGCCAAGCTGAGCTGCTTGCGCGTCGATTGGAATCGAGCCGGCGATGGTGAGAGAGGGCTCGCCAGGCCGCTGCTCCGGCCACACCAGCAACGGCGAGCGCGCAGGCGCGGTCATCGTCCGGTTGATGATCGGGCGCGGATTTGCGCGCGGGTCCAGGCTGACGACCGCCGGTTTCCCTTCCTCCGCTCCCGGCGATATCGTCACTGCCGTTCGATTCTCCGCAAGGTTCAACGCGCCAAAGAGAGCGCCGGTCGTGTAGCCGAGGTCGTCCCAGGCCCACGACAGTTGCGGCCGGGGCTCCTCGAGCCCGTCATCGTCGCCAACGATCCGCCCCTCGATCCGCTCGAAGCCTGCCGCTTTGACTTCGGCGACGAAGGCTGAAAGATCGCCGCCGCCACGGCCGCCAATCGAGGGGTCGCCCGAACCAACGATGATGAGGTCACCAAAGAGCCGGCCCTGCGTCACAGAGCCTGTCGTGAGGAGAGTGGTCTCGAAGCGATAGTCCCAGCCGACGGCGTCGGCGGCTGTCGCGACGCTCACGAGTTTGGCGACGGACGCCGGGACGAACAGCGTGCGGGAGTTCAGATCGACGAGCCGATCGTGGCGATCGAGTGATTCGACCACGATGCCCCAGGACGCACGAGTGACTCCGGGCTGTCGGGTGGCAGTGAGCACGTCAGTGCGGAGTTGATTCAGTGCGGCGCCGGAACCGGGCGTTCGTGCAGCACACCCCGGAGCAGCGAGCAGGATGCAGAAGGCAGACGCCGCAAGCCAGAGCCGCAGTGCAGTGCCTGAATTCTGCATTCTGAATTCTGCACTATTTCACTTCATCGATTGCCTTCATCACATCGTCCAGCCCGATGCCGTCCACTTTCGCCGTGCCAGGTTCATCGGAGCGGCTGGCAAACACGTCCGTACCCGATCGGCCGATCGTAACGGTCTCCTGCTTGTTCTCGCCGAAGTGTACCGTGGCGACGAGCGCAGGCGCCTTGAGCGAAGCGTGCGGCCGATCTTCGAACGACGCCGCTCGAAGCGCCGTCAGCTTGGTGAGGAGGTCATCGGCCTTTGCTGAATCGATGTCCTTGCCGGAGGACTTCCAGACATCAGCGTTGTCTTTCCCCTTGCTCTTCTCGAGGGTGATCGTTTCCGCGCCGCGCTTGATCTCCACCCTGGTCGCCGTGAACGCTCGACCGTCGAACAGGTCCTTCCTCCTGAACTCGCTGATACCTCTCAGCACGTCCTCGCGAAGGATCGGCGCTATGGTGAAGACAACAGGACGGGAGGAATCCTTGGCGTGAAGCAGCGCGTTCTCCGTTGATCCGAGCGTGAGTGTCGCGCTCGAGCTTCCGGTCTTCACGACGATCGTCCCGGTCGGCTTGGTCAAGCCGTATTTCGCCAGGTCTTTCCCTTCGGGATCGACAATGCTCTGCATCTGCGTCGAGGACAGACGCTCGAGAGAGCCCTCGACGGCCGCAAAGTCGGCGCGCACGGCGATGGGGGATGCGAGGCGCCACTCGGCGCCGCTCTTCACGAGCTGCGTTTTCGACGCCCCGTTCGTCAGTTCCAGCGCGTCGACCATGTTGCGATCGAAGACGAGAATGCGACGGTCACGCAGAGCGAACGTGTTCTTGTTGAACGTCGCGTCGAGAAACGACGACACGAGGAAGACGCGCTTCTGATCAGGCAGGCGCGCGTAGAGGTCGGTGCCAGTCGGCGTCTTCTCGCCGATCTGCACTCGCTTGAGCTCCTTCTCTCCCTTCGGGCGGAAGGCAACTTCGATCCTGGCAGGCTCCAGGCCGTACTGCTTCAGATCGGCCGGATTCTCGTCCACGACGCGTTGAATCTCGAGCGACGCCAGGCTGCTGGCAATCGTGGTCATCTCGCTGGTGTCGGCGGCAGCCTTGACCGGCTCGACCAGTTGCCAGTTGCCCTCGGCTTTCTGCAGGCGGGTCGTTTCGCCGTCGGCGCTCCTGACCTCGACCTCCTCGATGTCATCGGCCTGCAGAGTGCCGAATGGCTTTTCCCTGTTCGTGGCGTCGGACGGTTCCTGCTTCGAATCGACGAAATAGATGTATCCGACCAGTCCGCCGAGGACCAGGACCATCAGACCGGTAGACCAGATCCTGCTCATCTAGCGCCTCCGCCACCAGGTGAAGACGCCGGCGCCCAGGACGATCGCGGGGATGAAGACGATCGTGATCCAGAACATACCGGTTCGTGCGTTGGCCGTCAGCGTGATTCGTCGATCGGCTGCGTCGCGCGGTCGAATCGCGATCAGGTTCTGCTGCTGCGCCAGCCAGTTCACTGTGTTCATGAACAGATCGCGGTTGCCTTCGATGCCGACATAGGCGTTCGCCGCGAAATCGGAATCGCCGAATACCGCCACGCGTGTCTCCGGTTTTGGCGCCTGATCGGCCGCAGCGTCAGGTTGATTTGCCGCTGGCGTTGCATCGGGTTTTTCTGGCGCGGATTGCGCCACGGCTGTTGCCACGGCGATGGAAACCGGTCCGGCCAAGTCGCCCTTCTCACGTTCATCGGCCAGTGTCGACGGGTCTTCGAGCGACGGCAGATTCGTTTCCGCCCAGCTCCGCGGAGCCGTCTGAACGAATGGAACGCCCGTGCGATTCGGCGGTGCATCGGTCGCAGGAGTGATTGCGCGCACGAGCGGGAACATCGTGACGAGGCCGAACCCGTCGGTGATCGCATGTGAGGGATACGGTGGTGCGCTGACCGGCACGGTCGCGACCGAGGTCCGTCCACTGAGGTCGACCACCACCGATTCGGTCGCGTTAATCCCCCACTGCTTCAGCAGGCCGGTCAATCGCGGCATCGGTGACGCTTGCTTGAAGTCGTCGGACGGGTCGAGCATCACCAGCAGCTTCCCGCTTTTCTTGGCGAGATACTCTTCCAGGAGCGGGACCTCTGACTCGAGCAGGTCTGTGCGCGGCCCCGCGATCACGATCACCGTCGCGTCAGCGGGGATCTCATTGGTCTGCGCCAGGACGAGCTTGTCGAATTCGTAGTTGTCGCGCTTCAGTGCGTCGCCGACGGCACTGTACCCGGTTCGCTCGGAGCTCGCCGGATCCTTCTCTCCATGACCACTGAGGAAATAGGCCTTCCGTGCCGTCGGGTTGAGCAGCTTGATCAAGGCATTCGTCAGATCCTGCTCGGCGTCGGTGCTGACCCGCTCGGTCCGCCCCATGTACTCGAGGATGATCGTGGGGATGGTGTCCACCTTCTGCTGTGTGGCCAGCATCGGGTTCTTTACCGCGTCGACGTATTCGACCTGCACCTGACTCGAGCCGTACCTGTAACTGTCCAGCCGCGGTCGAAAACGGTCGAAGCTCTCGGGCTGGTCGAACACTGTGATCTTCACCGGTGCGGTCAGTTCGCTCACGAGCTTGGTTGTCTGGTCGGACAGGCTGTACTGCCTGTTCTCTGTCAGATCCCATCGCGTGTTCCGGCGGTTGGACAGGTAGTTCACCGCGATGAGGACGCCGAGCACGACGACCACGCTGACTCCGGCCAGCGCACCGTATCGTGCGTTGCGCTGACGGAAGTGTTCCGCGATCTCTCGCCACTGCCCAAGTGTGTAGAGAACGACGAGTGCCAGACCGGTCCAGGCGGCATATACCGCGTACTGATCCCACTCCGGCCTGAGAAACCTGACGGCCAATGCTCCAAACACCAGGAGCATGCCGACGTAGCTGAGTATTCCGAGAAGTCGCTTGACCATGGCGTTACCCGCGCCACCTTTCCGTATCGACCGACCTCATCGTCAGGTACAAGCCGAAGCTGATGAAGCTGATGTAGTACACCAGATGTTTCGTGTCGACGACGCCGCGCGTGAAGTCGTCGAGATGATCGGTGATCGATAGATAGTTGAGGATGTCTCGGGTCGTGGGTCCAGCGAACGACGCAACCCAGTTGATCACCCACAGCATCAGAAACACCGTGAACGTTGCCATCACCGCCACGATCTGATTCTTGGTCAGGCTGGAGATGAAGAGACCAACCGAGATGAAGCAGCCGCCCATCAGCAGCAGGCCGAGATACGTCACGACGATCGGGATCCATTCCGGATTACCCAGCCAGAACAGAAGCCCGATGTGGGGAAGAGTCACCGCCAGCATGGCCGCGTAAAGGCCCATGGCACCTAGGAACTTCCCGGTGATGATCTGAAAGTCGGTGACCGGCGACGTGAGGAGCAGTTCGATCGTGCCCGAGCGCTTCTCCTCCGAGTAGGTGCGCATCGTCACCATCGGCAGGATGAAGAGAAAGATGACTGTCGTGTTCAGGAACACCGGCCGGATCAGCTGTTCGTTCACGTTCACCGGTTGCGATCCGCCGAGACCGGCCATCTGCATGCTCTGCTGATCGAAGTAGAGGAGCAGCGCGTAGAAGAAATACCCGAACATGATCGCGTAGAGACCGATCACGATGTAGGCGATTGGGGAGGCGAAGTACCCCTTCAGCTCTTTGTGGGCGATGGCGAGGATGTTATTCACGGCTGTCCTCCGCTACGGCCTCAGAGGCGGTCGCCTCAGAGGCTGCCGCCTCAGGGGCTGCCGCCTCCTCAGTGGTGACTTGCAGGAAGATCTCTTCGAGGCTCATTCGCATCGGTCGAAGCTCCAGCAGCCCCCAACCGCGGCCGACGACTGTCGCCGCCAGCTGCCGCCGCACGTCCTGACCACTCTGGCTCTCGACTTCGTAGCCGGCGATGCCATCGCGGCGATCTGACGCCGTCACGCGCGTGACACCTGGGACCGACGCCAAGGTCCCCTCGGCATCGGAGCCCATCGCGTCGACCTGGATATACATCGTCTCTGACCCGCGAAGACGAGCAGTCAGGTTGTCCGGCGTGTCGACGGCGACCACGCGACCCTTGTTGATGATCACGATGCGGTTGCAGGTCTGACTGACCTCCGGGAGGATGTGCGTGCTCAGGATGACCGTGTGATCGCCACCGAGTCCCTTGATTAGTCGACGCGTCTCATTGATCTGCTTCGGGTCCAGTCCGGCAGTCGGTTCGTCGAGAATCAGCACTTCGGGATTGTGAAGGAGTGCCTGCGCGAGCCCGACGCGCTGCCGGTAGCCCTTGGAGAGCTTGGCGCAGTGCCGCTTGGCCACATCTGCGATCTGCGTCCGCTCCATGACCGTGTTGACTCGCGATGTGCGTTCCGATCGCGGCACACCCTTGATCCGCGCGCAGAAGGCGAGATAGTCGATGACCGTCATGTCGGGGTAGAGGGGTGGCGTCTCCGGAAGGTATCCGGTCCGTCGCTTGGCCTCGACAGGCTGCTCCTGGACGTCGTAGCCGGCGACCAGCGCCTTGCCGTCTGTTGCCGGCATGTAGCCGGTCAACACACGCATCGTCGTGGTCTTGCCTGCGCCGTTGGGTCCAAGAAACCCAAGAATCTCTCCTCGCTCCGCCTTGAAGCTCACGTCGTCGACGGCCGTTATCGGGCCGTACCGCTTCGTGAGGTGCTGAACTTCAATCACCGGTGAACTCCTCCGCCGAGCCAGCCAGGCCCGGGCAATCCGCTACTTGTGTCGCGTAACTTGTAGAGCAGGCGTGTCTTAAGTGTGCCCAGCGGGCGATCCTAGCCGAACCGCGGCCGCCACGGCAAGACCTATTGTAGTAATATATGAACAAGTATTCATATGTCGCAGCTCGATGCACACACCGTCGACGGCCTGACCGAGATCTTCCGGGTGCTCGGTGATCCCACGCGTGTGCGCATTCTGGATGTGCTGTCGCGGTCGGAACTGTGCGTGGGTGATCTGGCGCTGCAACTTGGAGTGAGCGAGTCTGCCGTGTCCCATCAGCTGCGCTTGCTTCGGAATACTCGAATCGTCCGGTCGCGCCGAGAAGGTCGGATGATCTTTTACGCCCTCGATGACAAGCACGTGCTTGCGCTGTTCCGGCAGGGCTTACGCCACGTCCAGGAGGGCGGCCGCAAGGCCGACAACTGATGCCAGCGGTTGAGCCACGCCTCTGCACGAACTGTGAGGTCCACGCCGAGGCCGTCTTCCGCGTCGAGGGAATGGACTGTAACGAAGAGGTCGTCATCCTGGAGCGCCGGCTACGTCCCCTGGCCGGCATGGAAGCGCTCTCGGCCGACCTCGTCGGCCAGCGCCTGCACGTCTCATATGACGCTGCGAAGCTGACTACGGCCGCTATTGTCGACGCGGTCGGCCAGACCGGCATGCGGATCTGGCTTGAGCACGAAGGCCAGGGAGCGTCCGGCCCGGACGTCCGGGTGCGATTCTGGCTGACGGTTGCCTCAGGGACTGCCATTTTGACTGCGCTTGCGGTCAATACGTGGAGCCCCCCGCTGTCCGTTGCATTCTTTGTTGCGGCGACTCTCGCGGGCGGGGTGTTTCCGACCCGGCGTGCCCTCGTCGCCCTTCGGACCCGTACGGTTGATATCAACGTGCTCATGGTCATTGCCGTGGCCGGAGCGATGGTTCTTCGCGAGTGGTTCGAGGCCGCCAGCGTCGTCTTCCTCTTCGCTCTCGCGCAATGGCTGGAGGCACGGACCCTCGAGCGGGCACGACAGGCCATCCGCGCGCTGGTCGAGCTTTCGCCTCGCGAGGCCATCGTCCGGCGCAATGGTGTCGAGCACAGGGCGCCGGTTGAGTCCATTAACGTGGGTGCCGAGATTGTTGTACGTCCGGGAGACAAGGTTCCGCTCGACGGTCGAGTCCTCGCCGGACACGGCGACGTGAACGAGGCACCCATCACCGGCGAATCACTGCCGGTGGACAAGGGGCCGGGCGATGAGGTGTATGCGGGCACCATCAACGGTCGCGGTTCGCTCGACCTGGAAGTCATTCGAGTCGGGCGCGACACGCGACTCGCTCGAATCATTCACCTGGTGGAGGCCGCTCAGGCCCGGCGGGCCCCTGTTCAGTCGTTCGTGGATCGGTTCGCCCGCGTCTACACGCCCGCTGTCATTGCCCTCGCCGGCGTCGTAGCCATTGTGCCCTCGCTGCTGTGGGGCGATCCGGCAACCTGGTTCTATCGATCGCTCGTGCTGCTCGTGATCGCATGTCCATGCGCGCTGGTCATCTCCACTCCCGTGTCGATCGTGGCCGCGCTTTCAGCGGCAGCGAGAAACGGCGTGCTCATCAAGGGCGGGGCGCACCTCGAGCGGCTGGCAGATATCCGCGTGGTCGCGTTCGACAAGACCGGCACGCTGACACGCGGAGAACCGCGTGTCAAAGAGGTGGTTCCGATCGAAGGTGCATCGATCGCTCAGATCCTTGGTTATGCGGCTGCGGTCGAAATCAGATCAGAGCACGCGCTGGCGAGGGCCATTACTCGTCGTGCACGCGAGCTTCGGCTGGATATTCCCGCGGCGGACGGGTTCACCTCGACGCCGGGCCGAGGGGCCGAAGGGCGCGTGAGCGGCAGCCATGTGATCGTCGGCAACGATCTGATGCTGTCATCACGCGGGATCGCGGTCCCCGTCGATCCGGTGGAATCGCTGCGGCGTGCCGGCAACACGGTTGTGTGTGTGGCCGTCGATGGCCGAATCCGCGGCTTCATCGGCATCGCCGATCCGCTGCGCGCGACGGCGAAGGAGACCATCGAGATGCTCCGATCGCATGGCGTTCGTCGCGTCGCGATGTTGACCGGCGACCACGCACTCACAGCGCGCGCGGTCGCTTCGAGTCTCGTCCTCGACGAGGATCATCATGGCCTGATGCCCGACGAGAAACACGCACGCATCCTGGCAATGCGATCGGACGGGGCGGTGCTGATGGTGGGCGATGGCGTCAACGACGCGCCGGCAATGGCAGCTGCCGATGTCGGCGTGGCGATGGGAGCGGCTGCATCTGACGCCGCACTCGAGACCGCGGATGTTGCGCTGATGTCGGGCGAGTTGTTGAAGCTGCCTTACGCGCTTCGCCTGGCGCGGGCCACGGTTCGCAACATCAAAACGAACCTCGTGGTCTCGCTCGCGCTCAAGGCTGTTTTCCTGGTTACGGCCATGACCGGGACCGCGACGCTGTGGATGGCGGTTCTGGCCGATACCGGCGCGTCGGTCATCGTCGTCGCAAACGCGTTGCGTTTGCTACGAGCACGATAATGTAACGGGGTCGGGAGTCCTCGACTCCATTACGCTTTTCGATTCGAGAAGAAATGCGAGCGGACGTAGTGATCGATCTGCGCCTGATCCGAGTCGCCGATCTTCTTGAACTCCACGCCCATACCCAGCCGGCGATCTGACCAGGCCACGCGAGCCTCGACGTCGATCTCGTTCTTTCCACCGGGCAATCGGAAGCGGACTCTGACCGGAGTGTCTATCGCGAGTGGACTCGTCGTCCTTATCGCGAGCCCACCATGGCTGATGTTGATGGTGAGCGCCGCCGCGATTGTGTTGCCGAACCGGTAGGCCACCGGTATGCCCAGCGTTACGCGCGGACTCGATCGCCGATTGGATGCCTCCGGCGCGAGGTGGGGAAGGAGAGACGGCAGTATGTGCTGGACCGCTGTGTATTCGTTGACATAGCCGACAACGCCAAGCGATTCGAGCTGCCGCACCTCATCCGCGCTCGCGATTGTTCCACTGAAGATGACGATGCCCGCGTGACGGTCGAGCTTGCGAATTGCCTGCAGCAGCGTGACACCGTTCCCCTGCGGGATGCGCAAGTCAAGCACGATCAGGTCGATGCGAGATACGTTGGCCCGCACCTGCGCCAGCAGTTCCTGACCCGTCTGAACGGTTACTGTGTTGTGGCCCGCTGCCTCGAGAGCCGCCTTGAACCGATCGCGCACGAACGCGGTATCGTCAGCGACCAGCACGGTTCGCGTTGCGCGCCTAGTCGCGCCCGTCATCGAAAGTACTATCGGTTTACAGCATTGTGATCCTTAGGGTTCATTGCCCAAATCCGTGCCTCCTCGTTATAATTTGAAATCTTGGCCGGGGAATTTTTGGGCCGCGCCCTCTGCTCCCGGATTGTTTCGAGTTGCCCGTTCGACAGATGGAGCCCGTATGGCGAGCTGCCCTGAGTGCGAATTCGACGAGATTGACACCGAGGACCTCGAGGAGGGCGACCGCCTGAGTTGTCCAGAGTGCGGCAAAAGCCTCGTCATGGTGGGCTCCGACGAACTCGATGTTGCCGACGATGACGACGACCTCGACGATGACGATGATGATGACGAGGTCGAGGAGGACGAGGACGGCGACGACGATGACGACGACGACCTCGACGACGACGATGAGGACGAGGAGGATTACGACGAGTGATCCTGGAAGCGGACGCAGGCGCGACCGCTTCTCCGCGGACTGACGCTGAACAGAACGCGGTGCCGCGGCCGCAGGATCTCGAGGCGAAGGAGGCGCGTCTTCGAGAGCTGCTGACCAGCTATGAGTCGATGATTGTCGCCTTCAGCGGTGGCGCCGACAGCGCCTATCTGGCGTGGGCGGCCACCAGCGTCCTGGGGCATTCCGTCCTCTGCGTCACCGCCGACAGCCCCAGCTATCCCGATCGACACCGGCAGCTTGCGTTAGCCGTGGCCCGCGAGGCCGACCTCCGGCACGAAATCATCCAGACATCAGAGCTCGATCGCGTCGAATACCGCGCGAATCCCACCAATCGCTGCTACTACTGCAAGCACGAGCTCTACACCGCACTGACCGCTATTGCCGAGGAGCGGAGGTTCGCTGTGATCGCCGATGGCAGCAACGCGGACGATCGGGGGGACTACCGGCCCGGTCGCCAGGCCGCGACGGAATTCGGTGTGCGCAGTCCCCTCGATGAGGCAGGGCTCACCAAACCTGAAATCCGTGAGCTGTCTCGTCGCGCCGGGCTTCGTACCTGGGACGAACCCGCGTCGGCCTGCCTGTCGTCGCGCATTCCCTATCACTCCGAGGTCACTCGAGAAAAGCTGCGGGCGATCGAGCGTGCCGAAGACGTGCTTCGCGGCCTGGGGTTTCGTGTGTTTCGAGTGCGTCATCACGAGCTCGCCGGGCCAGAAGGAACCGGATCGACGGCAACGCTCGCGCGACTCGAAATTGCCAGCGAGGAACTGGCACGCGCGCTCGATACCGACCTTCGGGCTCGTATCGTCCATGACATTCGAGCCATCGGCTACCACCACGTGACGATCGATCTTCAGGGGTATCGGCGAGGCAGTCTCAACGAAGGTTTGCGTCTGAATCCGGTCTAGTTTTCGTCCTTCGTTCCCCACACCGCATCTTCGTACGCATTTCTCACGCGTGAGCCACTGTTGTTCGGTCTCCTAACGACCGACATTAATTGACACGGGATCGATCGAAAGCTAAGCTCGACCCGCCGCTTGCATACAACAGGTAAACGCGGGAGATTGCTGATGAATTTGCGCCGGTGCGTGTGGTTGACCACGATCGTCTTAGTCGTCGCTCTGACGGTGACGGCATGTGGAAAGAAGATACCGCCGCCACCGCCCCCGCCGCCGTCGCCTCCGGCTGCGCCGCCGCCGCCGCCACCGCCGCCGCCGCCACCTCCACCGCCGGCAGCAGCACCCGCTCCGCCGC
>JALDXQ010000013.1:0-61653 GCA_032156805.1 Acidobacteriota bacterium
CCCGACGGGAATCTTGGTCTGATCGAGCCGGAGGCCTGAGCGCGCTCACGATGGCCGAGCCCGTGTTGACGGTAGCGGGCCTGATCGAGCGGGGTTCCGGCCCGACGAGTCTTTCGCTCGAACTGTTGAGCGGACGCCGCGGGCTCGATCGCCGGATTGGCAGCCCCTACATCCAGAAAACTGGTCTCGCCCTGGCCGGGTTTCACGAATACCTGCGCCCCGGGCGCATCGTCGTCTATGGCGAGAGCGAAGTCCGTTATCTCGAGAGCCTGACGCACGACGCCCGCATGGATGTTCTCGACACCACCTTCGCGCACGATATTCCCTGCGTGCTGATCACCGGAGGCTGGGAGGCTCACGACGATTTGCGCTCGGCCGCCGAGCGCCACCAGGTACCGCTGCTGCGCACCTCCGTGTCGACGCCGGTGGCGATATCCCGCATCAGCGCGCTGCTGGACGATGCGCTGGCGGTCCGCGAGCTCATTCACGGCGTGCTCATGGATGTTCTGGGCCTCGGTGTGCTGATCATCGGGGACAGCGGTATCGGCAAGAGTGAGTGCGCGCTCGACCTGGTCGTTCGCGGTCATCGCCTGGTCGCCGACGATACGGTGCAAATCCGCCGTCGCGGCGACTCGATGGTGCTGGGCGCCTGCCCGGAGCCGACGCGATATCACATGGAACTGCGCGGCCTGGGCATCATCAATGTCAGGGATCTGTTTGGCGTGGCCTCAACGCGTGCGTCAAAACGGATCGAGCTCGTCGTGCAACTCGAACGATGGGATGAGCACCGCGAGTACGATCGACTCGGCCTCGACGAGAACACCTACGAGCTGTTCGGTGTGCGGGTGCCGTTCATCTGTATGCCGGTTGCACCCGGCCGCAACCTGTCCACGCTCGTCGAGGTGGCAGCGCGCAATCAGTTGCTGCGCTCTCGCGGCCTGAATGCAGCGCGCGATCTCGTGGAGCGCCTCGAACAGCAGCTTCAGGAAGAAGAGAACGATCCAGACGCTGAAGATGATCCGCAGTCAGGAGAATCGAGATGAGCCGCGCTCGACCGGCACGATCGACGCGCAGGAACATCGTGCGCACGCGAACCGTCACCCGGTTCATGGTGGTTACGGGATTGTCCGGCTCCGGCAAGACGCATGCGATTCACGCTCTCGAAGACCTCGGGTACTTCTGTGTCGACAATCTGCCAACGCAGTTGATCCCGACTTTCGCGGATCTGTGCACGCAGAGTGAGGCACAGCTGGAGCGCGTCGCGATCGTCGTCGATGTGCGCGAGCGCGGATTCCTCAGTCAATTTCCGCCGATTTATCGGAAACTGCGCAGTCTTCCCGATGTCGATGCCAAGCTGATCTTCCTCGAAGCGACTCGCTCTGCCCTGGTGCGACGGTTCAGCGAAACGCGGCGGCCGCACCCGCTGGCGCCCGACCGATCGGTTGCCGAGGGGATCGACGAGGAGCGCAAGAAGATGCTCGCCATCCGCGCCATGGCGGACGTGATTCTCGACACCTCGAACCTCACGGTCCACGAACTGCGCGACGTGTTCGGGCGCATCACCCGCGATGAAGGCCGCCACACCGACATGGTGGTGAACCTGCTCAGTTTCGGCTACAAGCATGGCGCGCCCACCGAGGCCGACCTGGTATTCGACGTCCGGTGTCTCCCGAACCCGCACTTCGTCGACCGCCTTCGTCACCTCACCGGCCGCGATCCCAAAGTTGTCCGCTTCATGCGCAAGCACCAGGTCACGCTAGACTTCGTCGAGCGCCTGACCTCGTTTCTGAAGTTTGCGCTGCCGCACTACGTGGCGGAAGGAAAGAGCTATCTGACCGTGGCGATTGGATGCACAGGGGGGCAGCATCGATCGGTGATGCTCGCCGAGACCCTCAAGCGCACGCTGGAACACACGCCCGGCGTCAAGTTACGCGTGAAGCATCGGGACAGTTAGCGATGTACAGTTCCGGAATCGGAGATCCGGCGCCGTAGAACTCGTATGATTGGTGTCGTAGTGGTCACGCACGGTCAGCTGGCGACCGAACTGGTCAACGCGGCCGAGACGATCGTCGGCGACTTGCCGGCGTTCGCGGCTGTGTCGATCGGATGGCATGAGGATGCCGAGGGCGCTCGGCACGAGATCGAACAGGCCGTCGCACGTGTCAGCAAGGATGCGGGCGTCTTGATCCTGACAGACATGTTCGGGGGAACGCCGTCGAATCTGGCCATGTCGTTTCTGGCCCAGGACAAAGTCGAGGTCATCACCGGGGTCAATCTTCCGATGCTCATCAAGCTCGCGAGCGTTTCCGAGCAGGCAGACCTGCTGGCGGCAGCGCGCGAGATTCGGGAGCAGGGCCGCAATGCGATCTGGGTAGCCTCCGACCTGTTGCGGGGAGAGAAGACGTAAGTGACAACCCGCTCCGTGACCGTCGTGAATCAGCTTGGACTGCACGCGAGGGCAGCGGCGAAGTTCGTCCACCTTGCGACGCGCTTCGAGTCGCGGGTGCGGGTGGGTCGTGACTCGAAGGTCATGGATGGAAAGAGCATCATGGGTATTCTGCTCCTGGCCGCGTCACGCGGCACAACGCTGACGGTGTTGGCCGAGGGACCAGACGAGGCGCTTGCCGTTGACGCGCTGGTCCAGCTCGTCGAATCTGGATTCGGAGAGGAACAGTGGAGCGACTAACCGGCATCGGCGTGTCACCGGGTGTCGCGGTCGGCCCGGCACTCGTCGCGATTCAGCGCACGCAGGTACTTCGTTTCCCTGTCGGCCCCGATGGCGTCGCGCGCGAGCTATCTGCGCTCGAACGTGCTCGCCAGCGATCCCACAGTCAACTCGAGCAGATCCGGCGCCGGATCGCCGCGGCCCGTGGCGCCGACCTTGCCGCCATTTTCGACGCCCAGTTGCTCATGCTGGACGATCCGATTCTGGTTGGACGGGCAGCCGCCGTGGTACGAAACGAGCGCGTTAATGCCGAGTGGGCCGTGCAACGCGCCCTCGACGAGGCGGCGGCGGTCTTCGACGACATCGACGACCCGTACCTGCACGAACGCAAGGGTGACCTTCACGACGTGGCTGGACGCCTGCGCATGAACTTGCGTGAGGACAAGGGCGGAGCGCGTGACAGGCTGCAGGACCTCGACGCTCCCTGTGTGCTCATTGCCGACGAGCTCACGCCGTCGGTGGTCGCACAGCTGGATTGGACCCGCATCAAGGGATTCGCCACGGACGCGGGCAGCCGCACGTATCACACCGCCATCCTGGCGCGGTCGCTGGGCGTTCCGGCCGTTGTCGGGCTCCACGATGTGAGTCGTCGGGTCCCGCCCGGCGCTTCAGTGATCATCGATGGCGAAACCGGCGAAGTCGTCATCGACCCGACACCAGCGTTATGGCAGGAGGCAGAGGGTCGCGCAACGGTCAGCCGCTTCGCGATCGTTGCGCCGGAGGAGTCAGGCCCGCTGCAGACGATTGACGGTGAACCCATCGCCCTCCACGCCAATATCGAGCGATCGGACGATGTGCCGAGCGCGCTCGGTGCCGGCGCGCAGGGCATCGGTCTGTTTCGTTCGGAGTTCATGCTCGTCGGCGGACCGCCGGACATGGCCGCCGAAGACGAGCAGTATCACGTCTATCGCCAGCTCCTGGAGCGAATGGACGGGCGTCCGGTCACCATCCGCACGTTCGACGTCGATGAGCGGCAATTGGCGCGGCCGCTGGTCGATGCCGCGCTCGACGCGCGATGGTTCCCCGAGCCGCAGCGCAGCGGACACGCCGGACTACGCGGCGTCCGATTTGGCCTGGCGCAGCCGCGGATCTTCAAGACGCAGCTCCGGGCACTGCTGCGCGCAGCGGTCCATGGGCCGTTGCGCATCATGTTCCCCTTCGTCTCGTCGGTCCAGGAGGTGAGGGATGCCAGGACACTGCTGCTCGAAGCGCAGCAGGAGCTGACGTCGCGCGGCATCACTCATCCGGAGGTGCCAGTCGGCATCATGATTGAGGTCCCATCGGCGGCATTTACCGCGTCGCTGCTGGCCAGAGAAGCGGACTTCTTCACCATTGGGACCAACGATCTCATCCAATACACCCTGGCAGTGGACCGCACAGACGACCGTGTGTCGAATCGCTATGAACCTCTTCACCCGGCCGTACTTCGATTGCTGCGTCAGGTTCGAAGGGCGGCAACCCGTGAAGGCATCCCAGTCTCGGTCTGCGGTGAGATGGCGTCAGACCCGCTGCTGCTGAAGCTCCTCATTGGATGCGGCCTCCGGGAGTTCAGCATGACACCGGGCGCACTTCCCATGGCTCGCCGCGTGATCCGCGAGACCAGTGCGCGGCAGATGGTGCGCATCGCCGCTCGAGTGCTGACCCTGGGAACGGTGGAGGAGATCGAGCGGTTCCTCGAAGAGACGATCGCGAAGAACGAAGTGGGGAGTGAGGGATAGCGAGTCGGGACCTGGCACGTCCGTTCAACTCCCGAGTCCCAACCTCCGTCGTGTCGAGTTACCGTTGGAACTCGGGAGCTGAGCTCGTCAACGACGATCAGAAAGGAATATCGTCGTCGGTAATAGGCTCCATCGGCGGTTCGTCGCCGCCACCTGGTGGATGGCTGCCGCCGCGATCCATACCACCGCCGCGCCCGCTGCCTCCGCCGCCAAGCAAGGTCACACGGTCGGCCTTGATCTCTGTCGTGTAACGCTTATTGCCGTCCTTGTCGTCCCACTGTCGCGTCTGCAGGCGACCCTCCACGTAGATTTGTTTGCCCTTCGTCAGGTATTCCTGCAGGCTCTCTGCTGTCTTGCCCCAGAGGACGATGCGGTGCCACTCGGTCTTTTCCTGTCGCTGATTGTTGCGGTCGTTCCAGACCTCCGTGGTGGCCAGATTCAGCGTGGCAACCGCCGCACCGCCTGGTGTGTAGCGCAATTCCGCGTCGCGACCGAGGTTGCCGACGAGGATCACTTTGTTCACACTTCCCATGTCGTTTCCTTTCGGGTGGCCGTCCACCCCTACGGCTGCAGTAGCTGCTGCCGTGCCAGCGTCACACGTCCGGCTACCGCCTTCGCTTGCCCAAGGCACCTGACCAGCCCTCACGCGGTCTTTAGCGGAGGCGGGAAGCCAGACACTACGTCAGAAGTTTACGATGGGTGAGTGACAGCCCAGGTCAGGGCTTGGCGGGTACAGCAGGAGCGCGACTCAGTCCAGCCAGTCGTTGCTTCGCCAATTGAGCTCCCTGGCTGTTCGGAAGCCGCTTGACGAGCTCCTCCCACGTCGCTCGCGCGAAGTCGGCTCGCCCCATTTCATTCTCGACGAAACCACGACGGTAAAACGCCATGTCGACCTGATCACCAGTCGGGTACTTCTGGATCACCTGATTGTATGCGTCCACGGCCTCAGGAAGTCGCTTCATAAAGGTCAGCGACTCGCCGATGAAGAACTGCGCGTCATCGGCACGTTCGGCCGTTGGGTACGTCTTGACCAATTGCTGGAATCCCGTGATCGCGGAGGCGTACTGAGCCGAGCTGTAGTCACTGAACGCGGTGTCGAACAGGCGATTGGGTGAGAGCCCGGCCTCTGGCGGGAGCGTCAGCGTCGGCGTCGGCGGCGGAGTAGCAGCCGATACGCCGGGCGCAGGGGTTAGCGCGGCGTTCGGATTATTCGGATCTGTCAGTGGCGCGGGCATCTGCGATTGAGCGAGGAGCGAGGGCAGTGACAGTAACGTCTGCCGCAGCGCATCGATTTCGTCCTTCAACGTTCGCAGTCGCGTATCCGTGTCCTGCGTGCGTTCGCGAATGGTCCCGAGATCCGATCCCAGATTCTTGACGAGGACTTCCTGATCGGCAAAACGACGCCGCTGGAACTCCTCGGTGGCATCCAGTCTCGCATTGACGGCCTTGAGAGTATCCGCCAGCTGCGAGAGCGCGAGGCTGAGTTGCTGATTCTGCTCCTGCAGCATTCTCAGTTCAGCCGCCAGCTGGAGATGCTCACGGTTCTGTGCCGCAGCTGGCGCCGCCATCATGAAAAACAGCACCGACCACACGGCGGCAGTTGTGTTGATCTTGCGCATCCTCGTTCCTCAGCGAGACGTGATCACGAAATGACCGCGCCGGTTCTGCGCCCATGCATCCTCGGTGTGGCCAGGGTTGAACGGAAACTCTTTGCCGTAACTCACCGTCCGGATTCGGTCGGGCGAGATGCCGAGCGACGTGAGGTAGGTCTTGACCGCTGTCGATCGGCGCTCCCCGAGAGCGAGATTGTATTCGGCCGTGCCCCGTTCATCGCAGTGTCCCTCGATTGTGATCACCCAGGTCGGGTACTTCTTGAGCACCTCGGCGTTGGCCGTCGCCACGGACCGGCCCGCATCATCGAGATCGGCGCTATCCAGCCCGAAGAAGACTGGCTTGAGCGGTGAATCGCGGTTCAAGTCATCGAGCGATCGATTGGAGACAGCATCTTCCGCCAGCGGCTGTGGCGGCACCGGCAACGCATCATCAACGCGTGTCGGGGGTGCCGGAGGTTCCGCTGGCACTGCCGGCGGCGCCGTCGTCGATCGAGGTGTCGGCTGCGGAACGGCCGGTTTACGACGGCCGCAACTGGTTGCCAATAACGCTGCCATCAACATGATGCCAACGCTGATCTGACTTGTTCTGCTCATGACTCTCCTCACCAACTTACCCCTCTTCCTCAGTTGGACCACGCCGGCATCTGATTATTCCCCGTTCGAGTGATTTGTCGCAGGCTCTTGCCGTCGCGCCCGACCGTGAACACCTGGGTGCCGCCACTGCGTGTCGACGTGAACGCAAGGTGTCTCCCGTTGGGGGAGTACGCCGGGCGCTCGTTAGAACCTTCTGAGAACGTAATCTGCCGTGCCTCGCCAGACGCGATGTCGAAAATCTTGATGTCGTACCCCGAGCCGGTCCGCCCTGCATACGCGATCTCGTTGAAGGCCGACGACCAGGTCGGCTGATCGGCCCATGACTCGTTCATGGTGATGCGGCGCACGTTCGCCCCATCGAGACCCATGATGTAGATCTGTGGAGTGCCTGTGCGATCCGACACGAACGCGATCTGCTGGCTGTTGGGTGACCACGTTGGCGTGCCATCGCCGGCAGGATGATTCGTCAGCCGGCGCTGATTCGAGCCATCCGCGTTCATGACGTAGATTTCCGGATTGCCATCGCGACCTGACATGAACGCGATGCGCGAGCCGTCAGGTGAATAGACCGGCACGTAGTTGGTGCCCTGTCCCTTCGTCGGATTCTGCAGCAACCCCTGATAGATGAACGAGACGACAACGTCGGGAAGAGGGCGGTACGACGTGTAGGCGATCGCGCGTGCGTCGGGAGACCACGAGGGCGTGAGATTCAACTGCCGGCTCACGGTGATGCGCCGCTGGTTCTCGCCGTCGTAGTCCGTAATGTATACCTCTTTGACCTCGCGCTTCTCGACCGTGTTGGCCAGGCTGTCGCGGTTGCGATCGGACACGAACGCGATCTTCGTTCGGGCGACCCCTCGCAATTGACGCTGTTGCTGATGAATCTCGTCGGCAATCGTGTGCGCGTAGGCGCGTGGATTGGTCGCGTTGAAGTACTCCTTGGCAAAGACCGTCTGACGCGACCGTACGTTCATCAAGCGCACCTGCACAGTCGTCTTCCCACCCGATTGCTGCACCGTTCCGAAGACGACTCCGTCGGCACCAAGCTCACGCCACGAATTGAAAGGAACGTCCTCAGGCCGTCTTGCGGCAGCAATCGTGCCATAGGTGTCGCGTGGGATCATGTAGAACTCACGCTCGAAGTTGAGGTCGTCCCACAACACCTGACCGATCGTCCTGGCCACTTCTGCGGCCTCGGGTGAGAGTGCGACGAAATCAGGTACTGCATAACGGGGTGGCGTACCCGGCTCCCCGGTGATGACGAGAGCCACCTCGGACGGCTGCTGCGCCTGTTGTGACGGCGGTGGTGTGTTCGCCGGTGCCTGCTGACGTGGCTCCGCCACGACGACCGCTACTGCAGCCAACGCTAAAACGCTGCCGAGCGCGCCCGGTTGCCAACTTCTGAGTCGCCGTATACCTCGTTGATTGTTGTCCATGATCACCGTTGATAATCGAATCGCATGTGTATTGTGAGTGTAGGATTCGGAAAAGCTGCCGGCAATGGGGGGGCCCGAGTGATCTGCACCGCGCGCAACGCGGAGCTGTCGAGTGCGATGAAGCCGCTGGGTATCTCGACCTGCGGAGTGAGAATCGATCCATCGCGCGCAATCGTGAACCGCACGGTGGTCGAGCCAACGACGCCCTGATTGTTGTCCCATGTGCGCTGAATGACGGTCACGAGTTGCGCCAGGTAATCAGGGCAGCAGAAGTTGACCGCATCAACCTGCACGGGACCGCCGGCGCCTCCGGCGCTGCTCAACCCAAACCCCTGACCGCGCTCGACCGGGGTCTCGGCACGTGCGTTGCCGTCGGTCGGTTTCGGACCCGTGTTTTCGCGCCTCGCGCTTGCCTCCGGCGGAGCCGCCTGCGGCCTCGGTTGCGGGCGCGGCTTCGCCTGCGGATCCGGCAACGTCATCTTGGGCGGTGTCGGGGCAGGCGGTGTGATGGCCTGGCGCGGCGGCGCCTCGGGTGGCGCCGGCGCCTGCACCGCGCGTGCACCAATCTGCGTCAACCCACCGGTCTGCGGTCCGGGCGCTCCACCGAGACTGATCGTCATCACCGGCTGCTGGCGGTCTTCGACGACACGCGTGCCGGTCAACAACATGATCGCGACGAGCACTACGTGTCCAAACGTCGACCACGCGACCATCGTCTGCAGCCCCTCGGCCGGCCGCGATCGCGCCACGATGATATCGGTCACTGTCTGCGTCATGGCTGTTTCATTGTTTCGGCGCGTCCGTCACGATTCCGACGTCACGCACGCCGCCAGCCTTCAGCTCATCGAACACATCGAGTTGATGTTGCACGTTGAGTCGGCCATCGATACGCAGAAATACCTGTTTGTCCGTACGGTTGAGCATCACTTGCCGCACTCGCTCTGGCAGCACGTCGAGCGGGACCGACTCCTTGCCCAGAAACACACGACGGTCTTTTCCAAACGACAACGGCACGTCGACGAATATGCGTTCGCTGGCAATGTCCTGCGCGCGTGACGCGACGGGCAGGCTCACCTCGACGCCCCTCTGCAACATGGGGGCCGCGACCATGAAAATGATGAGCAGCACGAGCATCACGTCGACAAGGGGAATGACGTTGATCTCGGCGAGAGTCGGCCCGACGCGTCGACCGCGCTGATGACGACCTCCCGCATTCGGCGCTGATGCAATGACCTTGGGCATCAGGTGAAATTCCGCTCGGCAATATTCAGGAACTCGAGCGCAAAATCGTCCATCGTTGCCGAAAAATCCTTCACGCGATGGACGAAGTGGTTATAGAAGATGACCGCAGGGATGGCAGCGAATAGCCCCGCTGCCGTTGCAATCAGCGCCTCGCTGATACCAGGTCCAACCACAGCCAGATTCGTCGATCCGGTCATACCGATCTGCTGGAATGACAACGTAATTCCGACCACTGTTCCAAAGAGACCGATGAACGGTGCCACGCTGGCGGTCGTCGCTAGGAACGTCAGCCGTCGCTCGAGCTTGTTCACCTCGGCCGTCGCCGCCCGGATCAGGGCGCGGTCCACGGCCTCGAGGCTCTTCAGAATTGGACGAGACGAACTCGCCGGTGGACTCCCGGAAGATTGACCGGTCAGTCGGAACTGAGCCGTGATCTCGGCATAACCCGCCTGAAACACTCCAACCAGGGGACTCGCGGGAAGAGATGGACAGATGGATTGCACGTCCGAAAACTTCTGGCTTCGCCGAAAAACATCGAGGAATGTCGCGGTCTGACGTTCGACGGCACGATAAGAAAGCGTCTTGAAAAGAATGATCGCCCACGAGGCGATCGAAAACACGATCAGGATCGCGAGAACAGCCTGATTAAGGGGACTAGACTCGAGCAGTATGTCCAGCATGCCTCCGCTCCCAGCGGGCGGGGCAGCGTCCTGCACCTGTAGTGCAAGGAGGGACGAGCCAAACGTGTACACCGAAGCCTCCGGTCCATTGTTGGGGATGCGCCGCTGGGACAGCGCCAGACACCGCAGACTAGCATGCCGCCCAAGGGCTGTCAAACATATGATACGATGGAAGTTCCGTCTACATGCTACGCCTGCTTCGTATCCGCAACCTCGCTGTGATTGAGGCGGTTGAGGTCGAGCTCGAACCAGGCTTCAATGTTCTTACCGGCGAAACCGGAGCGGGGAAGTCCATCCTCGTCGAAGCGGTCGGGCTGCTGCTCGGCGCACGCGCCTCCGCCGACCTCGTTCGCACCGGTGAGGTTCAAGCGACCATAGAGGCCCTCTTCGAGGATCCAGACCGCGGCGACGTCGTCATCCGCCGCGAAGTCACCAGCCAGGGTCGCAGCCGATCGTTCATCAACGGCACTCTGGCCACCGCCGGCTCACTACGCGAGCTCGCCGATCTCCTGGTGGAGCTGCACGGACAGCACGAGCATCAGACGTTGCTTGACCCGCAGTCACACTTGCCCCTGGTTGATGAAGCCGGAAGCCTCACGTCGCAGCTCGACGCGGTGTCGTCGGCATGGACATCGATGCGACGATTGCAGGAGCAGCGGGACCGCGCTCGAATGGACGACCGCGAGAAGGTGGCTCGCCTCGAGCTGATCGCGTTTCAGCTCGGCGAGATCGAGAAAGCCTCGCCCAAGGCGGGCGAAGACGACGAACTCGCGACGTCCAGGCAGGTGCTCGCGAACGCCGAACGAATTCAACGGCTGTGTGAAGAGTCGTACTCGACGCTCTATGAGAGCGACAACGCCGTGCTCTCCGGCCTGTCGCAGGTCTGGAAGCGGGTCAGTGAGCTGGCCACGATTGAGCCAAAGTTCGCCGATCAGCTCGACAGCCGGGATGCCATCAAGTCGCAGCTGGAGGATATGGCCTTCTTGTTGCGTCGCTATGCCGACGAGATTGATGCGTCACCGGCCCGTCTTCAGCAGGTCGAGGGTCGGCTCGCATTGCTGGAGCGTCTCAAGCGGAAATACGGTCCGACGCTACAGGACGTGATCGCCACGGGGGCGAGACTGGCGCGCGAGCGCGAGATGCTCACACGCTCAGAGGAGGCAGCCGACGACCTCGACCGCCTTCTCTCTGAGGCGCGGCGGCGGTATCTGGAGGTCGCCCGCGATCTCTCGCGACGTCGTCGAGTTGCTGCGAAGCAGTTCGCATCGCAAGTCGAGGCACATCTGGCTCAGTTGGCGATGGCGCGAACCAGGTTCGAGGTACGCTTCACCGAGGACGGCGGCGAGGACACATGGGGCGAGCGTGGAATCGATCAGGCGGAGTTCTTCGTCTCTCCGAATGTGGGGGAGGACCTGAGGCCGCTGGCCCGAATCGTCTCCGGTGGCGAGCTATCGCGAATGATGCTCGCGCTCAAGACGATGGCTGTTGCTGATGGGGCAGGGAAGACGTTGATCTTCGATGAAGTCGATGCAGGAATCGGCGGCGAGGTCGCCGAGGTGGTGGGGGAGAAGCTGGGTCAGCTGGGCGATCGATTTCAGGTACTCTGCATCACCCATCTGCCTCAGATCGCCGCACGGGCAGCCACGCACTACCACATTGAGAAGGCGGTCCGCGGTCGGCGTACAGTGACCTCAGTTCAACGACTTGATTCGCCAAGTCGTATTGAGGAAATCAGCCGCATGATCGGAGGACGTTCGATCACCGATCCCGTCCGGGCGAGCGCAAGGGAAATGCTGGACGTCGGCGCGAAAGGTAAACGGAAAGCGAAAGGCGAAAGCGAAAGCCGTTAGGAATGGCCAGAAAATACCTCATCGAGACGTTCGGCTGCCAGATGAACGTCCATGATTCCGAGCGCATGGCGGGCCTTCTCGACCAGGCGGGTTACGAGCCGACGACCGACGACGTCGACGCGGACGTCATCGTCATCAACACCTGCAGCGTTCGCGAGCACGCGGAGGAGAAGCTATACACGCGCCTCGGAGAACTGCGCGTCCTGCAGCAGGAGACAGGTCGAAATCCGATCGTCGCGGTAGCCGGCTGCGTTGCCCAGCAGGAAGGCAACGCCCTGCTGTCGAACACCAACGGCAAGGTCATTGACGTGGTGCTTGGGACTCAGCGCCTCAAGATGCTGCCGCTTCTGGTCGACGGCGCCGTTCAGTCGCCATTCCCGGTCGTTGATATCAACCCGCTCGACGACGTGAGTTTTCCCTTGGGTGTGGCGCGACGGCTGGACCCCGTCAGGGCCTATGTGACGATCATCGAGGGATGCAACGACCACTGCGCCTTCTGCGTCGTCCCACATACACGCGGCCACGAGCGCATGCGGGCCAGGGCAGACATCCTCGCTGACGTTCGAGACGCCGTCTCCAGTGGCCGGCGGGAGATCCAGTTACTCGGGCAGATCGTGAACCACTACTCGGCGCCCGACGACGCGTCATGCGACTTCGCGCAACTGCTGGCCGACGTCGATGCGATTCCGGGCGTCGAGCGCATTCGCTTCGCGAGCCCCCACCCGCGTCATACGGGTACCCGCCTCATCGAGGCCGTGAGGGACCTTCCGCGGGTTTGCAAACACCTCCACTTGCCGGTGCAGTCCGGCTCGACCCGCGTGCTCCGCGCGATGCGCCGCCGCCATACACGCGAGGAGTACCTCGACCTGGTGCAGCAGATTCGGGAAACCATCCCTGGGGTGACCCTCTCGACGGACATGATTGTGGGATTCCCGGGGGAGACGACGGCGGACTTCGAGGATACGCTCTCGCTGACCGGCACGGCGCAATACCACAGCATGTTCTCTTTCAAGTACTCGCCTCGGCCGAACACCCTTGCCTGGAAGCGCATGCCGGATGACGTGAGCGCGGAGGAGAAGACCGCCCGCATCGTGGCACTCCAGGGATTACAGCGTTCGATTCAGACGCGGCTCCACGAGGAAGCGGTCGGAACCGATGTAGAGGTCCTGGTCGATTCGGTCAGCCGCCGACGCCATCAGGAACTCTCAGGGCGGACATCGGGCAACACGGTGGTGAATCTGCCTGTGCCGTCCGATACTGTCTGCAACGACGTGGCGACAGACTGGGTTGGTCGAACGGTCACGGTGCGCGTCACCCGGTCCGGTCCTCACAGCCTGTCGGGCGAAGCGGTCTCGTGGGCAACCCAGCGGATGGAGACAGGGTCATGCTGATTGAAATGAGCATCAAGGGCTTGATGGTGGACCCGATGGCCGGAACGCCGATCGTCATCCTGAAGGACAAGCAGGGGGAGCGGGTGCTCCCAATCTGGGTCGGAGTACCGGAAGCAAACGCCATCGCGCTGCAGATCGAGAACGTCTCCACCCCTCGTCCGATGACGCACGACCTGCTCCGCAACATCATCACCGACCTCGACGGCCGGGTCGATCGCGTCGTCGTCAGTGACCTGCGCGACAACACCTACTTCGCGATCATCCACCTGACGGTGCGGGGTGAGCGCGTCGCCGTGGACGCCCGCCCGAGCGACGCGATCGCTCTGGCTCTGCGGACACGTTCGCCCATCCTGGTAGAGGAGTCCGTCATCGAGAACGCCAGGACGGCCGATTTCACCACCGAGCCTGCCGATAACGAGCGACTGCAGAAATGGCTCGAAAGCCTTGATCCAGAGGAACTTGGGAAGTACAAGATGTAAATGTCGGCCGGCCGACGTGCTCGTCGGTTGACACGAGTGCAGGTGGTCCCTACAATGAGCGCACCTCTTCCCGGAACTGCGCTCTGTGTCCCAATCTCTGTCACACGCGACACTTCCGCCCGCCGCGTGGAACTCTGCCACGAGCGCCCCAGGTGATCGCCGCTCCGGGGCCTCACCTCGATGATTGTTGCTATCGCCAATCAGAAGGGTGGAGTCGGAAAGACCACGACCGCAGTCAACCTGGCCGCAGCGCTCGCCATGCGCGGACGCAAGACCCTGCTGATCGACCTTGACCCGCAGGCCAACAGCAGCATCTCGTTCCTGGACCATGGCGCCATCGGACGCAGCATGTACGACGCGATCGCGGATCCGACCTGCGAGCTTGTCCAGATCATCCAGCCGGCCACGACACTCCAGAACTTGTTCGTGGCGCCGGCCCGGATTGCCCTCGCCAAGCTCGAGGCGCGACTGGTCGGGGAGCTCGATGCGCACTTCCGATTGAAGGACCAGATCGACAAGCTCGGAAGCGAGTATCCGCACATTGTCATCGACTGTCCGCCGGCGCTCGGGCTGCTGACCGTCAACGCCCTGGTGGCGGCGACGCATTTGCTCATTCCGATTCAGTCGTCGTACTTTGCCCTCGAGGGCACCGACGACCTGCTCGAAACGATCGAGAAGGTGAGGCAGCGTCCCAACCCCGGCCTTCGTATCCTTGGCGTCGTGATCACGATGCACGACCGACGGACGGCGCTGGCGCGGGACATCCGCGAGCAGATTCAAAAGGTCTTCGGAGGCAAGGTCTTCCGGACCGTCATCAGCAAGAGCGTGCGGCTGGAGGAAAGCCCGGCCTACAAGGAATCGATTTTCACGTTCGCGCCTGAGTCGACTGGCGCCACGGATTACTACAGTCTCTGCGAGGAGGTCATCGAGCGTGCCGAAACGAGGACTGCCTGATACGCTGAGAATGCGCCATGACGAGCATTACGTCGAGGCTCTCGCGGCGTCGGCGGGAGAACCCGTCGGGCGCATGGTAGCCATCGACCTGCTCGATCCCAACCCGGACCAACCACGCCAGGTCATGGGCGACCTGTCCGAGCTCATGGCGTCGGTTGCGGAAAAAGGGATCATCGAACCGCTCGTCGTCAGACAGCGGGGAAACCGCTACCAGATCATCGCCGGCGAGCGCCGCTATCACGCCGCAGTACAGGTCGGCCTGCGCGAAGTCCCAGTCGTCATCCGCGAAGGGGACGATGCGGAAGTGATGGAACTGGCCTTAGTCGAAAACCTGCAGCGCAAGGACCTGACTGCCTTTGAAGAAGCCGAGGCGCTTCAACAGCTGGCGGATCGATGCGGCCATACGCACGAGGACCTGGCGAGAAAGCTGGGGAAGTCGCGCACGTCGATCACCGAATCACTCTCCTTGACGGCGATGCCGGAGGAGGTTCGGAATCTTTGTCGGCTGGCCGACATTAACGCCAAGTCCACGCTTCTTCAGATAGTTAGACAGGCCAACCCGCAGAAAATGATTGCCCTCGTCGAAAAGCTGGCTGGCCAGGGTTCCGTAACGCGCCAGCAGGCGCGTCACGAAACCGCCAAAGGCAAACCGGGGCGCCCCAAGGCGTACGTCTTTGCGTTCCGTCCACCCACCAAGGCGTTCGATCTTCGACTCAGCTTCAAAAAGAGCAAGGTCGAGCCGAACGAGATTATCGAAGCGCTCGAGAACATCATTCGCGAACTGAAGGCAGCTCGCCGCCATTAGCGAGACGGCTCGAACGCGACACTCGCAACGGGCTGGAGCGAATTGCTCGAGCCGACACGCCGGACGCTTGGTAACCAGGCTGCACAAGACCGCGCCACTGAGGCCACGACCTCGGAAGTAGTTGCAATTCGGTGTAGCGGTCAGTCCCTGGCGCTTCGTGCCGTAATCCACAGCGCACCCAAGGGCGAGTGGACTGAGGACGCACGTTAATCCGCAAAAACCGTTAACAAACAGAACGCGAGTGGCCAGGAGAGCATGCCTGACAAAAGAGAGGGCCTTCCCAAACGCTCATCATCCTGATTAGTTAACATAACGTATGTTATGCGACGTCGCCGGAATCCCACAGAAAACGCACGGATTCAAGGGCCCACTCTATAATCGAGCCGATAGACCTTTTTGGGATTGCACGACCGCTGATGCGAACGATTGACCGCTACATCCTCCGGCAACTGGCCTGGCCGTTCAGCCTCGGCCTGACCGTCTTCACGTTTCTGCTCATCGTCCCGGAACTGATGAAGTACGCCGAGGAGTACGTCTCGAAAGGCGTATCTCTCTGGGTCGTCGGACGACTGGTTCTGGCTCTGCTTCCGTTCTCCCTGGCGCTCACCATCCCGATGTCCGTGCTGCTGGCCCTCCTGGTCGCGTTTGGACGGCTGTCCGCCGACCGCGAGTTCGTCGCGCTGCAGGCGTGCGGGGTAAGCCTTTACCGATTGTTCCGTCCGGTCGCCCTCGTCGCGGTCACGAGCTGCCTGGCCACGGCCTACGTCTATATGGTCCTGATTCCGGTCGGGAATCAGACCTTCCGGGAGATCACGTTCAACATCGTTGCTGCCAGCGCCGAAAACGAGGTCAAGCCCAGGGTCTTCTTCGACGGCTTCCCGAACGTCGTCATTTACGCCCGCGAACTGCCGCCAACGGGTGGCTGGAACAGCGTGTTCATTGCTGACAACCGCGGCGGTGAAGGGTCATCCGTCTACATTGCGCGACATGGCCGGGCAGTCGTCAACCGGGAAGCCAAGACCGTTGAAATGGTCCTCGAGGACTGGACGAGGCACGAGACCGATCCAACCGGTCAATACCGGGTGGTCCGTGGCGAGCACATGGTGCTCAATCTCAACCCGGCCGGCATGTTCCCGGCGGGTGGCATCGCCAAGGGGCTTCGCGAGATGTCCGTTCCGGAGCTTCGAGCCCGGATCGCTGACATGCGCGAGGCCGGCGTCTCGCCCCACACCGAGGTCTTCGAATTCCACAAGCGCTTCTCGATCCCGGCAGCGTGCCTCGTATTTGGCCTGATCGGACTGGCGCTGGGAGCGACCAATCGCCGTGATGCGAAGCTCGCCAGCTTCGTGATCGGCGTTGGCGTCATCTTCGCGTATTACCTGCTCCTGTGGTTTGGGCAGTCTCTCGTGAAGGGACAACAGATCCCGTCACCGATTGCGGCCTGGCTGCCGAATCTGGTGCTGGGGAGTGTGGGCATCGCGCTGTTTCGCTGGCGCGACCGCGTCGCCGATCGACCGATCCCGATTCCAATTCCAGAGACGATCCGGCGTCGCATCGCGCAACGGACTCAGGCCTTCGGACACGGCGCACTGCCCTTTGGCATCCTCGACCGATATGTCGCGCTGACCTACCTGCGCCTGCTCGGTCTGTCAGCGCTCGCCCTCGGCGGAATCTTCTACGTTTCGGCCTTCATCGAGTTGTCGGAGAACGTCTTCAAGGGCACCGGCACCTGGAGGATGCTCGGCACATTCTTCGTCTACACAACGCCACAGTATCTCTACTACATCGTGCCGCTCTCGGTGCTGCTCGCAGCCCTGGTCACGGTCGCCATCCTCACCAAGAGCAGTGAACTCGTCGTGATGAAGGCGTGCGGCATCAGCCTGTACCGCATTGCCGCGCCGATGGTGGCCGGTGCCGTAGCAGCCGGCGCGTTTCTCTTCACGCTCGAGCAAACCGTTCTGGGGCCCGCTAATCGCAGGGCCCAGGCAACTCGCCACGTCTTGACAGGTGGGTCGCCGGAGACGTTTGACGTGCTGCTTCGCCGCTGGGTCGTGGGCCAGGACGGCTCGATCTATCACTACAATTACTTCGACCCGCGGCAACGTCGCTTCGACGGATTGTGGATCTACCAGTTCGATGGGGCCATGCGCTCGATCACTCAGCGCACGTTCGCCGAGCAGGCACACCACGAGGGCGACACCTGGAGGGCCGAGCGTGGGTGGACTCGCGCCTTCGATGCGCGGGGTGAATCGGGACCGTTCAACGAGTTCGCCACCCTGACCAGGCCGCTCGAGGCGCCCGAGTATTTCTCCACCGAGCCCCCGGACCCGCAGTTCATGAGCTTCACGCAACTGCGCGACTACACCGAGCAACTGGCGCAGAGCGGGTTCGACGTCGTGCGGCAGCGCGTCGCGCTGTACCGCAAGGTGTCGTTTCCATTCGTGACACTGGTCATGACGCTCATCGCCGTTCCCTTTGCCGTCACGATCGGGCGCAGCGGCGCCATGGCCGGCATCGGCGTCGGCATCGGGATCGCCCTCGCCTACTGGACGGCGATTCTTTTCTTCGCGGCCATGGGTTCCGGTGGACTACTGGCGCCAATGCTCGCGGCGTGGGCGCCGAATCTCTTGTTTGGCGCTGGTGCCGCCTACTTGCTGCTCACGGTCAGGACGTGAGCCGCCGACCTTCTAACGAAAGTACCGCACATCGTCCAACCAGACCTGCCCGCTCGCTCCCTGCTTCGTGTTGACGGTATCGATCACGAAGAGCAAGTCACGAATCTCAGCGAGCACTGGCGATCCGGTGGCGGTACCGAGCGGTAGCATCTCGTCGAAGTCGATAGAGATACTCCGTCTCGTCTCATCGAGATAAACAGACCTCCCCCATCGACGGTCCCCTTCACCGAGCGCCCGCAATTGCAGACGAAGACGCATCGGGCTCATCGCGTTGGCAGTAAGCATCAAGCCGCTGAACCGGACAAGAGACGGCCCGGATGCCACAACCGCGGCAACATACGGCGACTCCGACAGCGTCCCACCAAGCCCGTAGCGCAGGAGAAGCTGAGTGCCCTCGACGCTGCGTACGACACTGATGCTGCCTTCGGAGCGAACGCTTTTCTCGATGCGCCAGTCGGTCGCTGGACCGTCGCTGTATACCGCGGCCGTCTCCGCAATCGCAGCCGGCTTACTCGACGTATCGACCGAGGAATGAGTGCCGACGTAGATCGGATTCGAAACAATCCATGGGACGGGTGGCAATCCCGGCGCACGAGGAACATTGACCTCAAGGCGATACGTACCAGGGCCCGCCGGGGCCTCGTACTCCAGGGCAGATGGCCCGTCGCTGGCGACAATCTTTCCATCTGACAGGAGCGTGATCGTCGCGCCCTCTGGTGCGTTCGTCCGTGCACGGAGCACGACGGCACCGTTTGGCTTCAGTCGATCCCCCATCCCAGCAGTGTGGCTTCCGCTGCTTCCCGTGAAGGACAGCAATGCCGGCATGGCCAGCGCGTCGATTGACGAATAGACGTGACCGCCGCGGATCGCTTCGAGCACGACTTGTGCGTCGTCAGACGCCTCGCCGCCCAACTTCCGATCAGGAATCGAGACCGACATCGTGCGAAACACCTGTTCGTAGGACGGCACGTGCACCGACAAACTGCGGCGATACGGATCCTCTCCGGGACCGAGACGTGCGTGAGCGTCTGCGGCGGCAACGGCCACCACCCGCCGCTCCCTGAGCATGGCGTCCCATTGCATCAGTAATTGGTCAGGTCGATCGAGAAGCCTCGCCAGCACCGGCGCGCGACGAAACGGATATGTCAGCAGCGTGCGTCCGAGCACGTGCCAACTCTCATCTCGCCACTGGCTGTCGGCATTGAGCCACTCCAGGCCATCGAAAGACGTTTTCCAGGCGGACCACCGCAGCGCCGGGTGTGACGAATCAGGGTGTGCCGCAATTGAGATTCCCCCCAGTCGACGCACGTCCTCGATCACATCGGCGGCTTCCCCACCAAGGGGATACGGGGTTTGTGGCAATCCCAACGCGACAACATGACCGCTGTTCGTGCTTATCTCGAGCGCATCAATGCACAGCACGCCGTGCTGGTACACAGGCGTATCGAATCCACGAGTCCCGTCCCCATGGTCGGTGAAGATCACGAACTGCAGGCCCGCTCGTCTGGCTGCGGCGGCAATCTCATCGACCGTGCCGGTCCCATCAGAGCGACGTGTGTGGATATGAATTGCCCCACGAATCGGACGATCGAAATCCGGATTCGGCGTGAGAACGACGGGCGATGGAGGCAGCAGATACCACAGCACCCCAACCGTCACGGCAATCGCGACCGCGAGCCAGCGTGTTCTCATGCCCGCGGGTGAAACTCGTCGTAGATACTGCGCATCCGGTGTTCGAGGACGTGGGTATAGATCTGCGTGGTCGAAAGATCAGCGTGACCTAGCATCATCTGGATGGCGCGCAGGTCCGCTCCCCTCTCCAGCAGATGCGTCGCAAACGAGTGGCGAAGCATGTGGGGACTGAGGGTGGTCGTGATGGTAGCCTGACGCGCGTACCCCTTAAGGATCTTCCAGAAGCCAACGCGCGTGAGCCCGACTCCCCCACCCCTCGCGTTGACGAACAGACGCGTGCTGCGCCGCCGGCCGAGCAGCACGGCACGCGATTCCTGCAGGTAACGCTTTACCCACGTTGCCGCCTCGTCGCCGATTGGAACGATCCGCTGCTTGTCTCCCTTACCTGTACATGTCAGATATGACGCCTCGAGGTTGACATCGGCCGGACGCAACGTGACCAACTCGGAGACGCGCATGCCGGTCGCATAGAGCAACTCGATCAGTGCGCGGTCGCGCAAGCCGCGTGGCGTCGAGACGTCGGGCTGCGCGATCAAACGATCGACGTCTTCGACCGAAAGAAATCGCGGGAGGACTTTCCACGCACGTGGTGGATGGAGGTCTTCGCTGGGATTCGTACGCAGGCGCCCGTCAATCAGGAGGAACCGATAGAATCCTCGATAGCACGCCACTGCCCGCGCCACTGATCGCGGAGAACGGCCTTGTGACATCAGCTCGCGCACGAGTGCCTCGAGATCGTGCAGAGTCAGTGCGTCGACACTCCGCCCGCGGCCGGCAGCGAACTCCGCCAGCCCGTTCAGGTCGCGCGCGTAGCTCTCGATCGAGTTCGCCGCCAGGCGGCGCTCGACAGTGAGGTGCGTGAGATACGCATCCAACGCCGGCACACTGCTTGTCACATGCGTCCTGCAGCAGGGCCTCCAGACGACCCTCTCCGGATAGAATTGTAGTCGTATGCCCGTGCGTTCAAAGTGGCAGTCGCTGCCCACCGAGGCCATCAACGCCTTCAGCCTCGGCATCGATAAGTTGGCCGCCGACGACATCGTTGACCTGATGCTCAACGAAGATCGCAAGATGCTCGAAGCCGTTCGCCGTGAACGCGAACGGATCGCCGTCGGCGTCGAGATGATCGCGGCCGCGCTCCGTAAAGGCGGCCGGATCATTTTCGTCGGCGCCGGCACCAGCGGCCGATTGGGAATCCTCGAGTCGGCGGAGATGCCCCCCACGTTTGGCACCGAATCCGACAGCATTCAGGCCGTCATGGCCGGCGGGCGTGATGCCATCTTCGCCGCCAAGGAAGGCGTCGAAGATCATTACGAGGAAGGTGCCCGTGCCGTCTCGCGCCTGCGTCCCTCGAAGAAGGACATCGTCATCGGCGTGTCCGCGAGTGGAATGACGCAGTTCGTCCGCGGCGCGCTGACAATCGCGCGCAAGGTTGGTGCACGCATCATCTTCGTGACGTGCGATCCCGGGACCGAATTGCAGACGTTCGTGGACCTGACGATTGCACCCGGCGTCGGCGCCGAGGTCATTGCTGGTTCAACCCGTCTCAAGGCAGGGACCGCAACCAAGCTCGTACTCAACATGCTCACGACCGGCGCGATGATCCGCACCGGCAAGACCTACGGCAATCTGATGGTCGACGTCCAGACGGGGTCTGAGAAACTCAAGGACCGCGCCCGTCGCATCGTGAACATCGTGACAGGTCTCGAGTACGACGACGCCGATCGCTTGTTGAAGGTGGCGCATTGGAATGTCAAGGCGGCCATCGTCATGCAAAAGACCGGGTTGCCGTACACCAAGGCGCTGTCGCGCCTGCGGAAAGCGCACGATTCGATGCGTGAAGCCCTCGGAGAGGACATCGAGCCACGCCTCAGGGGACTCCTGCAGGGTCATGCCGAAGCCGCGGCCGTCGCGAACGAATTCAGCACGGTCAAGCCCGCCGAAACGACAACTCGCAGGCGCCCGCGGTCATAGCGCTGCCGCGGCCGCACGATCGAGATAGACCTCCACTCGTCGATGCAATTGCAGAAACGACGCCGGTAGCGCTGTCGTCACCGGGCCTCGCAACATCGCCTGAACAGCCTGGGCCTTCTTCTCTCCACTGGCGATCAGCACGATCGTTTCGGCGCGCAGGATGGTCCCCATGCCGATCGACAGTGCCTCTTTCGGCACTCGAGCAGCCACCCCTCCGAACGGACCGCTGTTGTCGGCCCGTGTTGACTCTAGAAGAGTGACGCGATGCGTGCGCGACCGTAGCGCAGCGCCAGGTTCATTGAACCCAACGTGTCCGTTCACGCCGATTCCCAGCAGCAAGAGACTAAATCCTCCGGAGCTGGCGATGGTTTCTTCGTAGCGTTCGCACTCGACGTCCGGATCGGACGTCAGTCCGTTGAGGCTGTGGATTCGTTGCGGATCGAGATTGATACCTGAAAGCAGATGGTCGGTGACGAATCGACGGAAGCTTCCGGCCTGAGAACCTTCCAGACCCACGAACTCATCGAGCAGAAACGCCGTTGCGCGAGAGAAGTCGATCTCGCCCTCGGAGTAAAAGCGACGCAATTCCGTGTACGCATCAACCGGCGTCCGGCCTGCCGGCAGTCCAATCACGAGGTCCGGGGTACGTCGAAGCGCATCAGCAACTCGACGCGCGAGCGCACGACCCGCCTCACCTGCGTTCTCGAAGATCGTGACGTCCAAAGTCCCTAGCGATAGACCGGCAGAGATAAGGTGCCGCGCGCAGCCGCCAGCGCGAGCGTCACTGCGCCGCGCGCAGGTTCGACCTCGAGCGGTCGCACCTCGCTTCGCGGCGCAACTTCAGCCATCCGTTCGCAAACATCAGTGGCGAGCGCCGGAATCGCCCGAAAAATTCCACCGGCAAGAATCGTTGGAAACACGTCTCCGCGCATGCCGAGCCTGGTCACCACCGACGATGCCGCAGCCACAAGTTCCTCTCCCGCCCGCGCGAGGATATGCGATGCAACGGCATCTCCCTCCAGCATTGCCCGCTGAACAACGTCTGCGAGCCCGGCCACCAGCGGTCGCTGCAGTCCGCGATCGTAGATCGCGTGAATCAACTCCGATGGGGTGGCCAGTTGCATCTCGGCCAACACCAGGTCCGTCAGGCGCGTTGCGGGCCCGCGGCCATCGAACGCACGGACAACCGATGCAAGAGCCGCTCGCCCAATCCAGAAGCCCCCGCCTTCGTCGCCGAGCAGATATCCCCACCCCCCCGCGCGGGCGGCGCGTCGGACCGTATCGACGCCGTACGCGATCGACCCTGTTCCTGCGACGATGACCACGCCTGCCTGCTCGCCTGCTCCCGCCACCAGCGCGACCAGCGCATCGTTCACGACAACAGCGCGTGTCTTGAAACCAATCCGTCGCATGATGCCTTCGACGGCGCGGGCATCGCTCGGGCGATCAACGCCCGCAATTCCCAGGCAGATCGCATCGGGTCGAATGTCGCGCGAGCCGAGTGTGTCCTCCATCACGCGATGTAACACCTTCTCGACCTCCAGCTCACCAGAGACCTGAAGATTGGCTCCGCCCCCGTGCGACTCCGCCAGCACGCGGCCACCGTCATCAGCCAGCAGACACACCGTCTTCGTGCCACCAGCGTCGATACCGAGGACATGCATCGTGAACGCGTCAAGTATGGTACATTCGGCACGTTTGATGGCGAACGGCAAGAGCCGATCCTGCCGCCCGCTTTGGCGCGCGGGCCTTCCGCTTCGAATCGCTTCGGTCGTGTTGATGATCGCCACGGTGCACATCGCCGGTTCCGCAGCCGGTGTTGCGCCTGTGCGCGCGCTGTGGATACCGCTGTCTGCGTTGGTATCCGCAACGAGCATCGACCGGACGATCGCGTCGGCAGTGTCGTCGGGGTTCGACGGTATCGTTGCGCCGCTCGTCGGCACTGGCAGCGATTCGAGCGCCTTTGACGGCAGTACCGAGCTGGTGCGTCGCGCACGTGAGCGCGGCCTCGGTACGCATGTATCCATTCCAGTCAACCTTGCCACTGCCGTCGGCGAGCTCCCAGCGTCGCGCGATCACGTGATCTACCAGCATCCCGAATGGCTGATGGTTCCTCGCCAGCTCGCTCCGGCGCTGCTCGAGACCGACCCGCGAAGCCCTGCGTATCTCGGACAGATCTCGCGTTGGACACGCGCCAATGCGGAGCGAGTGGACGGTCTCTACGTATCACCGCTCGATCCGGCAGCCACGGCCTATCTCGTCAAGTCGGTGTTGAGCGCCGTCGGACGATATGCCGTCGACGGTGTGTATCTGGAAACCCTCGAGTTCCCCGGCGATGACTTCGACTACAGCCGCCGGGCAATGGATCTGTTCCGCGCGCGAATGCGTTCGATGCTCTCGCGTGCTGAGCGGGCTCGTCTCGACGACATCGAAGCGATCGATCCATTCGCGTACCCGGAAGAGTTCCCCGACGAGTGGCGGCAGTTCAGGCAATCGGCACTGACTGACCTGCTGGGACAATTGCGCAGTGCACTCAAGACGATCAGTCCGGCTATCTCTGTTGGCGTCGCGGCCCGTGCGGATGCCGACGCGTCGCTTCGTGATCATTTTCAGGCCTGGCGTTTGTGGCTCGAACGAGGCATGGCTGACCGGATCGGGTATCGAAGCCGAACCACCGGTACCGTCCTTCTGTCTCCGGACGGTGCGTTTGCTTCCGAACCTGATCGCCTGCCGACTGTCCAGACCACAGGCGCCGGTGGCCCACGTTAGGCGCCGTGGCGCCGACATTCATCGCAGCGCGTCAGTTGCTCGAGCGCGCTGTCGCTGACAGGGCCTTTCCTGCCGCCGTCGTCGAAGTCGGAACCGCCCACCAGCCACTGTGGCGCCAGGCTTTCGGACAGCTCTCCTTCGAGCCGCCGGCACCTCCGACGCGAGAAGACACTTACTTCGACCTGGCCTCGCTGACGAAGGTTCTCGCCACCACGCCACTCGTGATGCGAATCGTCGAACGGGGCGGCCTCGGGCTCGACGACTCCGTGTCGATGCACCTGCCATTCTGGCGCGACCGTCATCCCGGACCGCCGGTGACAATCCGCGATCTGCTGGCGCACTGCAGTGGTTTGCCCGCGCACGTGCCTTTCTATCGCGAACACGCCGGTCGAATCGCATTCGAGCAGGCGATCTGCAGCACATCCCCGGACTACGAGCCTCGCTCGAAGTCGGTCTACAGTGATCTTGGATTCATGCTCCTGGGATTCATCCTCGAGGACATCGCTCCCCTGCCCGTCCAATTCGATACCTTGATGCAGCAGATGGGTGGAATTCAGGACCTGCAATTCCATCCACCGAAGTCGTGGCGGATGAGAATGGCACCCACGAGGCGCGACGCGTGGCGCGGGCGACTGCTCATTGGAGAAGTTGACGACGACAATGCCTGGGCGCTCGGCGGCGCTGCAGGTCATGCCGGCCTCTTCGGAACGGCGCCGTCAGTCGGCGACTGTGCGCGTCATCTGCTCCAGATTCTCGAGGGCAGGCAAGGTGTCTTTCAGGAGCAGACGCTGCGCACCTTCATCACGCGACGCGCCGATGTGCCAGGAAGCTCACGCGCACTCGGCTGGGACACGATGCTGCCCACGTCGTCGTGCGGCACGCGGCTCTCGCCGCTCGCCTTCGGGCACGTCGGGTTTACGGGAACATCGCTTTGGATCGATCCTGATTCAGCGATCTATGTTGTGCTCCTGACCAATCGCGTGCACCCGACACCTGATAACGAGGCGATCAAGAAGGTGCGTCCCGCGCTCCACGACGCCGTGATGGAAGACCTGGGAAAGAACTAGTCCAGGTTCAGCGGCCTGTACCCATCGGCGAGAAACCACCGCGGCCGCGTGGGCTGCCTGGAGGTGGCGCACCGGTCCCGGAGCGACCGGGACCTGTTCCCCCGCGACCTCCTGCTCGTCCTCCTCGACCACCCGGGGCCTGCCCCCCAGATCCAGGTGGAGCTCCTGCCGCGAGACTGGATTGCGTGGCCATGAAGACCCACTGGTTGTACTTGTCCTTGCCGTTGTACAGCCGCATCGACGCCTGTGTGCTCTTGCTCGCGACAGCGAGAATTCCACCAGCGGCACCGCCTTGAGCACTGGCGCCTTGTCCGGCGGCCGTCTGAGCTCCGCGACCACCAGCAGGCATGAAGGTGCTGCCCCTGCTGATCGGCGTGAAGCCACGGCCTGACTCCGTGCCGCGCCCCGTCTCCTGCGAACCTGCCCCACTCGTCTGCGAGCGCCCGAACGGCGACGAACCGCCGCGGGCACCCGCACCGCGACCCCGCAGCGCGTCCTGTGCCTGTTGCGGCGTCGTGCTCTGCGCTTCAGCGAGTTCAGGGCTGGCCGGCCCGAGGAACTGAAAGTCGCCGCCTGTGATCGGGTCCTTGTACTTCTTTCGAAGGAATCGCTGGTCGATCAGAACATCGACATCAGGCGGCAACGCGTTTCCGTACTTGCGCTGGAACATGGCGATCGCGCGCGCGTACTGCTCGCCTCTGAAGACCAGTTCGGCCTCTCGCTCGCGACGAGCGACGGTCTGATACACCGGCATCGCGGTGCTCAGCACGATTGCCATCACACTCATGGCGACCAGCAGCGCAGCCATCGCATAGCCGCGTTCCGATCGCCGCGAGTGTGCACTCCTCATCAGAAATCCTCGAGAAGGAACTGCGCCGATGCAACCAGGGTCTGGCCGTTCGTGAGCGTGATCGTTACCGTCACCGTCTTGGCCGTCATTTCATCCGCTGTGTAGACGTGAGAGGTGGTCGGGCCATTCGTTGTCGCCGACGAGCCGTCGCCGAAATTCCAGTCGAACTTGGTTGCCTGAATCGATGCATCCGCGGGATTCACCGTAACTGTTACCGTGAAGTTCACTGTTTGTCCGCCAGAACCAGGCACGGCGGGTACCGGCGTCGCCGCTACCGTGGCCGTAGCGACGCCTGCAGGATCGCGACGAGTGACGGTCAGGGCCGCACTGGTCTTCGCCCCCGCCGAAGCGGTGACAGAGGCAGTACGAGTCGTCGTCAACGTGGTGCGAGCCTGACCGTTCGCATCAGTGACCGCGGTGGGACTGCCCAGTTGGCCCTCTGTCGAGGCAAAGGTCACGAGAATTCCAGACAGGCTGCGGCCGGCGGCGGAAACAACCGTTGCGAGCAAATCTACCGTTCCACCGTCGGGAGGCACTGAACCTGGATTCGCTGCGAGCAGAACGGTTTCAACTGCCGCCGCACCGACGGTAATTCGAACGGTGTTGCTGCCTGTCGTAGTTCCATTCCCGTTCCCAGCTCCATTGCCCGTGCCCGTCCCCGATCCGATCCCACCGGACGTGGCCGTCACGTCTGCCTGGCCCGATGAATCGCCAGCGACAAATGTCGAGACAGCGTATCCGTTCGTCGTTTGCGCCTCGGCCGGCTCCATTCGTCCCAGGTTGGTCGTGAAGCGCACTGAGGTGCCATTCTGGACGGCGGTTCCGCTTTCTTCGACGACGAAAGCCGTCACCTCGGTGGTGCCACCGGTCGGGACGAAACTGCTCGCCGTCGTGATTGTGAGCGCTGACCCGGTTGGTGCGGTCAGGGGCACCGTATCGCAGGCCGCTGCCGTGAGGGCCAGGACGACGCCGCATACAAGACTGAAACGAGTGACCATTGTCATTACCATTCGGAGTGAGGCTTGCCGTCGGATCCGGTCTGTTCGGAGCCGCTCTTGACGTCGGAGATCCCCGACTCGGCCGCGGGATTCGCTGGATCGGAATCTGACTGTATCTGTTGCCAGGTGTCTGCCGAATTCGTGAACGGATCCGGCGGGATGCTTCTCAAGTACTTCTCTGTCACGAGCGCCTGCAGATCGGATGGGTACTTGCCTTTGTCCGCGTAGTACTCATCAATCGCCTTCCGCATCTGAAAGAGATCCTCCTTGAGCGCCGCTTCTCGCCCGCGCGTCACGCTATTGCCGTACACGGCCAGGCTCACACTCGCCAGCAGGACGAGCAGGACCATGACAATCAGCAACTCAATCAGCGTGAAGCCGTCACGACCTCGCACCGCCGCCTGTCGAAACCATCGCACCATGTGGAATTACCAGTCTTTGTACTTGGTCCCGTCGAGCGCTGTTCCGTCGCTCTTCGTGTACACGTCGAAGACGTTCTGTCCGCCCCACGAGGTGGCATCGGGATCGTCCTGATAGGACCGCAGGCCCCACTCATCCTTCGTCAGGGGGTCGACCGGAATCCGCCGGAGGAACTTCAGCTTTCGACCCGACGCGTCGTTGGCAACGGACACACCGTCAACCAGCGTCTCGAGATCGGGTGGGTACCCTTCGTTCGCAGGCTCGAGCTCTGTGGATGGAATGAGCCCTTGATCGACCGCGTCCTTGAATTTGTCGAGAGCCGTGCGCATCTCGCGTAATGAACGACGCAGTTCGGCTTCACGCTGGCGTTGTGACGCCACCTGGGCGAACGGCAGCACAGTTGACGCAAGGACCAGCAGAATTGTCGTGACGACGACCAATTCGATAAACGTGAAACCGCGCTCAGTCTTCACGGCACCCTCACAGCCGCCACCGATGCAAACTGCAGGTTCACCGGGCTGCCGTTGGGTCCGCTTGCCGACCCCGTGACTGCAAGGTTGGCGGGACCAGCCGCCACCGGCTCGAACAGGAGTCCGGCAAGAAGCCCGGTTCCCGCGACACCTGTCAGATCACCACGGCGAACGATTGCGATATCGACTCGACCCGCGACCGGATCCGGCTGCTGACTGAAGGACGCGCCGACTCCGCCAGCGCGCATGAAGCTTCCTTCCTGTACGTTCACGAGCCGCAGCACTGCGGGGTTGTACGTCACGGTCAGCGTCACACCCGACAGCTGACTGGCTCCGGTAATCGAGAGGGGAACCAGATACGGACCTCCTCCCAACCGGAACTCCGGACCAGGCACCGACACGACAATCTGGCCACCCGACATTGACGTCGGTCCGGGCACTGCAGCACCGGGAGGAGGCACGGGCACGCCTTGCGCATTTGCGCCCGGAATCGTGGCGGCCGCTGTCGGCTGTAGCTGTGCCGGGGCCGGGGCCGGTGCCGTCCCGGGCGCGGGTGGTTGCGCCGGTGGCACCGCGGCCGCCGCATTCGGTACCGCTGGTACACCTGCTTGTCCAGCGGGAGCGAGCGGCGCGCCGGCGCCGATCTGCGCCGGTTCCGGCGCAGCATCAGCAGGTTGGCCAATCAGTGGCGGAGGCCCGCTGAGACCAAGGTTGGATTGCGTGCCGATGAAGATCGGCCCCAGGTCGGTGGCAGTGAATTCGCGCGATCGCACGATTCGTGGTGTCAGCAGCATCACGACGTCCGACTGCTGGATCGAATTGTCGTTGGCGGAAAACAGCTGCTTGATCACCGGAAGATGCATGACCCAGGGCAGCCCCGAGAGCTGTTTGCGCTGCTGCTCCTGCAGTAGACCAGCGAGAAGCGTTGACTCGCCCTCTCGCAGCCGCAGGTCGGTCTCCACCCGGCGTGAGCCGAATGACGGCAGTTCCTGGCCCGCGATGGTGATCCCTGCGCCGAGGTTACTGCTTTCGATCATCAACTTGATCTGAATGTCGCCCTCGACGCTGACTCGGGGTGTCATCTGCACCGTGACACCGACCGGGCGATAGGTGAACGACGTCAATGGATTGAAGTTGGCGCCGCCCTGGGCCAGCGGAGTGAAGGTCGTGGACGGGACCGGGATGTCTTCACCGAGATTCAGCTTGAGTTCCGACCCTTCGGCGCCGCGAAGCTGGGGCTTGGCGATCACTTTCGTTTCGGAGTCGGTCTCGAGGAACCTGATGACGGCCGACGGAACGGCGAGGTAGAAATCGCTGGTGCTGACCCCACGTGAAATCGTGTTCAGGTTGAACGGTCGCGGATTCAACGTGGTCCCATTGTCCGTCGTGGTATCACCTCCCACTATGCGAGGGTCCCGCTCAGGGGAGAACACGGCATTGATCTGGTAGGTTCCGAGATCGAGACCAAACTGTTGTGCGCGAGTCCGGCTCACTTCGAGGATCTGCACGTCGACGACGATCTCAGCGCGAGGTTTGTCGAGCGTCTCGATCATGCGCTCGATAATCGCCATCATTGCCGTCGTCGCCCGAATGGTGACGGTGTTCGTGTTCTTGTTCGCGGTGACGGCCGGCGCCAGTGCCTGCCCGACCGGACGGATCACTTGATTGATCGTCTGCGCAAGCTCCTGCGAGTCGATGTAGGACAGCGGGAAGCTGACGATGACCTGCTCCTCGTACTGCGCGCGCTTCTGCGCGTTGTCCGGGATGATCATGATTGTCTTCGGGTTCATGACCTTGTAGAAGAGGCCATTGGCCGAGACGATCTGCTGGAGCGCCTGTTCCAGGGTGACCTCGATCAGATTCACCGTATACACACGGTCCTGGTAGGTGCTGTCGTAGGTCACGTTGATGCCGGTCGCTTCGCCGATGAAGTTGAAGATGTCTCGCAGGCTCGCCTGCTGGAATCTGATCGGCTGGACGATGCTGTTGAAATTGAAGAGCGGCGGCGGGGCGCCGGCGCGCGCGGACTGCCGAAGTTGCGCTGCCGTCGGCCGTGGCCGCGATGCTTCGATCTGATCGCGGAGCTTACGCTCGATCTCGAGCACCTTGCCCGCGATAGCGCGGTTGGGCGGATCGTACTCGCTGGCCATCCGGAACTCGCGCAACGCGACGTCGAGCTGGCCGCGAGCTTCTGCAAGGCGCGCCGCGTCGATGTGGATCCCGGCGGCGCTGAGCATGGCGCGTTCGAGGGCGATCTTGTACTGCACGTTATCCGGATCGGCCTGAACGGCCTGCCGATAGTGCACGACGGCGGCATCCCAGTCCCCCGCACGAGCGGCGGTGTCCCCGCGCTTGAATGCGTTACCAGTAGCGCAGGCCCCGGCCAGGACGGCCATTACGACGATCGCAGCGATGGTTGCGTTTGAATGTCTCATTGTCCTGACAGCCGAATAGTCTGCCGTCCCCGTCCGTCGACGTAGATCAGATCCGCTGAATCAGTACCGATTCGCAGCATGCGATATCGGCCGTCGATGATATCCCCTTCTTTTCCGTTGAACACGTTGCCGCGACCGTCACTGAGCACCGCGACGCGAGCCATCTGCCCCGGTTGATCGAGATAGCCGATGAAGCGAAGCGGAATCGGCGGAGGTGGTGGTGGCCCCGGTGGTGGTGGCGGAGGACCGCTATCGACGGGCTCCGACGGGCGAGTCGATACCGCCTCGGGTGCCTCGGCTCGTCGCGACTGGAACTGAAACACATCGCGAGTGGGCGATGCCGAGGCCTCGTCACGATTCTCGAGCGACTCCAGCCTGATGTCGCCAACCGGGTTTTCCTGACGTGTTCCCTGCACGCCGCCGGCTGCCGGAACGGCCGCGCCGACCGCGCTGCTCGTACCGGGCAGGAAACGCAGTGTGACGATCACTGCGCCCGCAACGATCAGCGCGATCAGGAACAAGAGTTGACGGCGAGAAGGAGTCGTCATTGTCCTGTCGTCCGGAAGTAGGTCGAGAGTTGCAGTGTCAGGCTCAGCGCATCTCCCGCCGTCGTGTCAGCCAGCCTCACGTCATCGATGACCACGAACTCCGGCGATGATTCGATCTCATGGATGAAGTCACGAACGTCTGAGTAACTTCCCCCCAGATCAATGGTGACCTTGAGGCGTGTCAGGTTGCTGCCGCGCTCGATGACCGGCTCGTACGTGCGGCGCTCGAAATCCAGATTGGCCTGCGATGCCAACTCTGCCAGTCGCGAAAACGTCAATCGCCGCGCGCCAGTGAGATCCTGCGCAAGGACGCTGCTGTAAAACGTGTCGAGCTCCTTGACCGCGCGATCCTTGCCGGTCAGCGTTCCGGTCGCGTTCTTGAACTCGGCCTGCGCGGCGGCCAAGGCAGCCTCGGCGGTTCGCGTCCGTTGTTCGACGTTCGCGACATCGCTCTGCAGCGGATACACGACGAAGGCAAACACCAGCAGGTTGATGATCACGCCAGCGATGAGCGCGAACACCGCGCGACGGTGTTCAGCGACCACGCGCTGGATCACGCTCTGCGTCGCGTCACTCACCGGCTGCGCCTCCCGTTCGCAGGGCGGAGGCCGACGCCTCCGGTACGGCTTCCTGCGGCGCTATCACATAGATACCTTCGACGACAGCGCTAATCAGACCTTCCTGATCGGTGTCCTCCTGGGCGGCAAGCACCTCGTGAAACCGTCCGGTCTTCTCGAGCGCATCCAGAAATGATTCGAGATCCTGTACGCGGCGAGCCTGCACGCCGAGCTGCAGCACCAGCCCTCCCTCCCGATCTTCCTGGGGCTGAAAGCGGGTCAGGCGCACGCTCTCCGGGAGCGTCGCCTCGATCTGCGCGAACAGGTCCGACCACGAGAAGGCGCGCAGGTCGATGATGGCGTTGGCTTCCTGTGCCGCCGCCGCAACCTCGTTCAGCTCCTTCGCGTCGATTTGTGACCGGATGCGTCGGGCCTCGTCGCGAGAGCGCTGTGCTTCGGTCTCGGCCTGCTCTGCCCGCGCCCCGAGGGCCCGCTCACTGGTCGTGAGGCGCACAAGCTGCACCAAGTTGACGACCGTCATCAGGGCGACGAGCAGCGCCAACGCGCCCAGCGTCAACTGGACGGCGCGAATGTTGTAGAACGGGCGCGTAGAGAGGTTGGTTCGCAGCATCAGGCAGCCGCCTCTCGTCGCGTCCTCAGAAGCATTCCGACCAGCGGCGACAGCGTCGCCATCAGTTCGGGCGTTGCTTGAATACGGTCCGTCAACGCGGCACCTCGTGTCGGGTCGATCGGTTCGACAACGGTTCCCATTCGTGATTCGAGATTTCGTCTCGCCAGATCGACTTCACCCTGGAGACGGCCGAGGCCGCCCAGCAGGACCCGGCCGAATCCGCGCCCTTCCAGACGATCCTGGTAATACATGGCGGTCTGGTGGACGACGTCCTCGAGGGCTTCAGCATCACCCTCGGCACGATTGCGAAAGAACATCAGGTCCTCGCCCCGGAGGATCGCGATCGACGTGTACTCGGGTCGCATATGTACGACCAACCAGTCACCCGCGGTCCCGAGGTTGGAACTGAGAAACAGGTTGATCACGCCGAAGGTGCAGATGTCGACGAGGCCTGCTTCGATGCCGACCGCTTCGCACACGCCCTCGTACTCCCGGATCGCCTCCCTGCGCGCCACGACAACGACGAACTCGCTGCCGTTGGCACCGCGTGTGCCCTGGCTATACGTCAGACAGGCATCCTCGATGGCGAACGGTGTCGACTTCTTCAGTTGCCAGCGGATCAACTGGTTGAGATCGTCACGCCTCGTCGGCGTCTGCTCGAACCGCACCAGCGATACCTTCGCTGCAACATCTGGAATCACGAGCGCCACGCGCTTTGGCTTGAGGCCCAGGCTCTGACAGGCAGTGCTGAGCGCACGCGAGACCGCACCTGGATCGGCGATATTCGATGACGTCAGCGAGGGCGTGACGGCACCAGCAGGCAAGGGTTCAACGGCATACCCCTGCACGACAGGGTTCGTCGCGCGACCACCGAGAACCGCCACCGACACTGCTGCCGGTGAAATCTCGAGAGCCGCTTCAAGCGGCGGACTTGCCAGCCAGGAGGCCAGGATACTCATTCGACGAACGTCACCTTGTTGATTTCGCGCAGCGTGGTCAAACCCGTCAGCACCTTTTCGACGGCCGACTCACGCAGGAACCTCATCCCTTCTTCGTGCGCTGCCTTCTTGATTTCAGAGGCAGGCCGCCGGTCGAGAATCATCTCCCGGATCCGATCCGACAGATTCAGCAATTCGCAGATGGCCGTGCGCCCCTTGAAGCCGGTTCCGCCGCACTCGACGCAACCCGCACCTTCATAGAATCGGTGTGAATGGGCGAGATCTGGAGCGAGCCCTGCCTCCTGCAGCGCTTTCGCGTCCACCAGCGTGGGTCGCTTGCAGTGCGTACAGATGAGGCGCACCAGACGCTGCGCCATCACACAATTCAGCGCCGAGACGAACTGGTAAGGCTCGACACCCATGTTGAGGAACCGTCCCAGCACATCGACCACGTTGTTGGCGTGCACAGTGGTGAAGACGAGGTGGCCGGTGAGGGCGGATTGAATTGCAATCTGGGCGGTCTCAGGGTCGCGAATCTCCCCCACCATGATCTTGTCGGGGTCGTGTCTAAGGATTGACCGCAGTCCGCGAGCGAACGTCAGACCCTTCTTCTCGTTGATGGGAATCTGCGTGATCCCGCGAAGCTGATACTCGACTGGATCCTCGATGGTCACGATCTTGTCCTCGACGGACTTGATCTCCGAGAGCGCGGCGTACAGGGTCGTCGTCTTCCCCGATCCTGTTGGGCCGGTCACCAGCACCATCCCGTAAGGTTCGCGGATGTACTTTCGGAAGCGGCGCAGTTCCTGCTCCGGGAGCCCGAGGATATCGAGCTTCAACTCGGTGAACTGTTCGCTGATCGATTCCTTGTCGAGGATACGAATGACCGCGTCCTCACCATGGACGCTCGGCATGATCGACACGCGGAAGTCGATCGTCTTCCCTGGCATGCGGACCTTGAAGCGGCCGTCCTGGGGTACGCGCTTCTCGGCGATGTCGAGCTCCGCCATCACCTTCACGCGCGAGATGATCGAGCTGTGGAACTGCTTGCCGATCGGTCGCATCGCGGGCTGCAGCACCCCATCGATGCGATACTTCACGTGCACGGCGTCATCGCCGGTTTCGATGTGAATGTCGCTGGCGCGGCGCTGAATCGCCGTGTAGATGGTCGAGTCCACCAGCTTGATGATCGGGCTGATGTCACTCGTCAGGCGTTCGACAGTGAGGTTCTCGTCGCCGGTCTCGTCTTCTTTCAGGACCTGAAGCTCGAATCCTTCCGTAGCTTCTTCGAGAACGCGTTGTGAGCTCTCGCTCTTCTTGAGAATCGACTGGATCGCCGAAGGGGCGCCTACCGTCACGCGAATCGGCGTCCGCAGGATCACGCCGAGCTCGTCGATCATCGGCAGGTCGGTCGGGTCGGAGACGACGATCACCAGCGAGCGACCTTCGCGTCGATGCGGAACGAACCCATACCGCAACATCAGGTCTGCAGGGATCGATCGAAACAGATCCTGATCGATGCGGAATTCGCTCATCTCGACGAATTCCAGGCGGTAGCGGGCCGCAAGCGCCCGTGCACGCGCGACTTCTTCGGAGAAGTCCTCTGAATCGGGCAGCGGGTTCGTTTTTGCGGTTGCCATTACGCGCCTACCACGGAGGTCAATTCAAACAACGGCATATACAGCGCCAGTACAACGACGGCGATGACGATGCCCATGATGACGAGGATCACTGGTTCGACCAGCGTGATGAACCGTCCGACCTCGGTCTCGATTTCTTCGTCGTAGAACTCCGCCAGGCTGTTGAGCATCTCCTGCAGGGCACCCGTCGACTCTCCGACTTCCACCATCTTCACGGCGACATCGGGGAAGACCGTGCGCTCGCGTAGAGCCGCAGCGAACCCCTGTCCCTCCTGTACCCGGACGCGCACCCGATCCAACTCTCGCGCGAGATGTTGATTGGACAGCGAGCGAACACTGATCTCGAGCGCGTTGACGAGCGGTATCCCGCCCCCGAGCAGCGTGGCCAGCGTGCGGGCGAGCTGCGACGTGAAGAACTTCCGGGCGGTCTCACCGACCCATGGGACGTCGAGAACCCATCTGTCCAGTCGCTGACGCTGGGCTGGCTGGCGAGACCAGTACATCGCTGCAACCCCCAGGCCAATCCCCCCGATGATGATGAAGGCAATGTTGGAGGCCACGGCGTTCGAGACAGCGACGATCACCCGTGTAGAAAGGGGCAGCTCCCGGTCGAAATTGGCGTAGAAGTCCGAAAACGCCGGAACGACCTTGACCACGATGATCCCGATCAGCACGACCATCATCGTGACCAGGATGGCCGGATAAATCAGCGCGGACACCGTGCGACGCTTGACCGCCCCCACGATCTTTTCGTAGGCGACGTAGCGTCGAATGACCGAATCCAGGTTGCCGCTACGCTCGCCGGCCAGCAACGACGCCGAATACACTGCGGGAAATAGTGTCTGGTGTTCGGCAAACGCATCAGAGAGCGCGGATCCGCTCCTGACGCGGTCGTGGACGCTGTCGAGCACCGTCTTGAACGTCGGGTTCACGACCCGCTGACGGAGGATATCGAGCGACTGGACCAGGGGCATGCCGGCCTTGAGAAGCGTGGCCAGCTCCTGGTTGAAGACCAGGAACTCCTGCCGTTTGATCTTCTGCCGCCGCCCGCCCATGGACAGGGAAAGGGCCGCCCGGCGCTGGAGGGACAACACGTACATGCCCTTTTCCTCCAGCTCACGCCGCAGGCGTGCCTCACTGTCGGCGACGTAGATCCCCTCTACGATCTCGCCGGCAGGAGTGCCGAGTCGACATCGAAACTCCATTTAGTCTCCAGCCACGTAAACCTTTAGACCCGCTTCCCTATTGTTTCGGCTGGACGAGCGCGCGGAATACCCTTACCCCCAGCTGCCGGGTATCAGAGCTTCGCAGCCCTGCGAACTTGGCTGGCACCAAGGTCTTGTCGGATACCACCGCCAAGTCGACGTCTGGACCCTCCCCCAGCTGGCCCCGAGCCAGGGTAATCCTCCGGACGAGAGATGGCCCCGGTTCCAGGTCAAAGTCGTCTACGACCAGGTTCCCCAGTCGGATTTCGACATGCTGCGGCATCGGAAATACCTTGTTCGGCTGGTCAAGCTCGAGCGTCAGCTCAACGTCCCGCTTGGGGTTCGCAAACGTCAGGCGTCCCAGCTTCATCGACCAGCGCCATTCCAGTCCCGATCCTCTCGGCGCCTCGGCAGGGTGCCACCCTTCACGGAAAATAACCACGTACGGCTCGGTCCGCTCCCGCATTTCAAACGATCCGGCCTTCACAGCACGCCGTTCGACGATCTCCCCGGATAGAGGGACTCGCTCACCCGTTGCCTGGGAATAGAGTCCGACGACGAAGTTCGCCTGGCCGACGTAGTCTGAAATCGGCGCGTACACCGGCTGCTTGTACTGAACTTTCGATCCCGCCTTCCACTCACGCGTGGGCGTAGGCGGCATGTGATCAGCGGCGCCGATCATCTCGCCTTCGTCATCGATAACATGGACAAAAACGGTGTAATCCTCCTGAAACGAGGGGGCGTCCGGCGCAATCGCAAACGTCACGTCGAGCTCCACCGGCATGCCCGAGGAAACCACCGACGGGTTGACCGACACCGAGGCCGAGGCAACACCTCTGGCATCGTCGACCGGTGACGTCGAGCACGCGGCCGACAACAGGAAGAGCAGCACCGTGAAGGATGCTGAACATCTGGGCATCTCGAGTGGAATGATACTATCTCCACCGCATGACATCCGACGCACTCGGAATGGTTGAAACCCGCGGTTTGATTGGCTCCGTCGAAGCCGCCGACGCAATGGTCAAGACGGCTAATGTCGTGCTAGTCGGTAAGGAGTACATCGGGGCGGGCTACGTGACCGTGCTCGTCCGCGGGGACGTGGGAGCGGTCAAGGCCGCGACCGATGCCGGCGCCGCGGCTGCCCGCCGCGTCGGGGAGCTGATCTCGGTCCATGTGATTCCAAGGCCGCACGCCGAAGTCGAACGGATCCTTCCCAAGTCATAGGACTAAGGAGGGCCACCCGGATCCATCATGGCTGTCCAGGAAACCACAGCTCAGACGGACAAGGATCTGGCATCAATCGCGGAGGCGCGAGCCCTCGCACGGAGCGCCCGACAGGCTCAGCCCCTCCTCGCCGAGCTGAACCAGGATCAGATCGACCGGATTGTCACTGCCATGGCCGACGCAGCGACCGCACACGCCCAGGCGCTGGCGCAGCTTGCCGTCGAAGAGACCGGATACGGCGTCGTCGCCGACAAGGTTCAGAAGAACCTCTTCTCGTCCCGCCAGGTTTACGAATTCATCAAGCCGATGAAGACCGTCGGTGTCGTGAACCGCGTCGAGGACCGCAAGCTCGTCGAGATCGCCGAACCGTTCGGCGTGGTCGCCGCGGTGGTGCCATCGACCAACCCGACGTCCACCGCCATCTATAAGGTGCTCATCGCGCTGAAGGCGCGCTGTCCAATCATCATCAGCCCACATCCATCGGCCGCACGGTGCATCACCAGGACGGTTGAAGTCATGTCGGAGGCGGCCCAGAACAGCGGCGCCCCGGCTGGCAGTATTGGATGGATGAAGACGGTCACCCTCGAGGGGACCCAGGAGCTGATGAAGCATCGCGATATCGCCGTGATTCTTGCCACCGGGGGAATGGGGTTGGTCCGTGCGGCGTACAGCGCGGGAAAACCCGCCTATGGAGTGGGACCCGGGAACGCTCCCTGCTACATCGAGCGAAGCGCTGATCTGGATAAAGCGGCCAGTGACATCGTCCTTGGAAAGACCTTCGACTTCGGCGTTCTCTGCTCCTCCCCGAACTCTGTCGTTGTCGACGAATCCGTAGCGGAAGAGTCCCGCCGGCGATTCGAGGCACAAGGGGCGTACTTCCTCAATCAGACCGAGATGGATGCCCTCGCGAAAGTGCTGGTCAGCCCGCAGCGCCTGCCGAATCCCGCTCTGGTTGGCAAGTCGGCATCGTTCATTGCCGGCAAGGCCGGCATCTCTGCGCCGTCGGGCACGACAGTTCTCATCGCGCCGCTCACCGGCGTGGGCCGCGACTATCCACTCTCGATCGAGAAGCTGTGCCCGGTTCTTTCCTGGTATGTGGTCAAAGACTGGCGCGAAGGATGCGAGCGCTGCATCCAGATCCTTCGGTATGGCGGCATGGGTCACACCATGTCCATCCATTCGAAAAACGACGACGTGATCCTGCAGTTCGGCCTGAAAAAGCCGGCCTTCCGCATCTGTGTCAACACGCCAACGACCCACGGGTCGATCGGGCTGACAACCGGCCTGGACCCGGCCATGACGCTCGGCTGCGGAGGGTGGGGTGGGAACATCACGTCCGACAACATCTCGCCGCGCCATCTGCTCAATATCAAGCGGCTCGCCTACGAGGTCCGACCCGCGGTGCCGTCAGGTGCCAAGGCAACCCGAGACGAACGAGGCCAGCGAGACCAGGCACTGAAGGCACCGCCACTGCCTAAGGCTCCCTCGCCGCCGCCCCCATCGGGCATTTCATCTCAGGCTCTCTCGGCTCGGGTAGATGCGTTCCTCTCCTCGCGGGGATTCCGTCCGACCGATGCCCCAGGGTCAGACGCCCGTCCAGATACGCAGTCCAAGCCTGTTCCTGCCGATAACCCTCAAGACTTCATCTGCGAGGATGACGTCCGGGCCGCGCTGAAAGGCGGCAAGAAGCTCCTGGTCGGCGAGCGGACGATCGTGACGCCATCGGCGAGAGAACTTGGCGACGCGAACAAGGTGTTTATCCACGCCGACTGGCCTCGTTAGATCTGGTGCGCTGTTTTGCTCGGGAATTCCCGGTTGAGCCAGCGCGATTTTGACCCTCGGATCGAGCGGATGCTAGATTACTTGGACCCGATGCCGTCGTTTCGCCGATGTGCCACCGGCGTAGTCTGCGTAGTCGGACTGTTGTCATCCGCGTGCGCGGGCAGAACGCCACAGCCTATTAGCGTCCAAGGTCCGCCGGTGGCGATCACCGAGCCGACCCCTGTACCGGCCGCAGAGCCTCAGCCGGATCCCATCCAGGAACTCATCGCGCTATCAGAGACGCACTTCCAGTCCGGCGAGCAGGAACTCCGTAACGGCCATCTCGATGCCGCTCGCATCGCCTTCGATCGGGCGGTCGATGTACTCCTCGAGTGGCCGGGAGGGGCCCGTTCCACTCCCGAACTGAGCGTCCACTTCGATCGCTTGATTGAGCGCATCAGCGGTCATGAGCTGACGGCGCTGGCACAGGCGGACGGCTTCGTCGAGAAGACGCCGGAACCGGCCTCGATCGACGAGCTGCTTTCAATCGCAACATTCGAGCGGCCCACACCGACACCCGAAACCAAGAAAGCTGTCGCCGACGATCTCGAGGTCGTCGTTCACGACATCGAGATTCCACAGAATTCCCGCGTCCTGGCCTATGTGGAGCTGTTTACTGGCCGCCTGAAGGGCTACCTCGAAGATGGTCTGAGCCGGGGGGCACGCTACCTCCCGATGATCCAGGACGTCTTCCGGTCCGAGGGGCTTCCTCTGGATTTGGCTTACGTACCCCTCATCGAGAGCGCCTTCAAGCCGAACGCGTTGTCGCGCGCCAAAGCCAAGGGCATGTGGCAGTTCATGCGCGGAACGGCGCTCGAGAACGGTCTCAAGCACGACTGGTACATCGACGAGCGAGCGGACCCGGAGAAAGCCACGCGGGCGGCGGCCAAGTACCTGAAGACGCTGTACGCGATGTTCGATGACTGGCATCTGGCGCTCGCCTCGTACAACGGCGGCCCTGGCCGAGTTCAGCGCGCCATCAAGCGATCCGGACGCGACGATTTCTGGAAGCTGTCCGCCACTTCTCGCTACCTGCCACGCGAGACGAGGGACTATGTCCCCCTCATTCTCGCGGCCATCGTGATTGCACGGAACCCCGCGCAGTACGAGATGAATGTTGCCCCGTTCGAGGCGCCGCTCTACGAGACGGTGACGGTGAGCGGAGCGGTCGATATCCGGCGCGTAGCGGAGTGGGCCGGTGCTCCGGTTCAGGACATTCAGGATCTGAACCCGGAACTGCGTCGATGGACGACACCAATTCGAGCGACCGAGTACGAGCTCAAGGTTCCGATGGGCGCCGCCACCGTGATCAATGCACGGATGACGGAACAGGGCCTCGACGACCTGGCGCCGCTGAGTCACTACACGGTGAAGAAGGGCGAAACGCTGGCCGCGATTGCCAAGAAGCTGCGCGTCAGCCGATCCGATCTCGCGGAAGCGAACTACCTCTCCTCGAAATCGCAGTTGCGCACAGGACAGCAGCTCATTATTCCGCGCGCTCCGACGCTACTGGCCGCTCGCACCGAGTCGGCCACTTCTTCATCCGCAGAGGCCACGCTCGCAAGCCGCACCTCCGATGCCACGCCGGCGGAGGAACCCGCCGCGCGGTCGACGAAGACGCATCGCGTCGCGCGAGGCGAAACGCTGCTTTCGATCGCGAAGCGTTACGGGACGACCGTCGCGTTGATCAAAGAACTGAACAGCCTTCGCAACAACGTGATTCGCGTCGGACAGCGTCTTGTGATCGAGCCGCTGGGGACTCTCGCCACGAACTAGTCTGCTTCGCAAAAACTGCGACGTTCACTCCCGGATGACGTAGCGGAAACGTCACCCTTTTCATTGGCGCTCTGACGGAAGTCGACGAATCCCGAGCGGATTCGAACAGCGCCTGATCTTGCACTCCTCCCTGGCGTCATGCTCGCCAGCCTGCGCAGCGCCGCCGTTTTTGGAGTCGAGGCGTACCCAGTCCATGTCGAAGTGGACGTCGCATTCGGACTCCCCCACTTCTCGATGGTGGGCCTGCCGGATGCAACGGTTCGTGAGAGCCGCGATCGGGTTCGCTCCGCAATCCGCAACTCGGGGTTCGAATTCCCTCGCCATCGGATCACGGTCAACCTGGCGCCAGCAGACGTCCGCAAGGCGGGATCGTCATTCGACCTGCCGATCGCGCTCGGCCTGCTGGCCACGTCTGGCCCACTCACGCGCCGCTATGTAGATGACACTGTCATCGTGGGCGAGCTATCGCTCGACGGGGCCATCAATGGCATCCGCGGCGTGTTGCCGATCGCTGTTGGCGCCCGTCGCCTCGGACTCAAGCGCCTGCTGCTGCCGCCGCAGAATGCAGCCGAAGCGTGTGTCGTTGACGGCCTGGACATCTGCATCGCGCAGTCGCTGAGTGAAGCGGTTGCAGCGTTGAATGAGCCCGAGCGCGCCAAGCGGGCCGATGCGGCGTCGATCTCGCCGAACACAGACAGCGCTGTCGAGAGTGATCTCGCTGACGTCCGCGGGCAACTGCTGGCTCGCCGGGCGCTCGAAGTCGCCGCGGCCGGCGGTCACAACCTGCTGATGACCGGTCCGCCCGGCGCCGGCAAGACGATGCTCGCCAGAAGGCTGGGCACGATCCTCCCGCCACTGACGTTCGACGAAGCACTGGAGTGTACGGCGATTCACTCAGTGGCCGGCACCCTCAGGACAGGCCAGGGGCTGCTCTCCGAGCGCCCCTTCCGCGCACCGCACCACACCATCTCGACCGTCGCGCTGGTTGGCGGAGGCTCGATCCCAAGGCCGGGTGAGATCTCGCTTGCCCATCACGGTGTGCTCTTCCTCGACGAAATGCCAGAGTTTGATCGACGAGTCCTCGAGGTCCTGCGACAACCTCTCGAAGAGGGGCACGTGATAATCGCTCGCGCGGCGCGCACGGCGGTGTTCCCGGCGCGGTTCGTGCTCATCGGCGCGATGAATCCCTGCCCGTGCGGATTTGCTGGCGACGACCGTCGATCATGTCGCTGCACGCCGACCCAGATCGCCACGTATCAGTCGCGGCTTTCCGGTCCCTTGCGCGATCGCCTCGACCTGATCGTCGACGTCCCCGCCGTCCCCGTTGCTGCAATCGTCGATGGCGTGGCTGGTGAATCATCTGCGTCCGTACGTGCGCGCGTCATCGCTGCGCGGCACGCGCAGCACGCACGCTACGGAGACGCGCAGCCACGAACGAACGCGGCCCTTCGCGGCTCGCGCGTGGCGAAGTTCTGTCATCCGGACTTGAAAGGGCGGCACCTGTTACGCCGTGCCGTCGAGCAACTGGGGTTGAGCGCACGCGGCTACGACCGCGTGCTCAAGGTCGCGCGGACCGTTGCCGACCTCGCCGGCGACGACGGCGTCACGTCGGATCACGTGGCCGAGGCGCTGCAATTCAGATTGGTTGAACAGACACCGCCGAGTTGATCATGGCACGGGTGCGCGCGCGACTCGCGCTTCGTTGGCCGCGCGTAATGCTGTGGCCACGACGATGATCCCGCCGCCGACGATCGTCCATGTTCCTGGATGCTCTGCTCGAAGAACCCATGTCCACACCGGATTCAGCACTGGCTCGAGGAGCAGCAGCAGCGACACTTCGAGCGCCGACAGATTCCGGATGCCCGACGTGAGGAAGACGTACGCGACTGCGATCTGAAAGACCCCCAGATACACGATCGTCGCCCACTCCCCTGCCGACGCTGTGGGTAAGGGCCACGCGAATGGCAGCACCGCGATCGAGGCAAAGAAGTTTCCGAGGACTGCCGCCGAGAGTCCAACGCCTGCGCGCGGCCGCGCTCGCTCGACGTATCGCAGCGCGATCAATGTGAACGCCCACGTGACGCTGCACCCCACAGCGAGTGCGTTTCCGAGGGCAGGATCCGGCGCCGTGTCAGTCGCGATCGGCCGTCCGGCAAAGCAACCAAGCATTCCGAGCGCGACGACCACCAGATACGCAAGGTCTCGCCGCTTGAAGTGTTCTCCCAGGAGGATCGGGCTGAGGAGAAGGAGATATAGCGGCGCTGTCGACTGCAGAAAGATCGCGTTGGCGGCGGTCGTCAGCTTCGTCGCGAGCACGAACAACGTGGCCGTTGCTGCATAGACGATCGCCGCCATTCCAATCTGCGGGGACCAGACCAGATGGCCACGGAGGAAAAGCAACAAGGCCATTGCGGCGATCCCGGAGCGGAGGGCAGAAACCTGCAGCCCCGAGAAGGCCTCAACCTTTATTGCCGCACCACCCGTCGAAAAGAGAAGAGCGGCGGCCAACACCTGCAGCCGAGCTGCTCCCGAGCTCATGCTGAAGGCCCGTGGAATGTTCGCTCGATTTTCGCCGCTGTCATCTGATCCGTTGGAGACTTAATTATCCTGTGATAGGCTCAAACATGTCCGGCCCCCTCCCCACCGGCGCGTCAGCATCCGATAGTATGGTCTGCGCCGCGGCCTGGCATCTGTGCCTGGTCCGAATGGCGTTCTTTGGTCGAGTGAATCGGATTTGAAACGACGAAGGTACACAATTCTCGTTGCTGATCGGACGTCTGGCGTCGTCCGCAGGGTCACCGTGTCCGCACGGCCGGCGGTCGTGTTTGCCTGCGCCGTCGCCACGTTGCCCGTGCTCGTCGGTATCGGCGCCGCCTGGAAGACCAAGGCCGAGGTCACCGACCTCTACGCCAATCAGCGCGCACTGGAGCTCGAGAACGCCAGCTACCGGACTGCAACTGCGGAGCTTTCTGGACAGATTCAGTCCCTGCAGACCGCCATTACCGATCTGGGCGCTCGGGCGGCTCTCGACCCCGGTATTGCCCGTGCGATGGAGACCCTCCCCGCGTTCGTGAAGTCACGAGCGATGGGCGGCGGCGTCACGTCGCCGTCGAAGCAGGAAGCCACGTCGTATACCAACGCGCTCACGGCATTGGCCAACCCCGAAGATACCTTCGGACTTCTACGTACTCTTCTCGAAGGGCTCGAGTCACGTCTCAACGTTGTTCAGCGCAACGTCGATCGCCGGAACGCTCTGGCGAACGCCACGCCGTCGATCTGGCCGGCCCATGGATGGTTGACGTCAACGATGGGCAGGCGCACGGATCCGATGACGGGAGGCGCCGACTATCACCCAGGCCTCGACATTGCCGGCGACAAGGGTCAGGCCGTCTACGCAACCGCGGACGGTGTCGTCACGCATGCCGGCCGGCAGGGCGCTTACGGCAACCTGATCACCATCGACCACGGTTTTGGCCTCGAAACCCGCTACGGTCATCTCTCAGGCTTCCAGGTGCGTCAGGGCGACCGCGTCCAGCGCGGTGACCTGATTGGACGCCTGGGTGCAACGGGCCGCGCGACCGGCACGCACCTCCACTATGAGGTGTTAGCGAACGGTCGGCTGCTCAATCCGCTCCGGCTCCTCACGCAGCAGAAGCCTCGCGCCCAGTAACTCCCCGCCGGTCATTCGTTTCCTTGCCGATTGCGGAGCCGCTTGGCTACAATCGGTAGATATTCCTTCGTAGTCAGCTCTCTCCATTCGCATGATTGGCCAACTGCTCGCGAAGGTCATCGGTACCCAGAACGAACGCGAAATCAAACGGCTTCGGCCGCGGGTAGTCGAGATCAATGCGCTCGAGCCCGCAATCAAGTCGCTAACCGACGAACAACTCCGGGCGAAGACTGTCGAGTTCCGGGAGCGAATCGCCGCCGGCGCAACTCTCGACGATCTCCTCCCCGAGGCGTTTGCCGTCGTCCGTGAGGCCGGCCGCCGCGTGCTCAACATGCGGCACTTCGACGTTCAGCTGATCGGCGGGATGGTGCTGCACAACGGCACGATCGCCGAGATGAAGACCGGTGAAGGCAAGACGCTCGTCGCCACGCTGCCGGCCTATCTGAACGCGCTCGAAGGCAAGGGCGTTCACGTCGTAACCGTCAATGACTACCTGGCGCGACGCGACTCGGAATGGATGGGTCGTCTGTATCGCTTCCTCGGCATGAGCGTCGGCGTCATCCAGCACGACCTGAAAGATGACCAGCGGCAGGTCGCTTACGGAGCGGACATCACCTACGGCACCAATAACGAATTCGGCTTCGACTACCTGCGCGACAACATGAAGTTCGAGCTCGGCCAGATGGTGCAGCGCGGGCACCATTTTGCGATCGTCGATGAAGTCGACAGCATCCTCATCGACGAAGCCCGGACGCCGCTCATCATCTCCGGACCTGCCGAGGAATCCACGGACCTGTATTACGAGGTCGATCGCATCATCCCGAGGCTCAAAAAGGGGGCCGTCACACAAGGAAACGTCAAGGCCGAGGAGCGCGAGGAGCTCGAAAAGACCGGGGACTACATCGTCGACGAAAAGCACAAAACGGTGACGCTGACCGAGTCGGGGATGGCCAAGTCCGAGGACATGCTTTCCCACCGCCTCGTGCCCGATTCGAACGGCCTCTACGATCCGGCGAACATGCCGCTTCTCCATCACGTGAACCAGGCACTGAGGGCGCATACCCTGTTCCGTCTGGACGTGGAGTACATGATCAAGGACGGCCAGGTCGTGATCGTCGACGAGTTCACCGGTCGTCTCATGCCGGGACGCCGCTGGAGCGACGGGTTGCACCAGGCGGTCGAGGCCAAGGAGAAGGTCAAGATCGAGCGGGAGAACCAGACGCTCGCCACCATCACCTTCCAGAATTACTTCCGCAAGTACAAGAAGCTGTCCGGAATGACTGGCACGGCCGAAACCGAGGCGCCCGAGTTCGCGAAGATCTACAAACTCGACGTCATCGTGGTTCCGACGAACCGGGTGTTGAAGCGCATCGAGGAACCCGACCTCATTTACCGGACCGAGCGCGAGAAGTACGAATCGATCGTCAACGACATCATCGAGAAGCAGCAGTCGGGGCGGCCCACACTCGTCGGCACGGTCTCGATCGAAAAGTCTGAACGACTGTCTTCCCTGCTCAAGAAGCGCGGCATCAAGCACGTCGTGCTGAACGCCAAGTACCACGCGCAGGAAGCAGAGATCGTTGCGCAGGCCGGACACAAGAACAACGTCACGATCGCGACGAACATGGCCGGGCGCGGCACCGACATCCTGCTGGGTGGCAACGCCGAGCATGCCGCGCGTCAGCAGTGTCTCTCCGAGGAAGCTGCAGAAAAGCTGTCCAAGGGTGAGGAAAAGTTCGTCGACGACGAGGAGTTCGTCTACTTCTTCCACGTGGACGCGTTCTATCGAGTGCGGCGACCTGACTGGGAGCGGATCTTCTCCCACTTCAAGCGGCAGATGGATGAGGAGCACGAGCAAGTCGTCGAACTGGGTGGGCTGCACATCCTCGGCACCGAACGTCACGAAGCGCGGCGCATCGACAACCAGCTGCGAGGCCGTGCCGGACGACAGGGCGATCCGGGTTCGTCCCGCTTCTACCTGTCACTTGAAGACGACCTGATGCGAATCTTCGGCTCGGATCGCATCTCGGGGCTGATGCAGAAGCTCGGCATGGAAGAAGGTGTCCCCATCGAACACGGCATGGTGACGCGCGCCATCGAACGTGCCCAGAAGCAGGTCGAAGCGCAGAACTTCTCAGTCCGCAAACACCTGCTCGAATACGACGACGTGATGAACAAGCAGCGTGAAAGCGTCTACACGCTGCGCCGGGAGATCCTCGAGGGTTCCGTCCATCTCACGGAAGAAGAGAGCGTCAATACCAAAGACTACCTGCTCGCCTTGGCCGAGGAAATCCTCGAAGACATCATCGACCGTTATGCCGGCAAGCAACTCGACGTCGATGAATGGGACATGCCGGCCGCGATCCGAGAAGTGTCGCGCGTGTTCGGTATCGACCCCAGGGAACTCGAAGCGCTCGAGCTCGACTCGAAGGACACCGAAGAGATCACCGATGCCATCTGGGCCGTCGCCAAGGGTGGCTACGAGCGCAAAGAGCAATCGATCGGCGTTGAGCTCCTCCGGCGCCTCGAGCGCGACATCATGCTGCAGATCGTCGATGCGCAGTGGAAGGATCACCTCTACTCGCTCGACCACCTGAAGGAAGGCATCGGTCTCCGCGGATACGGGCAGCGCGATCCACTCGTCGAGTACAAGAAGGAGAGCTACGGGCTCTTCCAGGACATGAAGGCGCGGATCGAAGAAGAGATCGTCCGGTATCTCTTCTGGCTTCGTCCGGTCTCCATGGACGAGGGCGTCGAGGTCGCTGCTGTACCGCGAGCGCCTGTTGCCGCACCGAGGCGCCGGGCCGAAGCGTCGATGACGCTGAACAATCCCGGAGCGGCGCCCGTGCCCGTGTTCGCAGGCGCCCGTTCGAGTTCGGCCCAGGCGCAGACGCCAACGCCGGCACGGACCGGCGGAGACGATGTCGTCAAGACGGTTCGGCGTGAAGAGCCGAAGGTAGGACGCAACGATCCGTGCCCTTGCGGGAGCGGAAAGAAGTACAAGAAGTGCCACGGACAGGCAGCGTGAGAAAAGGAAGGCCGACGAATCGTCGGCCTTTTGCGCATTAGAGGACTCCATGGATCTGAAGACCGCCCCGTTCTCGGTCACCGAACACACGGATACGGCGATTACCACGGCACTGACGTTCGATGACGTGCTGCTGGTACCTCAGCACTCGAAGGTAAAGCCGTCACAGGTGGATGTCTCCACCCGGCTCACGCGCAATATCAAGCTCAACGTGCCGATCCTGAGCGCCGCCATGGACACGGTCACCGAGTCGGGTCTTGCGATTGCGATGGCGCAACTGGGCGGCCTCGGCATCATTCACAAGAATCTTCAGATCCACGAACAGGCAGCCGAGGTCGATCGCGTCAAGCGATCGGAGAGCGGGATGATCGTGAACCCGATTACGCTCTCGCCGTCCAATCGCATCTACGAGGCGCTCAATCTGATGAAGAACTACCGGATCTCCGGTGTTCCCATCACAGAGGACGGCAGCAAGGAAGGGCGCCTGGTCGGAATCCTCACCAACCGCGACCTGCGCTTCGAGACCAACGTCAATCGCCCGATCGATGAGGTGATGACGAAGTCTCCCCTGTTCACCGTTCCAGTGGGGACGACGCTCGACGAGGCGCGCTCGTTCCTGCACCAGCACAAGGTTGAGAAGCTCCTGGTCGTCGACAAGGACTTCCGGTTAAAGGGACTGATTACGGTCAAGGACATCCAAAAGGGGATCAAGTATCCGAACGCGTGCAAGGATGCGCTCGGTCGCCTGCGCTGCGGCGCGGCCATCGGCACCTCGAAGGACTCGCTCGAACGCGCGCACGCGCTCGTCGCAGCCGGCGTCGATGTGCTCGTCGTCGATACCGCCCATGGTCACAACCAGGATGTGATCGACATGGTCGCGCGAATTCGACGAGATTTCGCGAACACGGACCTGATTGCCGGCAACGTCGCGACCGCGGAAGCGACCGAAGCGCTCATCGAGGTGGGCGTGGATGCGGTCAAGGTGGGCATCGGCGCGGGCTCCATCTGCACGACCCGCATCGTGGCCGGCATCGGGGTCCCGATGATCAGCGCCATCATGGAGTGCGCACGCGCGGCGAGCGCCCGGAACGTGCCGGTCGTCGCCGACGGTGGCATGCGCTACTCGGGGGACATCGTGAAGGCGCTCGCTGTCGGCGCCAGCAGCGCGATGCTCGGCAATCTGTTCGCGGGCACCGACGAGAGCCCCGGCGAACTGATCCTGTTCCAGGGACGCACCTACAAGGAATATCGCGGGATGGGGTCGATCGGTGCGATGCGTCGCGGCAGCCGCGATCGCTACTTCCAGGACGAGTTCGATCTCGAGGGTGGAAGTGCCGCCGGGAAGCTGGTGCCTGAGGGCATCGAAGGACGAGTCGCCCACAAGGGCAGCGCGCAGGCGGTCATCACTCAGTTGATGGGAGGCCTGCAGGCGGGGATGGGCTATTGCGGGAGCGGCACGATTCCCGAACTGCAGCGCAAGGCCAAGCTCATTCGCATCACGCCGGCTGGCGTGCGCGAGAGCCACGTCCACGACGTGACGATCACGAAGGAAGCGCCGAACTACCGGATGGAGTAGGCCCGGCAAAGCCGGACCTACCAAGTGATCCGTCGCTCGTCGTCTTCGAGGATTTCGATGGAGATCAGACGCGCGCTGGGAAGCGCATGCGTCAAACGATCCGGCCACTCGACGGCGAGCACGCCGCGCTCGAGCTCCTGGAGTCCCAGATCATCGGTGGCGGCGCGATCGAGGCGATACAGGTCGACGTGATACAGCGTCAACTTCCCGCCTCGATATTCATGAACCAGGGTGAACGTGGGGCTGCTGACTTCTTCAGGGTCGACCCCGAGACCTTCGGCCAAACCTCGTACGAACGCCGTCTTCCCCGCTCCGAGGTTTCCGGACAACAACAGCACGTCGCCCGCGACGAGATCACGCGCGAGATCCTTGGCGACTGCTGCCGTCTCGGTTTCCGACTTCGTGACGTGCTCAGGCACTGGCGGCCGGCTCGAGAAGCACCTTCAGCGCTGTACCGAGATGGTCGAGAAGGTCGGTCGCGATCATGCTGACTTGTCCCTGATTCGCCTCTGCCAGGTCACCGGCAGCTCCGTGCAAGAACACGGCGAGGCGGCAGGCCGCTTCGGCATCGAGAAGTTGCGCGAGCCATGCGGCGATCATTCCAGTCAGGACGTCCCCCGTACCCCCAGTTGCCATGCCTGGATTGCCGGTGGGATTGAGATAGACACGCCCCTCGGGTGTCGCGATCACCGTGCGATGACCTTTGAGGATCACGTAGGCATGATGAGTCGTCGCAAAGTCCGTTGCGACCTGAATGCGATTCGACTGCACCTCCGCAACGGACACGCCAACGAGCCTCGCCATCTCGCCTGGATGCGGCGTGATGATGAGATCGCGTTCCTCGCTGCCGGTCAGAGAGGCGGGGTCGTCGGCCAGCACTGTTAGCGCGTCAGCATCCAGCACCAGCGGAACCGTGGCCCGCTCGAGCAGCGCGCGGACGAACTGAGCGACGCGCGGGCCGCGGCCGAGACCAGGTCCGCAGGCAATGACGTCGTGCTCCTGTTCGAGCAACTTCTCCAGACCACTCGCGTCCAGCGTTCCGTCGGAACCGTCAGGAAGCTCGAGCGTCATGAACACCGGTGACGTCGCTGCCACCACGGGGAGACACGAACGGGGCGTGGCCACGGTGACCAGTCCAGCGCCGGATCGTAGCGCACCCAACGCGGCAAGATGCGCTGCCCCGGTCTTGCCGATCGATCCAGCCACGATTGTCAGCCGGCCGAAGTCCCCTTTGTGCGAATCGGCAGCGCGCGGACCGACAGTGCTCCGCAGCTGCTCGGGCGTGAGTAACTCGACGTGCGGCCCCTCGAGACTCTCGATGACTTCGTAGGGGATCCCGATGTCGGCAATGACCACGTCCCCGGCATACGCCTCTCCCGGCGGCAGGACGAGCGGGAGCTTTGGTGCCGCGAGCGTAACGGTCATCGATGCGTCGATACAGTCGCCGATGAGATGCGGCGTATCGGCTGAGAGGCCGCTCGGCAGGTCCACGGAGACGATCGGAATCTCCGACGCGTTGACGTCGGCGATGACCGTCTCCATCATCCCCGCGACCGCCGACTTCAGGCCGGTTCCGAAGATCGCGTCGACGATGAGCGCACACTGGGAGATCTCGGAAAAGTGCAGTTCCCAGGTCTGCTCATCAGCCACTTCGACGACCGTCACACCCAGCCTGCCGAGGATGTCGAGGTTCGTCCGCGCATCACCGCGCACGTCGGCCACTGTTCCGATGACGAACACAGAAGTCTCGATCCCGTGCTGGAGCAGCGTGCGGGCGACAACGAAGCCATCCCCGCCGTTGTTGCCGCGCCCACACAGGACTGCGACCCGGCCATCGAGCTTCGATTCGTAGGTCGATTCGATCGCCGCCACCACTTGCCGTCCGGCGTTCTCCATGAGGACGAGCGAAGGAATCCCGATCTCGTCGATGGTGTAGCGATCGGCTTCGCGCATCTGCGCCGCGGTGAGAATTCGCATCAGCAGTCGGCAGTCGTCAGAAGGCTACTGTGAGTTTCCCGGATCATCGAGCGGCGGACAGGAGCAGAACAGATTTCGATCTCCGTACGTGTTGTCGATACGTCCCAGGGGGGGCCAATACTTTCGTTCACGCACAAACGGAAGCGGAAACGCCGCCTGTTCCCGCGTGTACGGATGATGCCACTCCGTCGCCGTCACGATAGCCGCCGTATGGGGGGCGTTCTTGAGGACGTTGTCCTGCGAATCGGCCTTGCCGGTGACAACGTCCTCGATCTCACCCCGAATTGCGATCATCGCGTCGCAGAACCGGTCGAGCTCCGCCTTGTCCTCGCTCTCGGTTGGCTCGACCATCAGCGTACCGGCGACGGGGAACGACACCGTCGGCGCGTGGAAACCAAAATCGATCAGCCGCTTGGCGACATCCATCTCCTCGACACCGCTCGCCTTGAAGGCACGCAGATCGAAGATGAGCTCATGGGCAACGCGCCCGTTGGCGCGCGAATACAGCACCGGGTAATGCCGTTCGAGCCGCGCCTTGATGTAGTTGGCGTTGAGGATGGCGTGACGGGTCGCATCAGTGAGCCCGTCGGCGCCCAGCATCCGCACGTACGCGTAGGAAATCAGCAGGATGCTTGCACTCCCCCACGGCGCCGCCGACACGGCATGAATCGCGTTCTCTCCTCCCACTCGGACGAGCGGATGGCCGGGCAGGAACGGCGCCAGGTGGCGCGCGACGCCGATCGGGCCCATGCCTGGTCCGCCGCCACCGTGCGGGATGGCGAACGTCTTGTGGAGGTTCAGGTGACAGACATCCGCACCGATGCTGGCCGGGCTCGTCAGTCCGACCTGCGCGTTCATGTTCGCGCCGTCCATGTACACCTGCCCGCCATGCTCATGGACGATCTCACAGATCTGCCGGATGTCGTCCTCGAACACACCATGCGTGGAGGGGTAAGTGACCATCAGGCACGCGAGGTGCTCGCGATGCTGCGCGGCCTTGGCCCGCAGGTCATCGACGTCCACGCTGCCGTCACTCCGGCTTCGAACGACGACGACACGCATGCCGGCGGTGATCGCGCTCGCCGGATTGGTGCCATGGGCCGAAGCAGGAATCAGCACCACGTTGCGAGCGGACTCGCCGCGATGACGGTGATAGGCGCGAATCACCATGAGACCGGTGAATTCACCTTGGGCCCCTGAGTTTGGCTGCAAGGAGATCTCGGCAAACCCGGTGATCTCGCAGAGCGCCGCCTCGAGCTCCCGAAACACCTGGGTATATCCCTCTGCCTGGTCCACCGGTGCAAACGGGTGCAGCCGGCCGAAGGCGGTCCACGTGATCGGCAGCATCTCCGTTGCCGCGTTCAGCTTCATCGTGCACGAGCCGAGCGGGATCATCGAGGTGTCGAGCCCGACGTCCTTCCGCTCCAGGCCGCGGATGTAGCGCATCATCTCCAGCTCGGAGTGATGAGTGTTGAAGACCGGGTGCGTGAGGAACGGTGTGCTGCGCCGAAGCGCACTGGTCAGGCCGTCGCCCGACTCTGCCTCCAGCCTCGCCGCCGTCGACTCGCAGTCGATCGTGTGAGCATGATTTCCCGAGGCGGCCGCAAACACGTCGACGATGTCTCGGACGTCCGAGGTGCTGACAGTCTCGTTGAGGGCAATCGAGACCGTCTCTTCATCGATGAGGTGAAAATTTATCGCGGCAGCGTGCGCACGCCGCAGCACCGCATCGACGCCGCCACGGACTCGCACCCGCAAGGTATCGAAGTAGTGCGTGTTGAGTTGCTCGTACCCGAGCGCGACGAGCTCCGCTTCCAGCACCCTCGCCTGTGTGTGAATGCGCGACGCGATCGACGTGATCCCGTGCGGGCCGTGAAACACGGCGTACATGGCCGCCATGTTGGCCAGCAGCGCCTGCGCCGTGCAGATATTCGAAGTGGCTTTCTCGCGCCGGATGTGTTGCTCACGTGTGGCCAGCGCCATGCGGTAGGCACGTTGACCGTGGGCATCGACCGACACGCCAATCAGCCGCCCTGGCAGTTGCCGCACGAACGTGTTGCGCGTCGCGAAGAAGGCGGCGTGTGGTCCACCGTAGCCGAGCGGAACGCCAAATCGCTGCGCGCTTCCGTAAACAACGTCCGCGCCAACCAGGCCCGGAGGAACCAGCAAGGCCAGCGATAACAGGTCGGCCCCGACCGACACCAGCGCGTGGGCTGCGTGCGCTCGATCGACGATCGCCTTCAGGTCATGTACGGCCCCGCCCGCATCCGGGTACTGGACGATGGCTCCAAAGACCGGTCCGTCGAACGTCAGGTGCTCGAGCGGCACGATTCGGAGCTCGATGCCGAGCGGTTCGGCCCGCGAGCGCAGCACGTCGATGGTCTGCGGAAAGCAGCCGTCACTCACGAGGCAGACCGAGTGGGTGGCATCGCTGCGATTGCTCGGTCGCGAACGATGCATCAGCGCCATCGCCTCGCCAGCAGCGGTGGCCTCATCGAGCAGAGAGGCGCTTGCCACTTCCATCGCCGTCAGATCCATGACCATGGTCTGAAAGTTCAGCAGCGACTCCAGCCGGCCCTGCGCGATCTCAGCCTGATAGGGCGTGTACGGCGTATACCAGCCGGGGTTCTCCAGCACCATCCGCAGGATCACGCTTGGGGTGAAGGTGTCGTGGTAGCCCAGGCCGATGTAGGACCTGAAGACCTGGTTTCGATGCGCCAGGTGTCCGAGGCGGTTCAGATACTGCTGCTCGCTTTCAGCGGGCGGAAGCGAGAGAGGAGTCGTCAGCCTGATCGAGGCCGGGATCGCCTCGTCCATCAGCGCGTCGAGCGACGAGGCACCGACCGCCTGAAGCATCTGGTCGCGCTCGTCCGGCGACGGCCCGATGTGGCGGCGCGCAAACCTGTCGCTGACGTCCAGAGAGCTCATTACGCGCGGGTCAACGCTTCGTACTGCGCGCTGTCCAGCAGGGATCCCATCGCCTGCGGATCCGACAGACGGATCTTCACCATCCACGTCTCATGGGGCTTGGCGTTCACAGCCTCAGGGTGTTCCTTGAGCGTCGGGTTCACCTCGACTACCTCACCGCTCATGGGCGCAAACAACTCGGACACGGCCTTGACCGACTCGATGGAGCCAAACGACTCCCCTGCCTGGACCTTGCGCCCCGGGTCGGGCAGTTCGACGAAGACGACGTCACCGAGTTGATCCTGCGCGAACTGGGTGATGCCGATCTCGGCAATGTCTCCACCGAGCCGAATCCACTCGTGGTCCTTGGTGTACTTCAGTTCTGCGGGATACGACATGCTCGCTCCAGTTGGGAGAGTGTCCTCTTTAAATGGCCCCCGACCCCATTACACGTTTGTAAAACGGCAGTGGGACGACGTGGGCCTTCGTGGCGCGGCCGCGGATATCGATGTCGATCTCGCTGCCCGGTGCCGAAAATGACAGCGGGACGTACGTCATGCCAATGGCCTTCTTCAGAAACGGCGTCTGCGTCCCGCTCGTGACTTTGCCAATGGGATCGCCATTGCTGGTGACCGCATATCCCTGGCGCGCGATTCCACGCTCCAGCATCTCGAAACCAACCAGCGTACGCTCGATGCCCTTCGCCTTCTGCTCCAGCAGGCGCTCACGTCCGATGAATGCCGGCTTCTTCCAGCCAATCGTCCAGTCCAGCCCCGCTTCCAGCGCTGTCGTGGACTCATCGATCTCGTTCCCGTACAGCCGCATGGCCGCTTCGAGGCGGAGAGTATCGCGTGCGCCCAGGCCGCAGGGGATCAGGTCGGCACCTCTGCCCGACTCCAGGAGCGCCTGCCACACACGGTCGGCCATGTTGGGCGGAACGAAAATCTCGTAGCCGTCCTCCCCTGTGTAACCAGTTCGCGAAATGGTGACACGCGCCCCAGCCACCTCTCCGTAGCCAAACCAGTAGTAGCGAATCTCCCCGAGGTCCACAGCGGTCAATGGCTGCAGCACCGAGCGAGCGGCTGGCCCCTGAATCGCAATCAGGGCATAGCGGCTGCTGGAATCAACGACCGCCGCGTCCCCGGCGGCCTTCACCTGTTCGCTGATCCACGCGAAATCCTTTGCGGTGTTGGCGGCATTGACGACGAGCATGAAGTGACTCGAAGCCATTCGATAGACCAGCATGTCGTCGATGAACGTGCCGTCCGGCGTCAGGAGCCCGGCATACTGCGCCTGCCCGATGCTCAACTTGCTCGCGTCGTTGCTCGAGATCAACTGAACCGCTTCGAGCGCTCCCTTGCCGGCGATCTCGATCTCGCCCATATGGCTGACGTCGAACAGACCGGCGCGAGTGCGCACCGCCTGATGCTCGTTGGTGATGCCGGAGTATTCGATCGGCATCTCCCAGCCGGCATACGGCACCATACGAGCGCCCGATGCGCGGTGACGTGCATGTAGTGGGGTTGTCCGGAGAGCCGCGGCCGTGTCGGTCATGAAAGGGAACGGAACGGGAGAACGAATCAAGACTGTACTAGGCGCAGAACGGGAGGGTCAAGGCGGCGAACGGCCGTGCGGCCTCAGGACGATGTTGTTCGAAGCGACATTGCTCCGCCGCGCAGGCGGTCGAACACGCTTGCAAGATGCTCTGCGGTCACCGACCCGACAGAGACAATTTCGTGGGCTCGGAGCACGGTCGCGTGGTGCGGCTGCAGGAATATGTACACGTCACACAGGCCCGCGAGGTCATGCAACCGATGGGAGGACAGAACGACGGCTGCCCCGCGATCCCTCTTGGTCTCGAGCATCGTCGAGAGCCAGCGCCCTGCGTCCGGGTCGAGCCCCTCCCACGGTTCATCCAGCACGATCAGACCCAGCGGATGACGGCCAAGCACGGTGCGCAGGCCCAGGAGCTGCCTCGTTCCTCGCGAGAGCGTCCGCAGACGCCGCGTCTCTCGCGTCACATCGTCGCCCGCACCGAGGCTTCCCCACTGCGCGGCGCGAACGCTCCCTGGCAGCGTGGCTTCGCCGGCGAAATAACCCACGCCTGTTCGCGCGAGGGCGTCGCGCGGCGTCAGCCCATTGATCCGAATCTCGCCCGATCGCGGAGTCAGGCATCCCGCGATCGCCCGGAGCAAGCTGGTCTTGCCAGAACCGTTGGGCCCAACCACGCCGGCGGCTTGTCCCGACGCGAGATCGAATGACAGATCCTGGAACACGAGGCGCCGGCCGTATTGCAATGCCAGCCCACGAACCGATACGGCCAACGTCACTGCGCGGCCTCGAGCGGCACGTCGCGCTGTGCGACCCACCGGCAAGCGGTAACCAGCGCGGCGACAGCCAGCGCGAGTGCGGGTGTAACTGCCATCATTTCTTCTCTATCGAGGTGTCGCCCCACGACACCGAGCGGATAGATGAGAAACGACCAGGCCGGCCAGGCCAGTTCTTCGATGCGCGTGGACGACACCGTCCAGCGCGCAAAGAGGTCAGTCGATAACGCGGTCGCAGTGGTGACCGCGACAAGCATCCAGCCGATCCCGCCTGAGAAGCGGGGCAGGCTGACGGTGATGGCCCACGGCAACGTGGAGACAAGGAGTATCGCGGCGTGGGTTCCTGATGCCGATAACTGTCGGCTGGCTCCCCCGCTCACGACGAGCTCGACGATCGCAAGGATTAGCCAACTGGTCAGGCCCGGGATGATTGAAGTGACCCAGTGCACCAACGCGATCGACATGCGGCTGCTTCCCCGCGTGAACAGTAGATCGTAGTGACCCCGTCGCGCCGGAAGAGCAAACCCCGATGACGCGGCAAACGACTGGAGGAGCAGCAACGGCATCAGAGCATTTGACGCTCGGCCTGGATCCGCACCAATGACACTGGCCGATACGAGCGTCAGCACGGCGAACGTGCCGGTCATCATCGATGACACAGGAGACACGACGCGAAAGAACCGCACGAGATACCAGACGTCACGCATGGAGACCTCGCTACGATTCGCCGCGTGGCGTGCTCATTGTCTGGACCCAGCGCGGGAGCCGCTTCCCCTGGCCACGGCCGGGACGGCCCGCAACACGGAGATATGCCTCCAGCGTGTGATAGCTGATATTGAGCTTCCGGCAGGCCTGGCGCTTGTTGCGCCCGCACTTCTCGTACACGAGGCGCGCGTAGTGGCATGCCCAGGCACGCATGGTTTCGTCCCGTGCGATCGAGGGCGCCAGCACCTCCGCGAACTCGCCGCGGATGCGCGCAGGCAGATCGTCGAGCTCGATGCGATCCGATTCCATCATGGCAAGGGCACGTTCAACGAGGCGCTCCAGCTCACGAACGTTTCCCGGCCAGGGATAGATGCGAAGCGCCTGCTCGGCCTCCGTCGAGAGACCCAAATCACGCGCATTGCGGTGACGACTCAGAAAATACCGCACGAGCTCCGGCACATCTTCGGAGCGGCTGCGCAGCGGAGGCACGTGAATCTCGACGCCGCTCAAGCGGTAATAGAGATCGGCTCGGAATAGTCCTCTCGCGACGAGCTCTGACAGTGAACGGTTCGTTGCTGCAACAATGCGCGTGTCGATTCGCCGGGTGGCATGGCCACCGACGCGTTCGATGGCGAGGTCCTGCAGCACGCGAAGGAACTTCGCCTGGGCCGAAAGCGACAAGTCAGACACTTCATCGAGGAACAACGTCCCGCCGTCGGCATGCTCGAATTTTCCGCGACGGCCTCGCACACCGGTCGCCGTGCGCTCCTCGATTCCGAACAGCTCCGCTTCGAGCAACGTCTCGACGACGGCTGCACAGTTGACGGCAACGAAGGGGCCTCGTCTGCGCCGGCCCAGGTCGTGGAGTTGTCGTGCGACCAGCTCTTTGCCCGTGCCACTTTCGCCTTCTACGAGAACGGTAAAGTCGGTTGCGGCGACGCGTTCGATCTGCACGCGCAGCGCCTGCATCACCTGTGTCGATCCAATCAGTGGCCCGGCCCCCAGCGTTGCCGCGGCCGCGAACGTTCTTCCACGGCCGATCTCCAGTACGAGCCCCCCAACCTGCGCCAATGCCATCAGCATTGAGTAGTCAGGCGCCTCGAGCGGTCGATCGGCCGGGTACGATGCTTCGAGCACCGCTTGAACGCGAGGGTCCGCCGTAGGCACACCGAGGACGATCGAGTCAGCCGTTCGAGTCGGCGTGACCAGGCGTGCCTGGTAGCGAGCTCGCACCTCGCGCAGGCGCACAGCACGCAGAGCAAAGGTCTGCCGCACCTGCTCCTCGAAGGTCGCGCCAAGGTCGTCGTGAGGGATGTTACTCGCCAGGGCCGTCCCAAGCGCCTCGAGCACCTGGCGGAGCGGCGCGATGTTGTCATCGGCGCCTGTCTTCGCGCCACCGTTGTCACCTGGCATCGCTGCGTGCGTTTCGTTCACTGGGACCTCCGCCGACGGCTTAACAAATGCAGTGCCATCGTTCGCACGTTCACGAAAGTCTCTCTGCACGCGCTTTTCATCGGGCTCGCGTTCGCGGCGAGTCAGGGCACGGGTAGGTCGTGCCCAGAGCGTACGGCTTCGATTCCAGAACGCCGAGAACTGGATACCCTGCTCCTTACACGCCTCGCTGCCACCGCGGCCGTAATGCGGGGCCGCTGACGCCTCGCGTGCGTTATGCTTGCGACCACGAATGAAGAGCCTTCTGGGATCGGGGGCAGGTAACCGGATGACGACGACCGATGGAGTAGGGACGAACGCGGGCGCAATGACCCAGCGGAAGGGGATTTTGAGCCGCCGCCGCGTTGGCATCGTACTCGGCCCGGTTCTGTTTGCGGCTGTACTCATTGCACCGCTCCCCGCGCTGTCGAGCGAGGCTCATCGCCTGGCGGCCATCCTGGCGCTGGTGATTGTGTTCTGGGTCACCGAAGTCATCCCGTTGCCCGTCACCGCGCTCCTCGGCCCGGTGCTGGCGGTTCTCCTCGGTGTGGCTCCGGTCGAGACCGCGCTGGCGCCGATGGCGAACCCGCTCATTTTCCTGTTCCTCGGGAGCTTCATGCTCTCGCAAGCGCTGTTCGTCCACCGGGTCAACGAACGGATCGCCTACACGCTGCTGTCGTCCTCATTCGTAGGTGCCAGGCCACGGAGAGTTCTCCTGACGTATGGGCTGGTGGCCGCGTTCCTGTCTGCCTGGATGAGCAACACGGCGACGGCTGCGATGTTGGTACCGATCGCACTATCGCTGCTTGCCTTCATGGAAACGGAGGGCAAGACTCCTCCGTCCTACGGCACCGCGTTGATGCTCATGACGAGCTACGGCACGTCCCGGGGCGGAATGGCGACTCCCGTGGGAACGCCGCCCAACTTGATTGCCGTGGGCATGCTAGCTGCGCTCGCCGGAGTGCAGATCAGCTTCCTCGAGTGGATGATGGTGGCAGTGCCATTGAGCCTGGCGCTGCTCGCGATTGTGACATCGTTCCTCATTTACGTCGGAGGCGTCGGCCCGGGCGAGATACCCGGTGTCGACAGGGTGATCGCCGAGCGTGCCCGCGAGCTCGGACCGATGCGACGCGGAGAGCGGAACGCGCTGATCGCCTTCGGCGTCACTGTATTTTTGTGGGTGGGACCGGGGCTGCTGCCGTTGGTGCTCGGTGCGGACAACGACTTTGCCCGGCAGGTCGCACGTATGCTCCCAGAGTCGGTAGCGGCATTGATCGGAGCTGTGCTGCTGTTCTTTTTGCCCGTTAGCGATACGCAGCGATCCACGCTGACGTGGAAAGAGGCGGTGCAGATCGACTGGGGTACGTTGCTGCTATTCGGCGGCGGCCTCGCGCTCGGAACGCTGGCCGGGTCCACGGGCCTGGCGGAAGCCATCGGCCGCGGCGTGACGAACGTCTTTCCAGCCGATTCGACGCTGGGCCTGTCCTTTGCCGCAGCCGTTTTCGCAGTTCTGCTCTCGGAGACGATGTCGAACACGGCGGCCGCAAACATCGCAGTCCCTGTGGTTATCTCGATCGCGCTCGCCGCCGGCATCGATCCCGTCGCGCCGGCGCTCACCGCAGCGCTCGCGGCCTCGGTTGCCGACGCGCTGCCTGTCTCGACGCCGCCAAACGCCATCGTCTACGCGACCGGCAAGGTGCCGATCACGCTGATGGTGAGATACGGCGTGGTGCTCGACGGCTCGGCGACGATCGTCGTTCCGGCACTCGTTGTGCTGTTCTCGTGGCTGCTGCTTTAATCATCCAGTGCTGGATTCGGCGTAGACGACCGCACTCGGCGCCACATAGCGCTCAGCGACCGTGACAAAGGAGTGCCTAGGTTAATCGGCACCGGGTCGCGGTCATCGTCGTCGCCGATGGGAGAAGGGGCTCGACCCGGTGCGACTGACCGAGGAGCTCACGGGTGTTCGCACGGCGCCAGCTCGACCGGCGTCGAAAACAGCAACGCCCCGCGATAAAAGACGAGGTCAGCGGTAACCGTCCAGACGGCACAACGGGTTACGCGCGCGCGAACGAGAACCCGGCCTTGCGTGGCGGTGACGTGAACATCGACATTCGTACCCGGCAAGAGGCGGGTCGCGCCCTCCACCAGTGCTCCCCACGGCGACACGTTGATGACCGCAAGCTCGCGGCCCGCGCGTAATCGGACACGGGACAACGCTTCCGTACTGCCGGGTGTCCAACGATTCGTTCGACGCCGCTCTTCCATTTCAGTCGGCATTGACCCATGCATTCGTGGCCCGATCGAACCGAAGCACGCGAGTCCGTGCCGTCACGCCCAGCACGCGCACGACCCACTGTGTTCCGTCGCGCCCCGTGAGGTACACGCTGCCCGAAGTAGCCGTTCCATTCGGGCTGAACGACAGAATATTGGTCCCGCTCAACGCCACGGCATCGGTGACCGAGCTCCCGGGAGCAATCCCAATCGAGGTCCCTGGAAACAGGTCCGACAGGATCCGGGGCGCTTCGATGACGTGGTCGATTCGATGTTCTATGTCTGGCGTGCGCACGCCATCACCATTCCCGTCTTCCACGATCGAGAATGACGTGCCGCGCCGGTCGGACTCGAAATAGAGGGCAACCATCGTCGACCGACCCACTGCGCGCGCACGAGCCCAGGCGACGCGCGCGGCCAGATACCGCGCGGCGGCCGCCCCTCGCGAGCGATCGACGACGGCGAGGACGCTCGGTACGCTGATTCCCGCCAGGATGCAGATCAGGACGGACACAAACACGATCTCGAGCAGCGTGTAGCCATTGGCCGCCCCGACGGGCGGCCGCGGGCGCCCGGGGGAG
>JALDXQ010000014.1:0-61321 GCA_032156805.1 Acidobacteriota bacterium
GCGGCCTCCAGGGCGCCGACGGCGACGACGCCGTCGGCGATCGATTCGACCCGCGACCAGCTAGCCGTGAGTGCGCTCGAACTCACGCATGAAATCCACGAGCCCCGCCACACCCTCTTCGGGAAACGCGTTGTAAATCGACGCGCGCAGGCCACCCACCGACCGATGTCCCTTCAGGCCGTCGAAACCCGCGGCCGTGGCCTGCCGTTCGAATGTCTTCTCCAGCTCCTCGCTCGGAAGCCTGAACGTGATGTTCATGAGCGATCGGCTCTCCTTCTGCGCGGTCCCGCGATAGAAGCCTGTGCGGTCGATCTCGGAGTACAAGATCGCCGCCTTGCGCTGGTTGATCCGCGCGATCGCAGGCAGACCGCCGAGTGACTTCAGCCACTTGGTCACCAGGCCGAGAATGTAGATTCCGAACGTGTTCGGTGTGTTGTACAGCGAGTTGTTCTCGGCCTGCACCCTGTAATTCAGCATCGTCGGCAGGTTCTTGTCCGAACGAGCAAGCAGATCGTCTCGAATGATCACCAGCGTGACGCCGGAGGGCCCCAGGTTCTTCTGCGCTCCTGCGTAAATGACCCCGAAGCGAGACACGTCGATCGGGCCGCTCAGGATATTCGACGAGGCGTCTGCCGCCAGTGGCACGTCCGCAACGTCAGGCACCGTCTTCCACTCGGTTCCCTCGATCGTGTTGTTGGTCGTGATGTGCACATACGATGCGTTCGGCGTCAACTGCAGTTCAGCCTGCGTTGGGATGCGGTTGTACTTGTCGGCCCTGGTCGAACCGGTCACGTTGACCGTGCCGACTCGCCTGGCTTCTTCAATGGCCTTCACCGCCCACGTGCCGGTGTCGACATAGTCCGCTGCCCCACCGCTCTGCAACAGATTCATCGGCACCATCGAAAACTGCAGGGTCGCCCCGCCCTGCAGGAACAGGATTCGATAGCTTGGCGGAATTCCCGCGAGGTCTCGAACACCGGCGATGGCTTGGGCCAGTAGCTCCTCGAATACGCCGGATCGATGGCTGATTTCCATCACCGACATCCCGACACCCGGGAGTGACACGAGATCACGCTGTGCCTGCTCGAGAACCGGGACGGGAAGCACGGCTGGCCCCGCGGAGAAGTTGAACACTCTGGTGGTTGTAGGCATGACAATGTCCTGTTGAAACTGGATCGATCGTAACTGGCGGGGGCGCCTGCCGGCTAGGAGGCCGCGGTCACATCGCGCCCCGGCTCTTCTAGACGAGATGCGACAGCAACCCGTCGCGGAGCTTCGGCTCGAACCACGTCGACTTCGGCGGCATGATCCCGCCGGCATCGGTAATCGCCATCAGGTCCTGTACATCGACCGGATGGAGCGAAAACGCCACCGCCGCCGCCCCGGATCGAACGCGCGCTTCGAGCTCCGCAGTACCGCGGCTTCCACCCACGAAGTCGATGCGCTTGTCGCTGCGTATGTCGCCAATCCGGAGCAGGGGCGTGAGCACGGCATCCTGCAGTCGCATGACGTCGAGTCGATCGGCGGGCTTCGCGCCGGCCGGCGGCTCACCCAGCACGATCGTCTGCCACTGTCCGTTGAGGAACACGGCGACCTCACCTCGACGATCGGGAAACGCCGGTCCCTTCCTGACCTGAAATCGCGCGTGCAGCGCGCGGATGAATTCCTCTGCTGACATACCCGCAAGGTCCTGCACGACGCGGTTGTACGGCAGGATCTGCACTTGAACGTCTGGAAACGCCACCGCCAGAAACCAATCCCATTCGCCAGGTGTCTTGCTCGGGCCGGCGAGTTCCCGTCGCGCGCGGGCGGCACTGGCGGCTCGATGATGACCGTCAGCAATGTAGAGCGCCGGCACGGCATCGAACGCGATCACGAGTTGCTGCTCGACCGTGGGCTCGATCGTCCAAATCGTATGCTGCACACCGTCGACCGCTGCGAAGTCGTAAAGAGGCGGCGCCGCCATGACGCGTTCGACGAGCGCGTCGATCGTCGGCCTGGTCCGATAGGTCAAGAAGACCGGGCCGGTCTGCGCCTGAAGCTCCAGCAGGTGGCGCGTGCGGTCGTCTTCCTTGTCGCGCCGCGTGTGCTCGTGCTTCCGGATGATGTCGCGCTCGTACTCGTCGATGGAAAAGCATCCCGCCAGGCCGACCTGCGTGTGATCGCCCATGCGGAGGCGATAGACGTAGAGCCGCGGGGCGTCCTCCACCAGCAATGGAGCTGCACGTTTCAGGCGCTCGAAGTTCTTCTTCGCGAGCTCGTAGACATCGTCTCCATGTGGGTTGCTGCCATCTGGAAGATCGATCTCCGCCCTGGAGACATGCAGAAAACTCAACGGATTTCCGGTCGCAAGCGCTCGTGCCTCTTCCGTGTTGACCACGTCGTACGGAACAGCGGCGACCTGTGCGGCCGCAGGCAAAGCTGGACGAAGCGCTCGAAACGGAGCGAGTGCGGCCATACAGACCTGAAATTATAGCGAGCAGCTATTGACCCGCGCCGGGCGTTGGAGATGAGCTTGCGAGGACAGCAGGCGCCTGGAAAATCGCCATCGCCTTCTCACGCTCGATCGCGAAGCTCTCGAGTTCTGACGCTGGAACCGGATCGCCGGGCGGCATATTTCGATGCTCGCGCAATGGATTGACGAAAGTGCCGTTCTTCGTCAGCCCGTAGTGCAGATGAGGCCCCGTCGCGAGACCGCTCGCACCGACACGCCCGACCGCTTGACCCTGCTCGACCGCAGCGCCGGCACGAATGCCGGTCGCGAACGCCGAGAGGTGCAGGTAATGCGAGACGTAGCCGGCGGCGTGTCGCACTCGCACCATGCGGCCATTGGTCGCATCTGATGTGACGGACAGAACACGCCCTGACGCCACGGAAACCACTTCAGATCCCATCGGCGCCCCATAGTCGACACCTCGATGTGCACGCGCCGTGTGCAGGACCGGGTGCATCCGTCGTGCGGAGAAGCCGGACGTAATGCGCGGCTCGAACTTGAGTGGTGACCTCAGGAAGAAGCGTCGCAGGGACCGACCCTCCATATCGTAGTAACCGGGCTGCCCATCCTTCGGTGTGTACCGAATGGCGCGCAGCACGCGACCGTCGTTCTGAAACTCGGCGGCAGTGATCGCCCCGTATGACGGTGGCCGTCCATCGCGCTCGAGCCGCTCGAACGCGATTGAGTAACGATCGCCAGGCTGCAGTTCGGTGTTGAAGTCGATCTCGCCGCCAAAGATCTGCGCCATGGCGATTGCCAGATCGGGCTGCTCACCTGCGGCCTCGATCGATTGAAAGAGGGACGGCGTGTCGTCGCCGATGTCTCCGTTCACCGAAGCGGCAACAGTCGTGGTCGGAATCGGAACGACCTCCGCGTGCAATTCGTCACCATCGACGAGCGCGGCCTTGACGCGGAGGAAGGAGCTGTTGTCGATCTCGTACTCGAAGAGACGAAGCGCTCCGTCCAGAGTCTGCTCGAGCGTGAACGGCTGTAGCGATCGCAGCTTGCGCGGATCGAACACCGTGTTCACCGCATCGATGACGCCGTGTACCGCTTCCGTCTGCAATCCCTGCTCGAGCAACATGGCCTCCAGCGTGCTGTTACGTGGAACGACGCCACGCGAGACCCTGGAATCTGGCGCCAGATGGATGTCCGGCCGAGAGGTTCGAACAGGTGGTGGTGAGGTGCGTTCGCACCCCGTACACGACACGACGAGTAAAAGGATGATTGCGAGTCGACCCATAAGCCCGTACGAGGCGTGAGCCGCCTCGGTTGGGCGGGCATGGTATCAAGCGAACGGTTGGTGCGAAAGCTCAGGAGCTGAGGCCAGCTGCAGGATCGCCGTCCCGAGCGCCAGGGCGCCCGCCTCGTCGCCGCAGCCTTTCGGCAGTAACCGGTCGAATTTTCGCGCGGCGTCGACGCAGCTATCGAAGACCACCCGACCATGGAGCTGCATCGTGTCCTGCAGCCACGTGCGCAGTCTCGAGTTCATCTTGGGGCTGGCCCCAATCGACGCCGCCGTGACGAGATCGCCGAGGCGGTGGGGAAACTCTTCCCGGCGCAGGCTGCGTCGCAGGCTGATGGCAAGGACCAGGGCGCCGAGCTGGGCAACATCGCTTCTCAGGTCGAACCGCGGCGGGCTTGTACCGGCGGGCAGCGCCAGGCCCAGCTCTCGCCAGAGCGACTCGCGGTCCTTCTTCAACGGCTGGATGGCCTCGCCGAAAACCGCGTGAGTGAAGATGGTGGATCCATCTCGCATCACCACGACATGGGCCGATGACAGGGTGCCGTGTGCCAGCCCACCGAGCGTTTCGTGCATCCTCCCGGCCGCCCGCACAACGGAGACCGCGAGTTCCACCACCTCATCGTCAGACAGTGTGAGCGTGGCGAACTCGAGAGCGGCGAGGACGTCCGACAGCGTGACACCATCGGGAAGTTCGCTCAGGATTGAGAGCGTTGCGGCTTTGCGCTCGATACGCGAGACGCGCTTGACCGGGCCTGGCCCGAGACTCGTCAGATGCGCGGCGCGTGCGCGGATGGCCTGTTCCGATACGGACGTCGCCAGCACGGGCGAGAGCTGGAGACGCTCACAACGCCCGTGCTTCTGGGTCTGCTCGATAACGCGTGTGCCGAAGCCGTCCTGCCGTATCGAAAGTGGCTCCGTGACGAGCTCGGAAACCATCGCACGGCGCCAGTGCAACACCCGGACCGCAACAGGCGGGCCCATTTAGGGGAGAATCAACGTGTCGCCGTCGATCGCGTCCGGACATCCGGCCGACATTTACGAATCGGAAACTTTTCTGAACCGTTCTGTAATTGGATATTGATCTTCTGACCGCTGCCATCGTTGCCGTCACGACCGCGGTTGTCGTCGTGATTGTCATGCGCAGCATTGCTGCCCGCCGGATCGCCGAGACTCGAGCGACGGCATTGGCCGAGGTCGCCAAGACCACTCAAACACTGCTCGACAACGCCGACCGGCGCTTGCGGGACAGTTTTCAGGCACTTGCCGCTGACGCGTTGAAGGACAATCGCTCGTCGTTCCTGGATCTCGCGAAGACGTCGTTCGAGGGATATCAGAAGCCGATCGCTGAATCGCTGAACCGCGTCGATCAGCGGCTCAAAGATGCTGAACGGGAGCGCGTGGAAGCCTATTCACGACTCTCGGAGCAGGTCGTCGCGTTGGGATCGACAGCTAACACCCTGTCGCGTGCCCTCCGCACGCCGGCCGTGCGCGGCCGCTGGGGTGAGATGCAGCTTCGGCGTGTCGTCGAGATTGCCGGCATGCTGCAGCGATGCGACTTCGACGAACAGCCTGCCGTCCCGTCCGACAACGGCAGGCTTCGACCGGATCTCATCGTCCATCTCCCTGGCGGCAAGCAGATCGTTGTCGACGCGAAGACGCCTCTCGACGCGTTCCTCGATGCACAGGAATGCACCGACGATGAGCGCCGCGCGGTACGTCTTCAGGCACACGCGCGGCAGGTACGCGATCACATGGACCGACTGGGCAACAAGGCGTACTGGGACCAGTTGCCGAATTCACCAGAGATGGTGGTGATGTTTCTCCCGGGTGAAACGCTCTTCAGCGCGGCCCTGCAGCAGGATCTGACCCTCATCGAGCATGGCCTCGAACAGAAGGTGTTGCTGGCAAGCCCGATCACGCTGATCGCGTTGCTCACCACCGTTGCGCACTCGTGGCGTCACGAGGCGCTGACCGAAAACTATCGCGAGGTTGCCCAGCTCGGCAAAGAGTTCTACGAGCGCCTGGCGACGTTCGCGGATCGCTTCGACGATCTGAGAAAGAGGCTCGACGGCGCGGTCCAGGCGTATAACGAAGCCGCCGGTTCGCTCGAGTCCCGCGTGCTCGTGAGTGCCAGACGGTTGCGTGAACTGGACGTCACTACGGCCGCCGAGCTCCCTCTCGCCGATCCCATCGAGCGCGTGCCCCGAGTGCTCAAACAGGCGGGCCTCATGGGGCTGCCCGAGGGTGCTACCACAGACGACGACCTCACGGATAGCCGATAGCGGCGGGGCTTCAGACGACGAGCTAAGTTAAGATCATCTCTTCCTCGATGCCTGAACCGCCCTCAACTGTCGAGCCCACTCGTCCGCAGGACTTCATCCGCGAGATTGTCGCTGAAGATCTGAGAGTGGGCCGGCACGGCCGTCGCGTGAATACCCGCGTTCCTCCGGAACCGAACGGGTATCTGCACATCGGCCATGCGAAGTCCATCTGTCTCAACTTCGGCGTGGCTGAGGAGTTCGGCGGCCACTGCAACCTGCGATTCGACGATACCAACCCGACGAAAGAAGACGTCGAGTACGTGGATTCCATCCAGGAGGATGTCCGCTGGCTCGGGTTCGATTGGACTGACCGGCTCTTTTACGCGTCTGACTACTTCGAGCAGATGTATCTGTACGCGGAGCGCCTGATCGTCGAGGGCAAAGCGTACATCGACAGCCTGACCGCCGACGAGATCCGGGAGTATCGCGGGTCACTGACCTCCCCGGGACGGAACAGCCCGCATCGTGATCGCCCGGTCGACGAAAGCCTTGATCTGTTTCGTCGGATGCGGGCCGGCGAGTTTCCCGACGGTGCGCACGTCCTGCGAGCGAAGATCGACATGGCGTCGCCCAACATCAACATGCGGGATCCGACGCTCTATCGCATCAGGCATGCCACGCATCACCGCACGCACGATGCCTGGTGCATGTATCCGACCTACGACTACGCCCACCCGATCTCGGATGCGATGGAAGGGATCACGCACTCGCTCTGCACGCTCGAGTTCGAGGATCATCGGCCACTTTACGACTGGGTCGTCGACAGCCTGAGTGCCGGAGGCGGCTTCCATTCGCGGCCGCAGCAAATCGAGTTCGCGCGACTGAACCTGAACTACACGATCATGAGCAAGCGGAAGCTGCTCGCGCTCGTGGAACAGGATCTCGTTCGTGGGTGGGACGACCCACGCATGCCAACGATCGCCGGGCTTCGCAGGCGTGGCTACACCCCGGAAGCCGTTCGCGATTTCTGCACTCGCATCGGTGTTGCGAAAAAAGAGAACGTCGTCGACGTCGCTCTCCTCGAGCACACCGTGCGCGAGGATCTCAACCGCCGGGCGCAACGGGGACTCGCCGTTCTGCGTCCATTGCGAGTGGAGATCGAAAACTATCCGGAAGGTCAGGTCGAATACGTCGAGGCGGTCAACAATCCCGAGGATCCTGGTGCGGGCACACGGAAGATTCCCTTCTCCAGGGTGCTCTACATCGAAGCCGACGACTTCATGACGGACCCGCCCAAGAAGTTCTTCCGCCTGTCGCCCGGCAACGAAGTGCGTCTGCGCTACGCGTACATCCTGAAGTGCGAGCGCGTGATTACAGACTCCGCCGGTGTGCCGACCGAGCTCAAGTGCACGATCGACACCGAGTCATTGACTGGGGCAACGTCCACGCGTCGAGTCAAAGGGACGATTCATTGGGTCTCGGCAGCGCATGCGGTGAACGCGGAAGTGCGCCTCTACGATCGGTTGTTTCGCTCGGAAGATCCTGGCGAGGACGGGCGAGATCCTCTGACTGATTTGAACCCCGAGTCGCTGACCGTGCTCACGAGCTGCCAGGTGGAATCGATGCTCGCTGGCGCGGCCCCGGGCACGAGATTTCAGTTCGAGCGGCAAGGCTATTTCTGCGTCGATCTCGATTCCTCGGCGACTGCCCCCGTGTTCAACCGCACGGTCACGCTCAAAGATACCTGGGCAAAGATCAGCGCCAAGGCTGCCAAGTAGATCAGCGGTTGTATTTCCGCGCCAGCGCTCTGAGCTGCTGCCCCACCGCCGTCGCCTCAGGCTCGCTCGACATCCGATCGATCGGCCACGGCAGTCGCCACGTCCAGTTCTGGTCACCGACGGTCGCTGGCTGATTGATTCGATCGCTCCAGCCAAAGGCGTCCTGGATTGGCAGGATGAGGAGATCCGCGCCTGAGGCAAACAGCACTTCGAGTAAGGCAGTTCTCAGAGACGACGACAACGACGGTGATTCGATCGCATGTGTTCGTTCGAATTCGCTCACTCGGCTGCGAACGGAAGGCGTGTCGAGCACGGCCTGGCGTTCTGCCACCAGAGCCTGCGCCCACCACAGCGACATCGGCTCGGTGTCGTGCGTCCCGGACGTTGCGACGGAGGCGGCCGGATACTCGGGCGGGTCCCTGAACGGCTGACCCGCGCTGTGCCAGTGACGCTCCCAACGGAAGACCTTGTAGCCGGGGATGATCGCGCGGGCCAGAGACGCGCGCACAAAGTCCGGCACCGTGCCAAGATCCTCGGCAACGATCTGAACGCCCGTCGATCTGAACACACTCAGCACCCTTTCGCCGAGCGCCGTCTGCGCCGGTTCATCGGCAGGAGTGAACACTCCCTCGCCCCCGCCTTTCGGCCGCACGAACGTCCGATAGAAGCCAACGACATGATCGACGCGGTAACCGTCGAAGAGCTGCGCCATCCGCCGGGCACGCAGATGAAGCCATTCGAAGTCCCGCTGCTTGACGATGTCCCACCGGTACGGCGGCAAGCCCCAGTCCTGTCCCGACGCACTGAAGGCGTCCGGAGGCACGCCGACGGAACCGTCCTGTTCGAACTCGTCCTGCCGCGACCAGACGTCTGCACTGTCGCCACTGACCATGAAGGGCAAGTCGCCCAACAGGGCAACACCGTTCGAGTGGGCGCGCGCGATGGCCCATTGTTCGTCGGCGATCCATTGGAGGTAGGTGCGAAAGAGCACCTCGTCCCGAAGGGCGCGACGTTCCGATGCAATTGCGTCAGCCTCTCGATCGCGGATTGGCGCCGGCCACTCCGTCCACGGACGCTCGCCGTAGTGGGCGCGCAAGGCGCGAAACAACGCGTAGTCATCGAGCCACCAGGCATGCTCCGTCGCGAATGCCTCGAGCGCAACTGACCGCGACGAGTTCGTGGACCATTCGGCCTCCACGAAGTGATCAAATGCGCGTCGCAGTACCACCTGCTTCAGCTGACGAACGGACCGATAGTCGATCGCTCGAGCCGACCGTACTCGGTCGAGCGCTTCTCGAAGCTCATGGCCAAGACCTGGTTCTCCCCCAAGAGCGGCGTAGTCTTCCATCGCCTCGATCGAGATGTACTGCGGGTCGATGGCCATCGCGCTGATGGATCCGTACGGCGACGGATCCTCGGGCGAGGTCTCGGTGATCGGCAGGAGTTGAAGGAGTCGTTGCCCGCAGTCGGTCAGCCACGCCGTCATGGGTTCGAGGTCACCGATCTCGCCAATGCCCCAGCTCCGCGAAGAAGGCATTGAAAACAGCGGCACCAGCATGCCAGCGCGGCGATCGATGGGACCCGTTGTCATGAAGGGAAGGACTCAGGGAAACGGCGACCTGATTATCGCTTGTGCCCGCTCTTCGACGAACTGGGTGTGGACACGAACCTCAGCGTCCGGGAGAACGCATCGACAAATTGGTCGGGCGGCGGAATGAGGCTGACAATGATGTAGGCCTCGTGCGGGAAATCGAAAAAATACCCCGGGTGCACGAGCACCTGTTCGCGCTCCAGCAACTCGAGGGTCAGGGCTTCTTCCGAGCGAAACGCTGGCACCCGTACGATCAGCGACCACCCGCCTTCAACGGGCAGCAGAGTGCAGGAGGGGTAATCAACAGACAAGGACCGGGCATGAGCCAGGTTGAGGGCAACGCGCTGCCTGATCTGATCCCTGACTGCGCCCCCTCGAGCCAGCAGCGACGGGGCCGCGCCTTGTACGGGTGTGCTCACCGACAGGAACGTATCCGCGATGACCTCGAGCGCCGCAAGTGCACGACCACGCTCGGCCGCCGGGCCGCCGACGACTGTCCAGCCGAGTTTGATCTGCGGCAACCCAAGCGACTTCGATGCCCCACCCAGCGTGAACGACAGCACGTCGAGGTCCATGACGCATTCGGTGCGTGAATCGGTCGCGTCGATGGCGTAGTCGGCGAACACTTCATCAGCCACGATCGCCCATCCACGCGCGCGGCAGAGCTCGGCCAGACGATACGCCTCCTGCTTCGCGACGTACGAGCCAGTGGGATTGTTCGGCGACACCAGCAGCACGGCACGCACGCTCGCGGGCGCGGCCGTGACCGACGCGAAGTCAATCTCCCAGCGACCGTGGTAGTGGAGATGATAGGGAATCGGCTGCACACCCTCGAGCCGCGTCAGGTGCTCGAAGAGTGGATAGCTCGGTTGCGGCACCAGCACGGCGTCACCCGGATCGCACAGCAGCTTGAACAACCAGCTGTAAGCTTCGCTCGAGCTCGCCGACAACACGACCTGCCGCGGATCGACGTGTGCCCCACGGCGGCCGTAGTCGGACGCGACCGCTTCGCGCGCGATATCCAGACCGAGCGGTTGCGGGGAGTAACGCGCGGCGTGCTCGGCGCTGAGGACGGCAAGAAGGTCGTCCGGGTAGACGATCCCGACGGCTGTCGGATTCGACTCGGTGAGATCAGCGATCGCCACACCGGCCGCTTCGAGCGCCGATCGTGCACGGCTTAGCGGGTTGATCTCGGCGTGCGGGGGCAGGCGATTCGAGAACATCGCACCCGACGCGCCCATCACACCGTCAGACGGGCGCCCATATCATCGCTGCCGGTCGAGAACGACGAATACTCGAGCATCTGTGTCTCGAGATCGCAAGGGTACGAGATCTCGATATCCACAATCGTGCCACGCTCGTCTCGACGCGGTTCGAGTCGTGGCATCACGAAGCCGGTATAGGATGGCAACTGCAATCGATCCACTCGGGCGACGATCTCGTCGCGCAAGGCGGGATCGAAGTGCACACCATAGGTCTCGAACAATTCGCGAGCGGCCATGGCGTCACCCTCGCCCTTGATGCGCTGAACCTCACCGAGCAACTGCCCGACGCCCGCGCGAAACTCGACGGCGTCAACCATGACGAAATACGTACTGCCATCCCTCCGCCGAACATCGATGGCTGCGGTATGCGCGCGCAACCAGTTCACGATCATTTGCCGGTTGCGCATGTGGTCTTCTTCGAGCTGAGTGCCTTCACGAACACGCCTCAGCTGAACCAGCGCGTTACGGACGTAGTACTCGTACTCGGTCGCAACGATTTGATCGTGATCGTCGGCCGGCACGATGCCCAGCTCGACGAGCTTGGGATCGGGCAGGAAGTACAGGGCGACGAGGTCGGCGCGGGCCTCTTCAATCGCGGAGTACTGCTCGCCGAGAAGCCGGTGAGGAGGGTCGTTGACACCGGGTGCCATGCGGCCGGAGCCATGGCCGATGACTTCGTGCATCGCGGTCGTCAGCTCTTGGGCCATCCCGCCCCACTTCCTCGCCCGGTCGGCTTCTTCGGAGCTCCACGAGAACTCCACTCTCATCGCCGGTGGTGTTGAACGCTCGTACGCGTCGCTGACGTTGGCAAGGGTGACCGACTTGCTGCCGTATCGCTCGCGAATAGCCTGGTCGTTCGGCAAGTTGATGCCGATGGCAGTCAGCGGACCGGAGTCCCCGGTTTCCACCACGACCTCGATGGCCCGTGCCGTCACTCCCGTCACGTCAGGCTTGCGAAAACGCGGATCCCACGGCATGCGGTCCTCGAACCACTGCGCATGGTTGGCAAGCGCTTGTATGTCGCGGGTCTTCGCTTCGTTCACATAGCTGACAATTCCCTCCCACGCGCCCTTGACGCCGCGCGGATCCATGTAGACCTCGATGAAGCCATTGATGGTGTCAACGGGTGAATCCTGATCGCGCACCCAGGCGATGTCGTACGCCACTCGATCGACATCCTCGCCGGTTTCGTAAAAGCGAATGAGCGCTCCAAGTGCTTCACCCATTGACGGCGTGGCATATGGAATCGCATCGCGAAGATGGGCGACGACCCGGCGGATCTCGCGGTCGTAGAGGCCACCAACCCGATATACCTCCTCGAACAGGCGGTCCTCCAGGCGGAAAAGGCGAGAGTTCAGCCCGTAACGTTCCGTGAAGTTGTCGAGATCTGAGAGGCGAACTCCCGAGTACAGATTGCTCGAACTGGCGGACAGGATGTCATGGCCGGGGCCGGGGGTCTTATTCGTGACCGTCGGATCGACCGAGGGATCGAGGAACATCGGCGCCAGCCTCTTGATGAGCAACTCGACCGACCCGACCGGTCTTCTCGTCAGGAGCCCACCGGCTGTTGCGGCCGCCATCGCCGCCTCCAGTAGCTGCGCCTCTGTGAGGTTGAGAACGAACTTGCGCGCGGTCACGTTGTTGTATGGGCCGCTGTTGATCCAGAACAGCTTCGTGTAGCGCCGAATCTCGCCCAGAACCGTCGGGTCGATGTCCCTGGCGTGCGTGAGGATCGACTCGAGCACCGAACGCATGTCCAGGGCGAGGGCGTGACGCTGGTCGTAGTAGATGTCACGACCAGCAAGGGCTGCCAGGTACAGGTGCCAGACGAGAACCTTCTCGCGAAGGGACAGACCGGCAAAGCCGTCCGCGTACAACTGGACCACGGCGACGTCGTCGACTCGCTCGAGAAGATAAGGCCGTTCAGAGATCAATCGTTTCTCCGTGTTCGGGGGTATGCGGCGCCCACGACAGGCGGTCTGTGATCAGCGTCTTGAGCATGTCCATCGGCTGCGGCTCTCCATGCACCAGGCACAGACGACGGGGAGCCGATGGCAGCGTTCCAAGCCATCTCAGGATCTCGCCGCGATCGGCATGGGCGGACATCGAATCGATCTTCGCGATGTTGGCGTTCACCCCGATGCTGTGCCCATGAATCCTGATTTCCTTCACGCCATCGACGAGCTGTCGCCCACGCGTGCCGGCGGCTTGATAGCCAACGAAGAGCACCGTATTCCTCTGATCGGGCAAAACCGCCGCGAGATGATGCAGGACGCGGCCGCCGGTCGCCATGCCGCTCGATGAAATCACGATCGCCGGCCGGCGACTCGCCGTGAGCTCCTTCGACTGCTGTGGGGACGAGACTGTCTGGAACCGCGTGGTCGCAAAGGCGTAGACCTGACCCGAGGTCGGCCGCAACTCCTCGTCGAGTTCCGCGACTCGGGCGCCGTAGTACTTGAGCGCCTCGGTCGCCATCGGGCTATCGACGTACACAGGGAGGACTGGAATCCGATGCTCCGCTTCCAGCCTTCGCACCCAGTAGAGAAGCTCCTCGACTCGTCCGATCGCAAACGCAGGAATGACGAGTTTTCCGTGACGGCCCGCGGTCTGCTGAATGACATCCGCCAACGCGGCTCCCGAATCGTCCGGCTGATGATCGCGGTCACCATACGTCGATTCCACGAGGACGACGTCAGCAGCAATCGCGACTGAGGGATCCGGAAGAATGGGCCGGTTGTAACGCCCGAGATCGCCTCCAAACAAGATGTTTGGACCATTGGTCAGTCGCGCCATCACAAACGCCGAACCCAGCAAGTGACCGGCAGGATGAAATTCGACAGAGACACCTGGTGCGACCTCGATCGGCCGCTCGTATCCAAGTGGCTGCAGGTGAGTCAGCGCACGGAGCGCATCACTCTCGCTGAAGAGAGGCAACGCTGGCTGGTGTTTCGAGTAACCGTGCTTGTTGGCCTGGCGGGCATCCTCCTCCTGAATGCGGCCGGCATCGGGAAGCACGAGTTGACACAGATCTTTCGTCCCGGGTGTGCAGAAAACACGCCCCCGGAAGCCCTGGGCAATCAACCTGGGAAGATGGCCCACGTGGTCCAGGTGGGCATGTGTGAGGACCACCGCATCGAGACTGTCAGGCGGGACAGGGAACTCGTCCCAGTTCCGGAGACGTAATTCCTTCAGCCCCTGAAACAATCCGCAGTCGAAGAGGACCCGTCGTCCATCGTGCTCGAGCAGATACTTTGAACCGGTGACGGTGCGCGCCGCCCCGAGAAATGTGAGTTTCGCCACCTGACGAATGACGATATCAGGGTTTTTCGGGATCTGGTCGAAACGCCTTCTTCGATGCCTCGCCAACCAGGCGCAGTGGTACCCTGATCGGCATGGGAAAGCGCGCTCTTTTCGCCGCCGTCTCGTTGGCTGTTCTCGTGGCGCTCGTGAACCTCGACGCACAGGTCGGCACACGACGCCTGACCATCGACGACATCTACAGCCCGACTCAACGTGTCAACTTCAGCGGAACGCCGGAGACGGCGATCTCATGGCTCGATCCGGCAACGTACATCAGCCGGCGACGCGAGGCAGGCGGTGTCGAGTGGCTCAAGGTCAATGGGGTCTCGGGCGATTCCTCTCCACTATTCGATGCCGCCGCAATGGAAGCCGCGTTGGCATCGCGGCCGGGTGTGACTCGCGATGAGGCGTCACGAATTTCACGTTCTGATGATCTGACCTTCAACCCTGGCCGAACTGGCGCTCTGGTGACGATCGCTGACGATCTGTACTTCTACGAGTTTGCGTCGAAGAAGGCCGACCGGCTCACGACGGTACCCGGAGAGGAAGAGATCGCCACATTCAGCCCGGACGGACGAACCGTGGCGTTCGTGCGCGGACACAATCTGCACGTCGTTGATCTCGCCACGCAGCGGGAACAGGCGATCACCACGGACGGGAACCACGAGCGGCTGAACGGAAAACTTGATTGGCTCTATCAAGAGGAGATCTACGGACGCGGAAACTTTCGCGGCTACTGGTGGAGCCCCGACTCGAGCCGCCTGGCGTTCCTTCAGCTTGACGAACAACCTGTTCCCGAGTACACCGTCGTTGATCACATTCCCTATCGACCGGCGCTCGAAGTCACCGACTACCCCAAGGCCGGCGATCCCAATCCAACTGTGAAGCTCGGAGTCGCGCGCATCGCGGGTGGTGGACCTTCATGGGTCGATCTCAGCTCGTACTCCGCCGAGTTCCTCATCGTCAACGTGGGCTGGTCCCCCGATTCCCAGCAGGTCGTGCACCAGGTCCAAGACCGTGAACAGACGTGGCTCGACCTGAACCTCGCTGACGTGTCGAGCGGCCGCACGCGACGACTGCTTCGCGAGACGACAAAGGCCTGGGTGAATGAGAACGGCAACCCCGTCTGGCTGAAGGACGGCTCGTTCCTGTGGTTGAGTGAGCGCAGCGGCTTCAAACACATCTATCGCTATAGCGCCACGGGCGAGATGGTCGCGCAGGTGACCGACGGACGATGGGAGGTGCGCACGCTGTATGGAGTGGATGAGGCCAACAGCGCGGTCTACTTCGCATCACCCGAGCGGAGTTCAATCACCACTGACATCTATCGCATCCGGCTTGACGGTACCGGGATGACTCGGCTGTCCCAGCGTGTCGGTACCAATCGCGCGATCTTCAATCCCGACTTCACCCAGTACGTCGGCATCTGGAGCAACGCCACGACACCGACTCAAGTACGGTTGCATCGAGCGGACGGTTCCGAAGTTCGTATCGTCGATGCCAACGCCGTCCCCGCTTTGACCGAGTTCAGGCCGTCGACACCGGAGTTCGTCCAGGTGAAGGCACGCGACGGTTTCGTGATGGATGGCGTGCTGATCAAGCCGCCCGATTTCAATCCCTCGCGTCGTTATCCCGTTTATCAGTTCACGTATGCCGGGCCTGGCGCCGCGCAGGTGCGCGATCAGTGGGGCGGCACGGATTACATGTTTCACCAGCTGCTCGCCCAACATGGCGTCGTTGTCTGGATTCTCGACAACAGGAGCGCGAGCGGTAAAGGGGCAGAATCGCAGTGGCCGGTGTACGGCCGGCTTGGCGAACTGGAGCTTCAGGACCTCGAAGACGGCGTCACCTGGCTGAAACAACAGACCTGGGCCGATACGTCACGACTGGTGCTGAGCGGCTGGAGCTACGGCGGTTTCATGACGGCGTACGCGCTCACACACAGCACGAGCTGGTCGGCGGGCATCGTCGGTGCGCCGGTAACCGACTGGCGTGACTACGACAGTGTTTACACCGAGCGGCTGATGAAGTTGCCGCAGAACAACGCTGACGGTTACCGGCGCACGGCCCCACGCCTGGCGGCCGACCGGCTCAATGCCCAGATGTTGCTCGTTCACGGGACCATGGACGACAACGTCCACATGCAGAACTCGATTCAGTTCGCGTACGAGCTGCAGAAGGCCGGCAAGCCTTTCGAGATGATGGTCTACGCCAAGCAGCGGCACGGATTCAGCGATCCGCGGCTGGTCGCACACCTCCGCCAGACCATGTTCGATTTCGTGAGGCGCGTCACGCAGACGACCGGTCCGCGGTCGTCCCGCTAGTGCTCGCACACGCGCTCGAGGGCGACACCGCTATCGTCGCGGTCGAACTTCGCCCTCCGCGTGCCGAGCTGAGTGCTCGCGAAGGCATGGATGCCTGGATAGACAGTTACCACGAGATCCGTCGCCTGGGCAGGCATCGCGTTCCGTCGTTCCTCACCGACAGCGCCGTCGGCACACCGGAAGAGAACAACCTGCGGCATCTGAGCGCAAATCTCGGGCGAGAGCTGCCTCGCGATCTCGTCACGCCGTTTCTGACGAGCAAGCATCCCCTCGATTTCTGCTTGTCGTACGCCGAACAGGCATGGCAGCAGGGATTCCCCTCGCTCGTTGTTCTCGGTGGGGACACGACCGTCGGACACCCACGGTGCGTCGAGCACGCGTGGGACCTGCGTCGGCTCATCCGCGAACGGGAGCCTCGGCTTTCGCTCGGAGGCTGGGCTAATCCACATGCACCTGCCGACCGTCAGGTCGACTTCCTGCTCGACGCACGCTTCTGCGCCGAGTTCTATCTGACGCAAGTCGTCAGTCATCTCAACCCGGAACCGGTCAAGCGTTTCCTCGACGAAGTCGATCGCCGGGACGTCGCGTTGCCGGGAATATTCAGCGTGTTCTACTACCGGAGCGCGAACCCGAAGACGCTCGCGACGCTCGGCCGATTCATGCCAGTGCCGATGGAAGGGCTGATGAGTGAGTTCGCGTCTGGCGCGACCGCCGTTGATGTCTGCGCGCGCACGCTGCAGGCGATGCGTTCGCTTGGCGTGCGCCATTTCTGCGTCTGCAATCTCCCGACGCAGAATGCATGGTCGACGCTCTCGGCAATCCTCGACCGATCGAAGGCATAACGCCCGTCCCAGTTCGAGCCCGCGGCGCTATTTCAGGTGTCTGCCACCGTCCACGCGAATCGTCTCGCCGGTCACGAAATCGCTCTCGACCAGCGCGAGAACCATCTTGGCGATCTCGATCTCGCCGCCCCAGCGCCCGAGTGGTGTCGCGCGCTCCACGGCTGCAAAGGTTTCGTTCGAGGTATCTTCGGGCGCGACGATCGGACCGGGCGCGATCGCGTTCACCAGGATTTGGTCGGCCGCCAGTTCCAGGGCGAGCGCTTCCGTAAGAGCCATGACGCCCGCCTTCGCGACGTAGTACGTCAGAAAGCCCTCGTATCGTGGCCGGCCGCTTCGTGGCAGCCAGTCGCTGAAGTTGATGATCCGTCCTCCGCGCAGCCGCCGCATGTGCGGCGCCGCCGCCCGGGCGCACAGGAAGGCCGAACGGAGATCGACATTGAGTTGCGTGTCCCACATGTCAACCGTGAGTTCGTCGAAAGGGACCGCCTTGTACACCGATGCCATGTTCACGAGCACGTCGAGCCGACCCAAATCATCAACGGTCGCCTCGACCACACGCTGACAGGCATCCACGTTCCGCAAGTCCGCTTGAACGACGATTGCGCGGCGTCCCAGCCCCCGGACCCCATCCGCTGTCTCCTCGGCTTCGGCTTGTGAGCGGTGAAAGACCAGGGCGACATCGGCGCCGCTTCGCGCCAATTCGGTCGCAACGACAGCTCCGATGCGACGCCCTCCCGTGATGAGTGCCACGCGACCAGCGAGATTCATGGGTCAATACTAACGAGGCCGCGGCCTCTCTGCTACGATTCCCGGAATGCTCCGGCCCGTCGCCATGGCCATCGTCATCGCCTGTGCGGGCGCCTCGCTCGCCGCCGTGCAGATGACACTCGATCGGCGTGCGATCGAAGAGGCGATTTATATCGGGCAGTCCCGCATCGAGAGGGAACGTGAGCGGTTTCACGTGCCGTACCGCGTGCGCGTTACTCAGCCACCAATCGATTGGATCGACGTCATCACGCCCTTTCATCGCGTGGAACTCGCCGCTGAGATGAATGCGCGGAGCGGTGGGCGTCAATTCTCACAGCGCGAGGCCACTGACATCCTCAGCAAGGCCGCGAACCAAATCGACCTGGTGATCGAGATGACCTTCCACCCGCTCAACACATTCGTGGCGGTGCCCACGTATGAGGTCGAGCTCATCCCGGCGTCGGGAGGTTCACGCATCAAGCCGAGACAGCTCGATCGGTTTCCTCGATTTGGACCGCGGGCAGACTCGGCAGGGCCTGCGTTTCCGGCACCGAATGCCTCTGCTGTGTTTGGAGGCGGGCAGCCAGTTGTCGGCGGGACGATGATTGCGGCGCTCGATGGAGCGACGTTCGATCCGCAGCAACGTGTGCAGGTTGTGGTGTTGGACGGAAAGACCGAGCTGGCGCGAGTGGCGATCGATCTCGCGAGAATGCGATAGAGCGGATCCGTTGCTCACGGATCCGCTCTGTTCGCAATACCGACTACGACAGGACCTTGACGACGACGCGGCGATTCTGCGAGCGTCCGTCGCGCGTGTTGTTGGGCGCGACCGGCTTCTCTTCGCCGTAAGAGATCACGTTGATCTTGTGCAGCGGAATCTGGTGCTGTTCGTACAGATACCGCTTCACGGTCTCGGCACGCTCCATTCCGATCCGCTCATTGATTTCGTTGGCACCCACGTTGTCCGTATGACCTTCGATCTCGATGAACACGCCCTTTGGGTCGGCCTTCAGGTCGGTGACCATCTGATCGAGGCGCGCCTTGGCGGCATCCGGCAACTCGACCTTGTTGAACGCGAAGTTGCCCTGATCCTCGCTGAGGGTCACTTCGTAAATCAGCCGGCGAGAGGCGGCTTCAACAGCCGTCACGCGGTTGTTGACCGTTGTGACTTCCTTGGTGACGCGACCATCGACGTCCTTCGCTGCTCCCATGGCTGCATCAGCCGCCGACCGCGCTGAGGCTGCGGACTTGCCCGCGGCCTCTGCCTTTTCGTCGACCGCGCCGATACGCTCTTCGTTGCGGCGGGTTCGCTCCTGTGTCTCCTCGACGGTGCCAGTCAGCGTGTCAACCTTCGAGTTGACGTTGCCGACCTCGGTTCGCACGAACTTCTTCGACGCGCACGCCGGGGCAACTGCCACGGACAGTGCAAGGATCGATGCTGCCAACAGACTCTTCCGCATGATTCTCTTCTCCCTGTATCAACTAACTTCCGCTGCGCGAAGGGCCCGACATGTACCCGCCTCGCGCGTGGACGACAAGACCCCTCTTCCGTGTACGAATCTCGAGTGGATGCCACCCGGGACGATCTCCAGGCTCAAAGCTGATGAGATATTGATGCCGGAGCTCAGTGAACAAGTCCTGCACTGCGGCGGAAATATGCGCCGGAGTGCTCGTCACGCGCATGTCGCCGCCAGTCCAGCGAGCGAGATCGGCGAGCGTCGCAGTCCGCGCACTGCGTCCGTCGCTCGTCAACTCGAATTCGCCGCCTGGATGATCGACCGGTGTGACGACGGTCAACAGATAGACCGGGACGTCAATGGAACTCGCAATCGCCGAAACTTCTGCGGCCGTGAGTCTGCTGCCAGTGTCGACACCATCGGTGATGACGAGCAGTGCGCGATGGCGATTCGCTCGCTCGCTCACCGTGGTGGCGGCATCGGCTATTGCGTCGAAGAGAGATGTCTTGCCCCAGGGACTCCCCTTCAAGCTGACACGATGGACGCGATCGAGATCTGTTGTGAACGAGACGACCTCTCGCAGCTCGGAGTCAAAGGTGTAAAGCGCTGCCTCGTCCGCGTCTTCGCGCAAGCTCATCGTCGCGACGGTGACTGCTTCACGCGCCCGGTCCATGTTCCCGCCAACCGCCATGCTGCCGCTGATGTCGAGCAGGATGGCAAGGCTGATGGGTGAATCACCGGAATAGAAGTCGAGCACTTCGACCTGTTGGCCTGCGTCGAACACCGTGAAGTCGGACTTCTGCAGATCGCGGACTACCCGGCCGTTCTCGGTTCGAACCGAGACGCTCACCGTGACCAGGTCGACACCCGACTTGAAGGTGGCTTGCGGTCCTTGCTCAGGGGCGGGGGGCCGCGCCTGAGCGGAGGGGAAATCGGTTGACGTCAGGACGATGACTATCAGAACCGCGAGTCTCCGCATGCGCCTGAGATCTTATCAATGCGCTTGCCAGTGGTGGCGATCGTTATGGCTGAATGAGTTACAGTGAAGGGAAAAATCGCTGAGTCCCAAACACGCTCTGGAACATGTAAATCTTACGTCTGGCCGATCGCCGGTTTCTCTCAGAGAAGCCGTGGATCTCGTGTGGTTCTGAGCTGTCTGCTCAGTTTCGGCCATCTTCTGAGCCATTTCCACCACTGACGTGCTTCGAGACGCCCGGGGTAAGAATTGCGCGATCGCCTCTCCAAGTATCCGTATGCGGATGAGCCTGTGCGATTAACTTATTGATTTATTAACACGTTAGAAGCACATAACTGTTGCGTAAAAAGCAGAGCTAGCGCTTCGGGCTCGCCGGAATTCGACGCAACCCTTAAGATGGACAAATGCCCACACGAAACTCCCGCCCTGTGCCGGTCGCCGGGCGAGTCAACCGCTTCTCTTACGCGATCCGCAACATTGTCGCCGAAGCGAAGGCGGTTGAGGCGCAGGGACGGCGTGTGCGGTACCTCAACATCGGCGATCCCGTTGCTTTCGGTTTTCGCACGCCTGCGCATCTGGTCGAGGCCGCCACGCGCGCGATGCGCGACGGGCACAATGGTTACGTCCCATCGGTCGGCGTCGAGTCCGCTCGGGTTGCGGTCGCTGCCGACTATGCCGCGCGAGGAGTTGCGATCTCACCCGACCGAGTCCTGATCACAACAGGCACGTCTGAGGGCATCGAGCTCGCGCTCAACGCTCTCGTCGATGAAGGTGATGAGGTGTTGGTCCCGTCACCGACGTATCCGTTGTACACGGCGATCCTCGCGAAGATCGGCGCTCAGCCGCGCTACTACCGCACCGATCCGGATCGCGATTGGTTACCGGATCTCGATCATCTGCGCAGCTTGATCAGCACGCGTACGCGCGTGCTCGTCGTCATCGATCCGAACAACCCGACAGGTGCGGTGTATCCAACGGCGGTGAGGCGCGCCCTCCTCGAGCTTGCTGAACGACACGAGCTGACGATTCTTGCTGACGAGGTGTACGGCGATCTTGGATTCGCCGGACTGTTGCCTCTGCTCGGCAGTCTCGATCCCGATGCGGCAGTGATCTCGTTCTCGAGTGTTTCGAAAGCGTATCTCGCACCGGGCTGGCGCGCCGGTTGGATGGTTCTCGGTCCCACGCCTCGATTGGACGATGCACTCGCTGCGGTGAAGAAACTTGCCGACGGGCGTCTGTGTAGTCCAGGACCGATGAACTACGCGGTTGAAGCCGCGCTCACGGGCGACCGCTCCCATCAGACGGTGTTCCGCGACGCGCTCGCCGAACGCGGCCGCGTCACGACAGAGATGCTCAACGCGATTCCAGGCATTCGTTGCGTGGCGCCGAAGGCGGCTTTTTACGTGCTGCCCTCCGTGTCATTGCCGCCGGGTCGTACCGATGAGCATTTCGTCCTGAGCCTGTTGCGGGAGACCGGCATCCTCTGCGTCAACGGATCGGGATTTGGTGTACCCGCAAGCGACGGTTACTTCCGCATCGTGTTCCTGGCGAATCCTCAGGAGCTCGCCAGCATCTACACCGACATCGGCAATTTCACACGCGAGTATCTGGCGCGCGGCTGAGCCGCGTTCGAGCACGCCGCGTGCGCACATGAGAGACGAATGCGCAGGGATCCGCTCGCATACCTTGACCATGAACTGAACGGGCTTCGCGATCAGGGCCTTTTCCGCCCATTGCGCGTGCTCGACGGGGAACAGGCCGCACACACCTCGATCGATCGACATTCAGTTGTCAATCTGTCGTCGAACAACTATCTCGGCTTCACGACGCATCCGCGGCTGCGCGGGCGCGCGCTCGACGCACTGCGATCGCTTGGTGTGGGCACCGGATCCGTCCGCACGATCGCCGGCACGATGCAGATCCACATGGAGCTCGAACGCCGCCTCGCATCGTTCAAGCGCACCGAAGCGGCTGTCGTGTTTCAGAGCGGCTTCGCGGCCAACGCAGGGACGGTCGCTGCGCTCCTCGGACGCGAGGATGTGATCGTCTCCGACGAACTGAATCACGCGAGCATCATCGACGGCGCTCGATTGAGCCGCGCCACGATCAAGGTATTTCCGCATCGGGACGTCGCTGCCGCGCGAGCGATCGTCGGGGCCCTTCCGCAAGGTCAGCGCACGCTCCTCATCAGCGACGGCGTCTTCAGCATGGACGGCGACCTCGGCGCACTGCCCGGGCTCTGTGATATCGCCGACGAGTTCGGCTGCATCATGATGGTCGACGACGCCCACGCAAGCGGCGTGTTCGGCTCGCAGGGGCGCGGAACGGTCGACCACTTCGGCCTTCACGGACGCGTCGACGTTCAGGTCGGTACGCTGTCGAAGGCTCTCGGTGCGCTTGGCGGATATGTCGCGGGCTCGCGATCGCTGATTGAGTTTCTGTACCGGAGAGCGCGCCCTTTTCTTTTCTCGACCTCGCACCCGCCGTCGGTGGCAGCGGCCTGCCTGGCCGCTCTCGACGTGCTCGAAAGTGAGCCGCACTGGATCGAGCAGCTCTGGCAGAACACACAGTTCTTCAAGGCAGGCCTTCAGTCGATGGGGTTCGACACCGGCCTCAGCGAGAGCCCTATTACTCCGGTCATCGTCGGGGACGGGTCGCTGGCTGTCCGATTGTCGGACAGGCTATTCGAGGAGGGGGTCTTCGCGCAGGGAATTACATTTCCGACCGTGCCACGGGACAAAGCCAGGGTCCGGACCATCGTCACTGCGACGCATACCGAGGCCGAGCTCGAGTTCGCTCTGGACGTCTTCCGGAAAGTTGGGGTCGAGCTTGGAATTATCTGAGGCGAACCCCGTTGCGACGATCTAAGATCGCGGCTTACTGATGAAGGTCCCCCCGCTTCCACGCCAGACCGGAGGCCCTTTTTTCGAGACTTATACACGTGGTCTCACCAAGGGTGACGTCGGGAAGCTGTTTACCCGCGACACCCTTGAGGCGTACCGGTTTTTCGCGAGGCACATCGATTTCGAGGAGCTCAAGAAACAACCCTGGCACCTTCGGATGCTCGGGCATGCCCGACTCCTGTTCCTGGGTTTCACGCTCAAGCTCACACCTGCGCGCCGGTTGATCTACGGCATCTCGCTGGTCGCCTGTTTGATTGGGCTGATGGAACTGTTTCGCGAGGTGCACTTCCTGCTGATTCCGCATCCGGCGTTCGCACCGGGTACGCTGTGGCTGCTGTCCGGGTTCCTTCTTCTCAATCTGCTCGTGCTGCTGGAAGTGGCGGATCGTCTTTCACTCAAGAACGACCTCGAGATCGCGCGCGAGATCCAACAGTCGATGCTGCCGCGCGCCGGATTCAAAGCACCCGGGATCGAAGCGTTCGGCATGACACGACCGGCGAACACGGTCGGCGGCGATTTCTACGACATCGTGCCGCTGCCCGATGGACGTGTCCTGCTCGCCCTCGGTGACGTCGCGGGCAAAGGCAGCCCGGCGGCGCTTCTGATGGCGCTGCTGCTTGCGATGATGCGGACGCTGATCGACGAAGGCCTCGAGGGCGCCGACCTGGTGACGCGACTCAACGTCCAGATCGGCAGGCATGCACCGCATTCCCGGTTCGTCACGTTGTTCGTCGCGATCCTCAACCCCACGACGGGGGAGTTGTCGTACGTGAACGCCGGGCAGAACCCGCCGCTGCTCAGGCGAGGGAATGGATCGTACGAACGGCTGCGGGCCGGCGGGATGGCTCTCGGGATGTTCGAGAGCGCTTCCTACACAACCGGCTCCACGACGCTCGAACCGGGCGATGTCCTTGTCATGTACAGCGACGGCATCACCGAGGCCGAGGACACCTTCGATCAGCCCTTCGATGAAGCTGGCGTCCAGACGGTCGTCGACGGCAAGGGATGGGCGTCTGCCAAGGAGTTGGGGTGGGCACTGTTTGAGGCAGTTGAAACGCACAGTCGCGAGCGACGGCTGCTCGATGATTTGACCGTCCTTGCGCTTCGGCGGCTGCCGCCGCTGCCGATGCAAAGTGTGGCCGTCTAGCCGGCGACCCCGGCTGACAGTCGCGCACCAATTGGCGTCTAATGTAACCGGTCCAACTGCATGAGATGGCTCCTGGTGCTGGTGTGTGTCTGCGGCTGGGCGACGTCAGCGTCGGCCCAGGCTGCGCCGGACCCCGTCACGCCGCTGCTCCGCAGCTTCGAGCAGGCTCTGAACAAGGGCGACAAATCCGCGCTGATGGAACTGTTCTCGCCTGACGTCCCCAGCGCGGGCATCGAGACCTACATCGGCAGCCTGCTCATGCCGGGTGCCGTGAAGAGCACGTTGCGGTTACGGGACCGAGCGCCTCTCGAGGGTGCGCCGCCAGGTGATGGTTACAGTCTGGTCGTCGAGTTCTTCATCGAAACACCGGGCCGCGCGCGAATCCTCACGGCCGGCATGGACATGCGACGACCTCCCAACGGCGACCTGTCGTCCTGGAGATTTGTCGGCGCAGAGAGCCTGACCTTCGTCGAAGGCCTGTACAAACTACGCATCGACAAGCGGCCGCTGACTGCGCGCAATCTGGAGATCACGTCTGAAGATCTGGTGCTGCAGCTTGCCGAAGGCACCGTCTACCGCGTCGAGTGCGATGACGGCATCACCGGCCTGATCGTGCTCGGCCGCGGCGTCATGACGTTCTCGCCAACCGTGGCCGCTGAGCGCGGTCAGCTCCGGCTTTTCGCCGGCAACGACACGCTGAGCTCGCCGTTCGATGCCGCGTATATCCGCCTCGGTCCATCGGACTACAAGCAGCGAGTCTCGGTGTCCAGCCTCACTGAGGCAGCCACCGATCCACGCCTTGCGCGGCGCGCCGAGGAAGTCTTCGCCGATCACGCGACGAGATCGTTCAATGTCGACCTTCAGGATTTGAGTTCCGACGACTGGTATCTCCTCCCTCCACTTGGTGACTTCCTCGCCGAGGTCGAGACTCGTCGTTTCGACACGCTGACCTACACCTTGACGTCCGAGCAGGCAGAAGACATCAGCATGTTCCGTCGAAAGGACCGTCTGACACTGGCGCTGTACCCATCGGTTGGCAAGCTCGCGGCGCGCGGCCGCTTCTACAGCGATGACGCGCTGCGCGACTACGACGTGCTCGACTACAACGTTGACGCATCGATCGATCCCGAGCGCCGGACGATTCGAGCACGGGCGCGTCTGTTGATTCGCATTCGCTCCACGTCGGTCTCGAGTCTCAGGTTGCGACTGGCGGAAACACTCGCGGTCTCGAGCGTGACCAGCGTCGAGTACGGGCGACTGCTTCACCTTCGAATCCGCAGCCAGAACACTGTCGTTATCAATCTCCCGCGCGTCGTGACTCAAGACTCAGACCTGACGCTGGTCATCACGTACGCCGGCGAAGTTCCAAATCAGGAGCTCGATACCGACACAATCGCCGTTGCCCCAGACGCACAGGAACAAGGCCCGGGCGCCGATCCCAGAGAGCCGTCGCTGCTTCTCAGCAACCGGTCGAACTGGTATCCGCAGAATCCGGTTCCCGACTACGCGACGGCATCACTGCGCATCTTTGTTCCTCCCGGGTACACGTGCGTGGCAAGCGGACATCCACTTCCGGCCACTGACCTGGTGTCGCTTCGCGACATCCTCAGTGGACACGAAGGTCCTTCGTTCGCGTTCCGCGCCGATCAGCCGCTTCGATACCTCGCGCTCGTCGTCACTCGTTTGACGCGCGTTGGAGAGGGTCGTGTGGTCATCGAGAATCCAAGCGACCCCGGTTCGGGAGTGGACTCGATTGCCGTGAGCGTCGCAGCGCATAACAGTCTTCGTTCGCAAAGCCGCCAGGTCGCCGTCGACACTCAGACGATCCTGCAGTTCTACGCGTCGCTCATGGGCGATGCACCGTACACGTCGGCGGCAGTCGCACTGATCGAGAGCGACCTTCCAGGCGGACATAGCCCCGGGTACTTTGCGGTGATCAACACACCGTCCTCATTCGCAACGTCGAACTGGCGCGGGGACCCTGCCTCGTTCGAGAACTTTCCACAGTTCTTCCTCGCTCACGAGCTCGCGCACCAGTGGTGGGGGCAGGCCATCGGCTGGAAGAACTACCACGAGCAGTGGATCAGCGAAGGCTTTGCACAGTACTTCGCGGCGCTGTACGCGCAACGCTCGCGCGGAGATCGCGTATTCGGCGACATGCTTCGGCAGTTCCGACGATGGTCGCTGTCGGAATCGGATCAAGGTCCTGTGCATCTGGGGTCGCGGCTCGGGCTGGTGAAGAGAGACCCGCGAGTGTTCCGGGCGCTCGTCTACAACAAGGGCGCCGCCGTGCTCCACATGCTCCGCCGGCTGCTCGGCGACGACGTGTTCTTCAAGGGACTCCGGCGGTTCTACATGGATCGGCGATACCAGAAGGCGGGCACCGAGGACTTCGAGCGCGCGATGGAAGCGGAGTCGGGCCGGGTGCTCGATCGCTTCTTTGAACGCTGGATCTATGGCAGCGGCATTCCGCGACTGCGGTACGGAACCCAGATCGGAGATAAGCAGGTCGTCGTGCGTTTCGAGCAATCCGGTGACCAGGTCTTTGACATCCCAGTGACCGTGACGATTACCTACGCGGATGGCCGCACCGCCAATGTCGTCGTCCCGGTGACCGACATCGAGGTGGAGCGCACCATCCCCACTGATGGCGCCGTCCGGAGGGTTCAGGTCAACCAGGACTCCGCTGCCCTCGCCGAGTTCGCGGAAGGGTAGGCGGGTTGACGAGCCTCGGGATATGATCGACCGGTTATGGAAACGGTGTCCCTGACCATCGACGGGCGGCAGGTTACGGTTCAAAAAGGCAAGACAGTCCTCCAAGCCGCCATCGAAGCTGGCATTTCAGTCCCCTACTATTGCTTTCATCCTGGCCTGACCGTCGACGGCTCCTGCCGCGTCTGCATCGTCAAGATCGAGAAGATGCCGAAGCTGCAGACCTCCTGTTCGACGGTCTGTAACGATGGGATGGTGGTGACCACGCGCGATCCGGAGACGACGCAAGCGCGCGCCGGCGTGCTCGAGTTCCTGCTCGTCAACCACCCGCTCGACTGCCCGGTGTGCGACAAGGGTGGCGAATGTCCGCTGCAGGACTTTTCTTACAGCTTCGGACCTGCACAGAGTCGGATGGATTTCCCGCGGCGGGTCTTCGATGGCGAGGGGGTCAAGGCCGACGTCGATTTCGGTCCGACATTGATGCTCAATCGCAACCGCTGCATCCTCTGCACGCGGTGTGTGCGGTTCATGCGGGAGATCGACGGTGATGCGCAGATCAGCATCGCCGATCGCGGCAACGGCAGCGAGATCGCAACCTTCCGGGAGGAAGGGGTCCACTCGCTTCTCTCGGGCAACCTGATGGACGTCTGCCCGGTTGGCGCGATCACGACGAGGGAATACCGATTCAAGAGCCGGCCCTGGGACAACCCGGGTGTCGTCGACACCACGTGCACGCTGTGCTCGAAGGGGTGCAGCACCAGCGCGTGGCAGAAAGCAAAGCCCGAGTGGGCCAAGGGCTCGCGCCTGATTCGCATGACGCCGCGTCTCAATCCCGACATCAACGGGTACTGGATGTGTGACATCGGCCGGTTCAACTATCACTGGGTGGAAGGGGACAAGCGCCTTCGTCGGCCCATGGTTCGATCGGGCGCCGGCCTCGAGCCCCTCGCCTGGCACAACGTCAGCCCGAAGCTCCGGGACGCGCTGCAGACCGCCGGTTCGGCCGATCCCGCCTCGGTGCGGTTCCTGGTGTCAGCTCACGCATCCACTGAAGAGTTGTTCGTCCTCAAGGATGTTGTCACGGGGCTCCTTGGTCCCGACGGCATGGGCGCTGTGACTGTTGCGTGGAAGAGCAGTCAGAAGACACAGCCGGCAGAGACCAAGTTCGTCGTTCCTGCTACGGATGCGCCAAACGTCAATGGCGCACGCGATGTTGGCTTTGCGGTTGGTCAGGGTAACGGCCACGAAGCGGATACCTCGGCCTTACGAACCGCGATCGCGGCGGGCCGCGTCAAAGCCCTGTATGTGCTCGATCCAGGGCCGGATGGTTCTCTGGGCGATGTGTCATGGCTGGTAAGCGCCCGCCGAAGCGGGGCCCTGTCGATGCTCATCGTGCAGGGAGTCGTGATGTCGGAGCTCGTCGCGGCAGCCGATATCGTGCTGCCCGGCGCTGCCTGGGTCGAGAAGGACGCAATCTACACGAACGATCAGGGCAAGGTGCAGGGTGCGTCGCGCGCGATCGCGCCTCCCGGAGAAGCCAAGGACGATTGGGAAATCCTGGCACTGATGGGCCGCCTTCTCGGTTTGTCGTTGCCGTACCAGACTGCAAGCGACGTCCGCAGGGCGGTCGCGACAGCTCTGTCGGCGAGCTATGCCGACGCAGACAAAGTGCCCTTCACGCGGCCGATTCCTGCACGGAACTGGCTGCAGGCCTCCAATCCATCCGAGCGCTGGAAGTGGGACTTCCTCTATCAGGATCTTCCGCCTGTGAAAGGACACAACGTCCAGATGGAAGGCGCGCCCGCCTACATTCCGCTCAAGCCGGTGGGGTAACCGTGCGAGCGCTGATCGCGACACTCGCGCTGCTGCTGGTTGCTCCGCAGGTTGCTGTCGCGCAGCTTCGGGGCGTCAAGGCCGATCTGATCCCGGTCGTCGAGTCGGACGCAGTAGCCGGATCGCCTGTCCGAGTTGCACTTCAGGTGCGACTGCCGGAGCAGTTTCACGTTCAGTCTGATGCACCCCGGGACCCGGCACTCATTCCCACAGTGCTCACCGTCGATGCGCCTGAGGGCGTCACGGTCGCAGAAGTCGTCTTTCCGCCTGCAACCGAATTCAATCAACTAGGCCAGACGCAACCGCTACTCGTCTTCCCGCACGAATTCGCGATCGGCGTACGCTTCGACATTGCGCCGGGCATGGCAGTCGGACAAGTCGACGTCCCCGCACGTCTCCGCTATCAGGCGTGCGACGACAGACTGTGCTTCGCCCCGGTCAATGCGGATCTCGTTTGGAGCCTCACAATCGCGTCGCCTGACTCGGATCGTCCGAGCAACCACGCCGACGTGTTCCAGGCGATTGCATTCGGAACCGGCCGCGCGCCCGGCAGCGCCCCAGTCGTCGCACCCATTCGTCCTCTGAACCCGACTGACGGCGGCATCGAGCTGCTGGACGAATTCTCTGTGGCTGCAAGTACTGGCGGCTATCAGGGCACTGATGAATTCCTGCAGTTCATTCGAAATGCCGAGAGCGGCGTGAAAGAGCCGGGCCTGTTTGAAGGGCGCGGACCGTTCGCGATTCTGTTCCTCGTGCTGCTTGGTGGTCTGGCGTTGAATCTCACGCCCTGCGTGCTTCCAATGATTCCCATTAACCTCGCGATCATTGGCGCAGGCGCAAGCGCAGGATCCCGCTCGCGAGGCTTCCTCCTTGGTGGTGCGTACGGTGCCGCCATGGCCTTCGTCTATGGCGGGCTCGGGCTGATTGTGATCCTGACCGCTGGCACATTCGGCACGATCAACTCGTCGCCCTGGTTCAACCTTGGCATCGCCGTGATTTTCGTCGCCCTTGCCCTCGCCATGTTTGATGTGTTCCAGATCGACCTCTCGCGATTCTCTGGGGCGATCGGAGCCGACGCCTCGAAGCGCGGGAGTTTTGCCGTGGCGTTCGTAATGGGCGCAGTTGCCGCGCTGCTCGCAGGAGCATGCGTAGCGCCAGTGGTGATTCAGGTCGTGCTGTTCTCCAGCGACATGTACGCACGGGGAACGGTGGCGGCGCTGGCCCTTCCTTTCGTGCTCGGCCTTGGCATGGCGGTGCCCTGGCCACTGGCCGGCGCAGGGATCACGGCGCTGCCGAAACCAGGCGCGTGGATGGTTCGCGTCAAGCAAGCGTTTGGTGTCCTCATTCTCGGCACGGCTGTCTACTACGGCTATCTCGCTTACGGTCTCTTTGCAGATCGGTGGGTTGACGCAGGCGAGGTCGCATCGAGCGTCCAGGAGAAGCTCAAGGATGGGTGGCACGCTTCACTGGCCGAAGGGCTTGCCGTTGCTCAGCGGGAACAAAAGCCGGTCCTCGTCGACATGTGGGCGACCTGGTGCAAGAACTGCCTCGTGATGGACCAGACCACGTTTGCGGATGAAAGTGTGAAGGCGGCGCTCGATGGCTACGTCAAGGTGAAGTTCCAGGCAGAGGATTTGGGCGAGGAACCGGCCAGTTCAATGATCACCCGTTTCGACGGAATCGGTTTGCCCACCTACGCAATCCTGCATCCGAAGGCAGCCAAAGACTGATTCCTTTGGTATCCTGTCGAGGATCACATGAAGTTGCGGATCCTCCGCTTCCTTCTTCCCGCGATCCTCATTGCCGCCGGAGCCGGCGGCGTGGCCTGGACTTGGGCTTTGGCGCAGCACGTCGAGCAGCTCGAGGCCACCGGCAGACAAACAGCGACCCGCATCGATCGATTCGAGGTTCTGCTCGACGAATTGGCGCAGAACGAGCTCCGGTACGTCGCGTCCGGGGAAATCGACAGCGACAGGCTGCAGTCGACCAGCAAACTCCTGCGGCAGATCGTTGGCGACAGCTCCTCGCTTCTCGGACAGTTAGTGGCTGGTAGTAGCGCGCCTTCCGCCGGAGAGGTCGGCAAGGCAGTCGCCGCGCTGGGCGAAGTGGATGTGCGGGCGCGCGAGAACATGAGCGCTGGGCTTGACCTGATGGCGGCAGATCTGCTGTTCACAGAGACGACGCGGACGCGCCAGACGTTGCGCGAGCAGCTACGGGCACTCCGGCTTGCGGAATCGAAAGCGGTTGCCGATGGCAGGGCGAATGGCATGAAGCAGGCGTGGATGGTGCTGGCTGGTGTCGCTCTCCTTTTTGCCTGGGCCCTCGTGAGTTCATCACGGGGCTCAACGGCATCTCCGGTCAGCGACGTCAGCTCTCAGGCTCCGGCAGGCACACTTCTACCCCTGCAGGAGACCGAGAGGACCGGCACTACGCTCTCGGTCGACTTAAAGGAAACAGCGGCACTGTGCACTGACATCAGTCGTATCCAGGCCGACTCCGACCTTCAGGGGCTGCTGGCCCGAGCCGCAGCATTACTTGATGTACCGGGTGTCGTCGTATGGATGGCAGCCGGCGAGGAGATCTTCCCGGTAACAGCGCACGGGTATGACTCTCGACAATTGAGACAGATCGGTCCCATCAATCGGTCTTCGATGAATGCGACCACCGCTGCCTGGCTCAGCGGCTCGATTCAGATTGTGTCCGGTGATACCACCGCCCGCTCGGCGATTGTGGCACCGCTGCTCGGCATGGATCGGTGTATCGGCGTGCTCGCGATCGAGTTGCCGACGGGTCGCGAAGTCGACGTCACGACGCAGGCCGTCGTCACACTGATTGCCGCGCAACTCGCAGCCGTTCTCGGCGCATGGCCGGCTGCCAGTTCGACGCCGCCGGTTGATGTCCTCCAGTTCGAACGAGCCAGCGCCTCTTCCTAAAAGCTAGATCGTGCTCCCGCTTCGCCGAGCGACCGATCGGGTCCGCTGGGGCATCTTGGCGGTAAGTGTGATCTCCTTGCGATCGCGAGTGACGCGAATCTCGACACTCGTCCCGGACTCAGCTGCGCTGAGTTCCCGTACAACGTCACCCGGGTCGGATACGCTCTGTCCCCTGACCATCGTGATGACGTCCCCGGCTTTGAGGCCGGCCAGCTCTGCCGCAGAGCCGGCCATCACCTCGGACACGAGCACGCCTTGCTTGACACCGAAATAGGCGGCGAGCTGATCACCAACTGGTGTGACGGTGACTCCGAGCCGACGCTGTGAGATGCGGGTGAACACGGCTCCGTCACCATCGAACCCGAAGTTGAAGTCACGCGGCCATCCCTGAAATTGCCGAAAGTTTTGCGCGAGATCGGGGATGTTGAAGTCAACGGAATTTCGCCCCTCCGGGGCGATGTCGATCGTCGTCGGCGTACCATTCCTGACCACTGCGATCTTGACAGTGCGCCCCGGTGCGGTTTCGCGAACCAGCCGGGTGAACTGCGCCGCGCTCCGCGTCCGCTCACCGTCGAACTCGGTGACGACGTCCCCCTCTTTCAGACCCGCGCGTGAAGCGGGACTGTCATCACGCACGTCCTGCACGATGACACCCGTATCGGAATCACGCACGGTGATCCCGATCGACGATCCTGGTCCCACCAGTGGAAGAAACGCCCCCTGCAGTCGTTGACCGGGAGACCCGTTGATGTCCTGCGCGGCAGCGCGAGTGCCGTAGACCAGCACGGCCGCCGCAAGCAGCGCAATGCCCCCGCCAGCGTAGATTGCCTTCCTCATCGTTGAACCCCTTTGCAGTCGACCAAGCGATCGGCTCCAGCTACTCAGACGGCCTGCCCCGTGGGAAAGTTGGCATAATCAACGCCCATGGCCAAAGACGACCTCAAGACGCGCATCCTCGAGCGCGTCACGCGGGAAAAGGTCAAGTTCATGCGTCTCCAGTTCACCGACATTCTTGGTGTTATCAAGAACGTCGAGGTACCGGATCGGCAGTTCGAGGAAGCCCTCAACGGGCGGATCATGTTCGACGGATCTTCGATCGAGGGCTTCGTCCGGGTCGAGGAATCCGACATGTTCCTCAAACCCGACCTCCAGACCTTTCAGGTGTTTCCGTGGAGTTACGCCGGCTCGGAACGGGTGGCACGCATCATCTGCGACATCGCCAACCCGGACGGGACTTCATTTTCCGGTTGTCCGAGATCGCTGCTCAAGGGCGTGATCGCACTTGCGGCGGAGAAGGGCCTCACGATGAAGGCCGGACCGGAGGCTGAGTTCTTTCTCTTTCAGCGCCGCCCATCAGGTGAGCCCACGACCGAAACGCACGACTCAGGCGGGTACTTCGATTTGACTCCCGTCGACCTTGGGGAAGATGTCCGCCGCGAAATCGTACTTGCCCTCGAGCAGATGGGCTTTCACGTCGAGGCCGCCCATCACGAGGTCGCACCGGGACAACACGAGATTGATTTCAGGTACGACGACGCGTTGATCACGGCGGACAATGTCAGCACTTTTCGCTTCGTTGTGAAGAATGTCGCCAACCGGAACGGGCTTCACGCGACGTTCATGCCCAAGCCTGTTCTGGGCGTCAACGGGTCCGGGATGCACACGCACCAGTCTCTCTTTTCGCGTGGGCGGAACGTGTTTTTCGACGAGCAGGGAGAAGGTGAGCTCAGCCGAACGTGCCTCAACTACATCGGAGGGCTGCTCCGCCATGCCAAGGCCTTCTGCGCGATCACCAATCCACTGGTCAACTCATACAAACGGCTGGTCCCTGGGTACGAGGCACCGACAGCCATTGCCTGGTCGACGCGGAATCGCAGCCCGCTGATACGCGTCCCGGCAGGCCGCGGTCCGACCACGCGTATCGAGCTTCGAATGCCAGACCCCTCCTGCAATCCGTATCTGGCTTTCGCGGTCATGCTGCGTGCGGGCCTGGACGGTATCGATCAGCAGAGCGATCCGGGGCCTCCGGTCAACAAGAACATCTACAAGATGAGCCACCGGGAACGCCGCCACCTTCGAATCGACGAACTGCCGTCAAATCTGAGCGAAGCGCTGGATGAACTGGAGAAGAGCGCCCTCATGCGCGAAACCCTGGGCGAGCACATCTTCGACCACTTCCTCGCTGCCAAGCGCGCGGAGTGGAGTGACTACATGCGGCATGTGTCGCCCTGGGAGGTCGAACGTTACCTCAACACGTACTGACCGCCACCTGCAGGTGACGCCGGCCGACATCAGTTCAGCGATTTCCATGGGAATTCCGAGGACACCAAAGGGGGCATGCATCTTGAACAAGTGGATGACAGGTCGCGCCGGATCACCGGGGTACGTAATTTTCAGGCAGGCGCTGGCATCGCCGTACTCCGGCCCCTGACTTCCATTCACGATCCGAGCGCGGCCTCGTTCCACCCCGCGTCTCACGCTGTGATCTTGACGGCAACCGCCGTCATATCGTCTCCCTGCGGGCGGGCACCGCGAAACTCCGTCGTCTCGGTGAAAATCGCATCCACCATTGCCCGCGCCGATCCCCCCCGGTGGCGGCTGACCACATCGGCCAGACGCGTGGCGCCGAACTCGACGCCGTCTTCATTGAGAGCCTCGAAGATACCGTCGGTGCAGAACACGAAGATGTCGTCGCGCGTGAGCTCGATGCTCGCCTCATCGTAAGTGACGCCCGGAAACGATCCCAGAGGCACACCCGGAAGCTCGATCTGCCCACATGAAGTCGCCGTGCAGCGAATGGGATATGGGAGACCGGAATTCGAGAGCGTGACGACCCGTCGGGAGAAGTCGAAGAAGGCGTAACACAACGTGCAGTAGTACGCTTCGAGCTGCCGTTCGTGCAAGGTGGTGTTCATCGCCTGCAGCACACCAGACACACTGAAGCGGTCCGGCGTGAATCGCCGGCGCAACGTCCGGGAGCGAACCAGTTCAGCGGCATACGCACCGTAGAGCGCTGCGGGAGCGCCTTTGCCTGAAACGTCGCCAACCGCCACGACGAGCGCGTCCGCCGCAGGTGCGAGGAAGTCGTGGATGTCCCCTCCCAGTTCGTAGGCTGACTCGAATCGACCTGCAACATCAGCGTCGCGAACTGTTTTGGGTGGTTCGGTGGGCAGCAAGGCGATCTGGACGCGTCGCGCGAAACGAAGCTCCTTCTCGATCCGTTCTTCGTTACGCCGGACTTCTTCGTAAAGCCTCGCGTTGTCGATCGCAACGGCAGCCTGACTTGCCAGCAGTGTGAGCAGTTCCTGATGCTCCTTCGTGAACGCATCCAGTTCAGGGCTCTCCAGATCGAATACCCCGATGCAGCGATCTTTGATGAGCATCGGAATCACCAGTTCCGATCGCGCGTCGGCCACGAGATTGATATAGCGAGGGTCCTGTGAGACGTCAGAGACGAGCACGGGTTCTTTGTGTTGGGCGGCCCAGCCGACGAGCCCCTCGCCCAGTTTGAAGTTCTTGGACTCGGCTCCTTTGCCGTAGCGGACGGCCAGCTTCATCTCGAGCTGCTCGGTGTCCTCGTCGAGAAGGAGAATGCCGAACGTGCGGTAGTCGATGAGACGCTTGGTGAGGCTCGCGATGCGAGTCAACAGGGCGTCCAGATCGAGAATCGAGGACATCTCCCGTCCGATTTCCGCGAGGGTTTCGAGCGTGTCGACGTAGTGCCGTTCGGACTCGAACAGCCGCGCGTTTTCGATCGCGACGGCGACGTGTGCCGCGAACTGCCGCAACAAGGCCTCGTCCTGCGGGGTGAATGCGCCTTCGACCTCGTTCAGGAGATTGAGCGCCCCTATCACCTTTCCTTTACGGCGAACCGGTACGGCGAGCTGCGACAGCATGTTACGGAGGGGCCCCCGGTAGCGCGGCTCCCGACGTATGTCGTTGACCAGGATCGGTCGCCCCTCCTTTACGGCAGCGCCAACGACTCCCTGACCAATGCTGAGGCGCACACTCGAGGCGTCGGCGGGATAGCCGATGGCATAAGCAATCCGGAGTTCCTGCTTCTTCTCGTCAAGCAAATAGACGGAGAACGCGCTGAATTTCGTGAGCCGGGCGATGAGCTGCGGAATCTTTGCCAGCAGTTCATCCAAGTCGAGCACCGATGTCACTTCCCGCCCCAGCTCGAAGAGCGTCGAGAGCAGCTCGGTGTCACTGGGCGCGCGAGCTCCACCGGCTAGCCGGGCTTCAGAGGGTTGATCCTGGGGGCGATCAGTCATCGGTGGCGTGGGCGGCCGGGGTTCAGCGGGCAAGCGAATTATACTGGGCTCTGCATGGATCCCCTGAATCTGCCGTTGGATCACGCGGTCATTGAGAGTGTTCTGCCCCATCGTTATCCGTTTCTGCTTGTCGATCGTGTGACCGCGCTGGAGCCAGACAAACGGATTGTTGGCATCAAGAACGTCTCTTTGAACGAGCGCTATCTGGCCCATCAGCCCGGCGAACGGCCCGCCCTCCCGCCGACGATCCTGACCGAGTGCATCGCGCAGGTGGGCGCCATCCTGATCCTGTCCAAACCGGAAAACAGGGGCCGGATTCCGCTGTTCAGAGGTATCGAGCGAGTGCGCTTCCGACGCCCTGTCTACGCCGGCGACGTGGTGGAGATTGAGGCACGGGTCAAGAGCCTACGCAGCCGGGTCGGGCAGCTTCATGGGTTTGCCAGGGTGAACGGACGGGTCGTTGTCGACGGGACGATGACGTTCGCGTTGGGCCCGGCGGTGCGTGCGACACCGGAAGAGACGCTGCGCTAGGCGACTGCCGTCGACTGTTCCTCGACCTGAACGTCGTTGCGGCCGCGTTCTTTCGCTCGATAGAGCGCGGCGTCAGCCCGCGCAATCGCGGCCAGCGGATCCTGGTCGGTTGGATTCACGACGCCGACGCCGAAACTCGCCGTCATCCTGATCTGCTCGGAGTTCCAGAGAATCGGGTGCGATTCCAACGCCGCGCGCAGGTTTTCGGACACCTGCTTCGCGCCTCCGAGTGGCGTGTCCGGGAGAATGACCATGAACTCGTCCCCGCCGTAGCGACACTTCAGATCGCTGCCGCGAAGCTCGGATTTCATCCTGCTGCCAATAGCCGCCAGCACGGCATCGCCGGCGAGGTGGCCGTGGCAATCGTTGATCTGTTTGAAATTATCCAGGTCGAACATGATCAGCGAGAGCGGCAGCTTGGAGCGTCGAGCACGGCGAATCTCGGCATCGAGGACTTCGAGCGCGTGTGCGCGATTAAAGCATCCTGTAAGGGCGTCTCGCACGCTGTTCTCGCGGACTTCGCGGAACAGCTGGGAATTCTTCAGCGACACTGCCAGCAGTGCGGCCGCCGCGCTGAGAATGCTGCGCTGATGATCGGTGAGAGGCGGTTCCGCCGCAGCACCGAGTACGCCCTCCGGCGCACCCGCAACGATCATCGGAAAACAGATTTCGCCTGGCTCAGAGCCGATCAGCGGTTCGGCCTCGCCGAGGGCTCGCCGTGCAGCTCGTTCACGCTCGGATGGCGAAGACTCGCCGACGGCCATCAGCGATTCCCAGTGACCGGTGCGCGTCCGCGTCATCACCCATGCGCCGCGGCCAGGCGCCAGGAGCGGAATCTGGGCGGCTGCCACATCACGAATGGACTCGCTCGATTCACCGTCCATTGATCGGGCCAGTGCATGCCCGAACGCCACCAGCCTGGACATCTCGGACGCTCGCTCGGTGGCTTCTTTGGCGGAGCGCGCGACACTCTGCGTCTCGTCGCGCATTTCCTGGCGCTTCCGAAGTTGGTGAAAGCTGAATATGGTCGCAAGAATGAAGAGAGCAGGCAGCAGATGCAGGCCTCGCGTTGCCTCGATCTCGCGTACGTAGTCGAGGAAACGTGACACCGGTCCGGAGAAAATCACGAACAGCGCAACCGTCAGTCCCACCATCAGGACTACGTCGTTGCGCCCCATCAATCGCATGAGCCCTCACACTGACGGGTGAGCATCTTTTCGCCCGGAGCCACGCCGCGGACAGATCCCGGGCGCGGTTTTCCTGCTTCTGGACTTATCGGCGGCTTCAGCTATGCCCTGCATGGCGGCAGCCCCGAACAAATCGGCTGCCATCCACGTGTGAAGACCCGTTTCTACTCTCGGTGGCGTGAATTTGACCGCCTCGATCGCAGCAACGGGCCACCACGTGCAGCCCGCACAAGACGCACAACGCCACGGTATCGACTGCGCAGTCTGCCTCGATGTCGGCAAGGAGCCTATAATCGGTCGTCGTGGAGGCTGCTTCGAAGCGCATTCCCGATCGGCAACGCGCCACTGCATTCGCGCGTCTGTTCGAAGCGCTGCATGAAGGCGTGTACATCGGGACGATGCCTCTGCCTGGCGACGCCAACGGCGGCGCTACACTCGCCGCAAATCCTCATCTGAAAATCATGCTCGGCTATCCGCCTGAGACGCCGGAGCAGGACGTCGTGCTCTTTCGGCACGATCGCTTCGTCGACGCCGCCGCGCGCTCCGCATTTCTCAGCCGGCTGGTGAACGACGGTTCTGTCACGGACTATCTGCTTCGCCTTCGCAGACGGGACGGCGAGACAGTCTGGGTCGAAGTAACAGCTCGCGCCGATCGGATTGGACGGAGCGCGTCGGTCCGTGTCGAGGCCCTACTTCGAGACGTCAGCGAGCGGAAGCGGCTCGACGATCAGTCGCGCGATCTGTATCAGCAACTGCTCCAGGCTGAAAAGATGGCGGCGCTCGGGCAGACGATTTCCGGCGTCGCCCACGAGTTGAACAACCCGCTCGCGACGATTCTGAGTTGGGCGGAACGACTCGCGGAAAAGACCACTGACGACCCGACGCGACGCGGCCTCGATATCATCCTTGGCGAGTCCGAACGCGCGGCTCGAATCGTGCGCAATCTGCTGACGTTCGCGCGCAAGCGGCAGTCAACACGCTCGCTCATCGATCTCAATCAGGTCGTGAAAGAGACCATGGCGTTGCGACCTTACGAGCAGCGCACGATCAACATCGAGGTGCTGACGGCCCTCGCGTCCGGTTTGCCGCCAGTATTTGCCGACGCGCACCAGATTCAGCAGGTTCTCCTGAACCTGGTCATCAACGCCGAGCAGGCGATGCTCGCCGCCAACGGCCGAGGCTCACTCGTGATTCGAACCTGGCACGATGGGGAGCATGACGCAGTGGTCCTTCAGGTCAGTGATGACGGGCCCGGGATATCCCCGGACGTGAAGAGCAAGATCTTCGATCCTTTCTTCACCACCAAAGAAACCGGGAAGGGTACAGGGCTCGGTCTCACGGTCGCTTACGCCATCGTTCAGGAACATGGCGGAAGCATCCGCGTCGAGTCATCGCCGGATGGGGGCGCCTCGTTCACCGTCGAACTCCCAGTCAGCACGATGGAATCGCTGCCCAAGACTCGACGCCCGCTCCGCATGAACGGCGGAGTGCCAGAAGGCGTTTCGGTGCTGTTGGTGGAGGACGAGCGCGCGCTGGCGCTGGCTGTCTGTGAAGCCTTGACTGATGCGGGACTTGATGTTGATCACGCGGGCGACGGCGAGGAAGCTCTCGCCCGCGTGCGTCAGAATACCTATGACCTCGTCATCTGCGACCTCAAGATGCCGAAGGTCGATGGGATGGCCCTTTATCGGGCAATCGCCGCTGCGAGCCCGGTATTGGCGCGGCGCGTGATCTTCGTGACCGGTGACGTTGCGGCTGCCGATGCTGAACGCTTCCTCGAAGAGAGCGGTTGCCGATGGCTCGCCAAACCTTTCCGGCTGGGCGACTTGCTCCGCAGTGTACGCGAGGCGCTCGCGTAGCTTACAACCACACCGGGTCCAGCATTGACGGAGGGTCGGCTGTCGAGCGTCGCCTTCGCCATTCTCGGCTTCTGCTGGAACTCCAGAATGGCGCTCCGCATCACCTTCGCAACTTCGGCTCCGGGCATCATGGTCGCAAGGGCGTCACGAAGACGACGGATGGCGCGCGCATGCAACTGGGAGACGCGCGACTCGTTGACCCCGATTTCGGCACCAATCTGCTTCATGGTGGCCTCGCCGTAGTAATAGAGGCCAATCACCTTCTGTTCGCGTGGCGGCAACGACGCGATCGCGGCACAGACACGATCCTTGGTTTCCTGCCGCTCGTAGGCCGCATCCGGCTGCTCTGGTTCGGAGGGAATCAAGGCCGTGGGGAGCGTCGATTCGTCAAGGTGTTCGTTGTTGGCGAGGGGTGAAGTCGATTCGATCGCGTTGATACGAACGATGGTTCGACCGAGTCGCTTTTCATCCGAGCCGACCTTGGCGGCGAGATCCGCCAGGGAGGGCTCGTGTCCCAGCTCGCGCCGCAGTTCTTCACGGGCGGCTTCGAGCTCGCGGCGTTGGCGGCGAACTCCCCGCGGCCAGGCGTCCTTGCGCAGAGCGTCGATCATGGCTCCCCGGATGCGACGTTCAGCGAACGTCTCGAACTTGATACCGCGCGCCTCGTCGAAACGGTGCGCAGCGTCGATGAGCCCAATGACACCATCCTGGACAAGATCTCCAATGTCAATCGAGTGGGGCATCGTGGCCGCGACACGTCGAGCGAGCTGTTCTACGAACGGAATACTGGCAATAACGCGCGGATTCTCGGAACCAATCTGGGGGCGCATGAGTGTGACCTCCGGCGCCATGTAAGGCAACCGCGGTACCAGGGCGGCGAATAGGCGCGCATCCCAGTGCAACGGCGTGATGAAAGTTCCTCTAAGTGGCTGTCGTTGCAGGTATTTGGATGAGGTTTTGAGCGTCGTCCCGCGATATCTCGTGGAGAGCCAACGTCGCCCAAAGCGCCAAATGATTGACGAAACGCCAACGTAGCTCGCCAAGAAGCTGACACTCGAATTACAGTTTTTGAGGTGGGGCTCAGAAGGAGGGGGCAGGGTCGTGTCAGTTCGACCCTGTACGGGTGATGAAAACGGTCAACCTACCGCAATTTCCGTTCGTTGACGGATTTCGCGAACGGTCCCAAGTGCCGCCAGCGTGCTGCTCACCATTTGTGCGGCTCGCAAACGATGGGCATCGTCAGCGGCCTTGGCTTCGAGCAGCTCGGCCTGCGCCAGCAGAATTCCCAACTGGTTGTTCAGGCGATGAAACAGCGCCTGAAGGTCAATCTCCGCCTGCGAATCAGCGGTGCCGGAACTTTGTGGCGTCTCTTTCACGCGTGCGATCCGGACGCGGCCCGGGAGTCGGACTCCTCGGAACGTGCCGGTGTCGCGGCGTCGCGCCACAGCGTATCGGCGAAGATCCGGATGGATCCCCCAGCTGTCCGCACGTACTCGACTTTCCCTGCGGAAATCCAGTTATAAATCGTCCGTCGGCTGACTCCGACGGCCTCGCACGCCTTCATGATCGAGAGGGTCTGGCGGTCCATATGCTCTCACAGGCCTCTTGGTGACGGCCGTAGTTAGTTGATGACTGCGAGCCATTTAGGCCCGCCGTAATGCTTCGATCGCTGTATCGGCTGCTCAGTCCCGAGCGTTAGTATCGCCTGTGTCAAGATATTGGCGCCTTGCAAACACCGGCTGCCGCCCCTCACCTGCTCTTCGTCGATGACGAGGCCACGCTCCGCGGGCTGATGGCGGAGCGGCTCGCCGAGCGCGGGTTCGAGGTCGTGCAGGCGGATAGTGGCGAACGAGCGTTGGAGTTGCTCGAGCAGTTCGCCTTCGACATCGTCATCACCGATCTGCGCCTCCCTGGTATCGACGGTGGGCGGGTAATTGAGGCGGCCAGAGACCGATACCCCAGCATCGTGGCCATCGTCATCACCGGATTCGGCACGGTGAAGGATGCCGTGGATGCCATCAAGCGCGGCGCCTCTGATTTTGTCGCGAAACCTTTTCAGTTCGACGAGCTCCTTCACGTTCTGCAGAACGCGTTGGAACAACGTCGCTTACGCTCGGAAAACGCTTACCTCCGCTCCCAGCTCGAAGAGCGCTACCAGTTCGGCGGCATCCTGGGGAGAAGCCGCCCGATGCAAAAGCTGTTTCATCTGCTCGAAACCGTCGCCCGCTCGAACAGCACGATTCTGATAACCGGGGAAACCGGGACGGGCAAGGAAGTCGTGGCGCGCGCGATTCACCACAACAGCGCCCGACGGACCCATCGGTTTGTCGCCCTGAACTGCAGCGCCATCCCCGAAACCCTGCTGGAGGCGGAGCTCTTCGGCCATGTTCGTGGGGCGTTTACCGGGGCCGTTGGCGCCCGCCAGGGGCGTTTCGAGCAGGCGCACAAGGGCACGCTCTTCCTCGACGAGGTCGGGACGATGAGCAGTGCGCTTCAGACGAAGCTGCTTCGCGCGTTGCAGGAGCGGGAGTTCGAACGGGTTGGTGATAGCCAAACCATCAAAGTCGATGTTCGCGTCATCGCGGCTACCAACTCGGATCTGGCCAGGATGGTGGCTGAAGGATCATTTCGAGAGGACCTGTATTACCGGCTGCACGTCATTCCATTGCAGCTACCTCCGCTGAGGGATCGTCGAGACGACATCCCGGTTCTGGTCCAGCACTTCCTCGAGAAGTTCTCGCCAAGCTCGCAGATGCAGGTTTCGCAGGATGCGATGCGCGCACTGATGGCGTACCCATGGCCCGGCAACGTTCGACAACTCGAGAACACGGTGGAACGCGCCGTGGCGCTCAGTGCCGGACGACAGCAGATCGAGTTGTCCGATCTCCCCGGGGAAGTCAATATGACGCCCTCATCGACACAGGCGCCCTTTGTCGAGCTCCCTGACGACGGACTCGACCTGCCGGCATTTCTTGCCGCGATCGAGCGCGATGTGATTCAGCGTTGTCTGGATCGGACGGGTGGCAACCGGAATCGCGCGGCAGAACTGCTGCACCTCAAACGCACGACCCTCGTCGAGAAGATCAAGAGATTCGAACAGCATTAACGACATGCCACCACGATATTCGTACTGGACGATCCTGGCAGGAGGGCTGCCAACGTCATTTCGTGCTGCCGATCGAGAGGATCTGCTCCCTACGTTTCGTCGGCTCCTAGAGCGCCACCCGGACGCTGAGATGAAGTGGTTCCAGCGCGGCAGGCTGTGGCAATCACCAGAGGATGCGCTGAAGGAGTTCGAGAAAGCGAAGGCAACCGCCAGTCGTGGTCGGGATTGGCGCCCTGGAGGCGAGCACCGAGATCCTCGAGAGCCGTTCAGGAAAAAGAAGCGGGAGCGAAATCAGGCGCGTCGTCAAGATCGCTTCGAACGAAAGCACCGCGGTGCCGCCACACACACGTCCGAGCGTTTCAAACCAGAGCCGGGGAAGCCAACGCCGTCAGCGCGGACCCGAGTTCGGCAAGCACCGTCTCGTCAGAGTTCGAAAAGGGGGCCACGACGATGATCCTCCATGTGGTGCTCTTCAGGCCACGGAAGGACCTGAGCACGGACGCTCGACGAGGACTGGCAGATGCGTTGTCGCGCGCCATCGATGAAATCATCGCCATCAAGAGAGCCCGGATCGGTCGGCGACGAACGCATGGTCGAGGGTACGAACAACTGATGCGCGAGGATTACACCCACGCGGCGATCCTGGAATTCGAGGATCTCGTGGGCCTGCGCGCGTACCTCGAACATCCAGCCCACGATGACCTTGGGGCACGTTTCTTCGAGTGCTTTGAACAGGCCCTGATGTACGACTTCGACGTGCAGGATGGGCACGCCGGTCTTGCCGCGTTAATCGAAGAAGAGGGTCTGTGATTCGCTGACGGGACGACACGGTGTCGTCCCGTCCAGGTGTGACTGGGCCTGTCAGCAGGCGGGCGGGTACGCCGAAGCAGGTCGATCCTGCCGGCGGATAGTCGCACGAGCAGTGCGATACGGACCGACCGGCAGGTTGCAGTTCTGCTGATACAAGAACGCATGGAAGCGCTTGTAGTCGGTTGGCGGCAAACCAAAAACACCGAGCAGCGCACGGTAGCTTCCGCGCGTGTGCTCCAGACCCCGATGGATGAGCGCCGCTAGATCGTCCCGCGTCAATTCATGGGCCTTGAAAGGCTGATGAACGACTGTCCAGAAGTTCTCCCCGGCAATCAACCGATCCCAAAGTCGATCGGCTGCACCAGAGCCGCGCTCGAGACGCCGCGTCGCCGGGACAGACTCCTGAGCGAACACAACGTTCGCGCTCGGCGCCGAAACAACCTTCTCGCGGCTGCCGCGAATCTCGACCGGCAGATCGTCCGACGCGATGGGTCGATCCCACTCACGCACAACGAGACGCTCGGCAAGGTTCTTCAGCTCGCGAACGTTGCCGGGCCACGCGTAAGCAGTCAGAAGCTGCTCGGAATCGGGCGTCAGCTCGGGGCAGTGGAGACGATGGGTCTCACTTGCCTTGCGCAGGTAGTGCCCCAACAACAGCATCACGTCTTCCGCTCGCTCCCGAAGAGGAGGCACATGTATCTGAATAATGTTGAGACGGAAGTACAGATCTTCACGGAAGACACCAGCGTCGATGCGCTCGCGCAGATTCCGATTGGTCGCGGTGATCAGCCGCACATCGGAGCGGCCAGTCACACCATCGACGCCGATGGTTTGAATCTCTCCGGTTTCTGCGAATCTCAAGAGCACGGCCTGCATCCGCAGGCTCATCTCTCCGAGCTCGTCTAGAAACAGCGTGCCTCGATCGGCCTGGCGTACCAAACCTGGCTTGTCGCGATAGGCACCCGTGAAACTTCCGCGTGTGTGACCGAAGAGCTCGGATTCAAGCAGCGTCTCTGGAATGCCGCTGCAGTTGACCGCTACGAACGCTCGAGCTGATCGCGAGCTGAGCTCATGGATCAGTCGGGCAACTACTTCCTTCCCAGAACCAGTCTCGCCGAGCACGAGAACCTTGGCGTCGGTCCGAGCGGCTGCTTCGATCTCTCGGCGCAGCGAGACGATCGCGGGGCTCTCTCCGAGGAGCGACGGTAGATTGCGTGGCGTTCGGGGCGAGGATAATGTCGACATCAACATTGACTCCAAATCTCAGATGAGGCGGATGGAATAAGTCTGCCTTTTAGGAGCGACTAAGGTCAACGGTAAAGTCCGATAAAGTCGCATCGAAGATCACACATCTGCGCTAAATCTGCATATCGGGCGACAATTACTCCATTCAAACGAAACGTGGGCGTGCGGGAGAACATACTCATCTGCACAGACTCGCGCAATTTTTCCCAGTAGTCGTGTCGCCAGAGTTCGGAACTTTCTTGGGAAGTGAGAAACCTACCTCTGGCGAGGCTGCTGTTCAGCTTTGGTTCGTGGCGAGAAATTACGAATCTGTTGGCGGGGGAGAGGCGGGGAGCACTGTGCCGTCGTTGGCGGCAGTGCTGACTCGGTTTTTTCCCTGCTTCTTGGCGTGATAGAGGGCGCGGTCAGCTCGCTCGATGAGTTCGCGTGCACTCATGCCCGGCGGGGACACGGCCACGCCAATGCTGGCGGTCACGCTCAGGTCGGCAAGGTCGGGTTCAGTTCGTTGATAGGCTTCGACGCGTTGACGAATGCGTTCCGCGATCGCCCCAGCACTCTCGGCAGTCCCACCCGGCATCATCACCGCGAACTCCTCGCCGCCGAACCGCGTGCAGACGTCGAAGATGCGGACTGAACGCCGGAGGATCTCCGATATGTCGCGTATCACCAGGTCACCGGCCACGTGTCCAAACCGATCGTTGATGCTCTTGAAGCCGTCGAGATCGACCATCAAAAGAGCGACGGATGTCAACTGCCGGATCGCTCGTTGAAGTTCCTCATCCAGGCGCGCCTGGAAATATCTTCGGTTGAAGAGGCCGCTCACCGGATCGATCACGGCTGCCTGCGCGTATGCTTGTGCCTCCCGCCATACGCGCTCTCGGCCAAGGGCAAGTGCGGAGGGCGCAAGAAGCACGGCGAGAGCAGCAAGATCGTCCTGCGTGTACGGTCCTGGATCCAGCCGGTCGGTCAGCGACACAACACCCAACGACTCGGCGCCCGCGACGATCGGCACGGCCGCAAACGAACCAGTACGGTATCGAGAACGTCGTCGATCCAACCCTGGAGTCGCCGCCACGTCCGGTACCAGCAGTGGCATCCTCGACATGTGGACAGCTCCGATGACGCCATTGCCAGCGGGAATTCGCAGATGTTCGACCAGTGCACGAGGGTATCCGTGAGTTGCGACGATCGACAGTTCGCCGTCAGAGGCGGCCACTGCCAGGGAAGCCATTCTGCTTGGCACTGCCTGAACGACGTGGTGCAGGACGACCTCGCCAACTGCTGCAAGACCGGATGTATCCGCAAGCGCCCGCGTCAGATTCCGCGAGATGGCGTGAAGAGCCGGGGCCGACGAAGCATTCTCTCGATCGGCAAATACGAAGCTCTGTGCCAGGTCGCGAAAGACGACTGCGCACGCCGTCCAGTCTCCATCGATGATCAGGATCACCGGAGAGTTGGGCGAGCTCGCAAGGCCAACGAGCGTCCAGTCCCGGTCGAAGGTGCGCCACAACTCGACGCGATGACCGGGAGTTGCACTCATGCGGTCGAAGGGATGTAGACCCTCGTTGCTTTGTACTTCGATACGAGGCTCGGGCGACGACTCGGCGGCAACGACCCACGCCCCCCCACGCTTACCCGCAACACCGACCTTCGTCTGTACGATCTGGCCGATCAGCGTGACCAGGTCCTGAAGAAACACCCGCGGTTGATCTCTCGAACTGACCTTCTGCCGCACCTCGAGTAACGCAGCGCGCTGCTCGAGGGACAGACGACCGCTGCATGGCCCCGGATCATCGGGAGCCTTCATCGGGTGAAATCCACCTCCGGGAAGATAATCGTTTCCTCTCTCGGAATCGCTGCTCACGAGGCTCCCTGCGTTCTGTCAATATTCCGTGGGAAAGCGGTCGAACAGGACGGGCCTCTGTGCACGTCCGGATGAGGTGGCAACAACCGTGCCCTTCGGGCGGCAACGCTTGAATGTGCTCGACTTTTCAATGAAGTGCGGTTTCGCCGGCTTCGTCCCGCGCGAAAGGCGATCGACGACTGGACGCACGACTCGCGATCGAGGTCCTGGTCCCGGAAACCAGGGACCTCAATGGCGACTGCTGGGAAGAAGCGGGCAGAATCGAGCGCTAGCGATATTCCTTGAACGGAATCTGGCAGTCATGCTTTCGAAGAAAGTTGAGGAACCGTTTGTAGTCGCGCGCTTCCATGTTGAACAGTCGCGCCACGATCTTATAGTTTCCTCGGGCCTCTTCGAGCCCCCGTCGAACCACCTCTCGAACGTTGGCGCGAGTAATCTCGCGGTCCATGAAGAGCGGATACACAGCCGTCCAGAACGACTCGTGCTGCTCGATCATCCGCTTGTAAAGGTCGTCTGCCACGGTACGACGACGCTCGCGTTTCGGGCGAAGGAGTACGGCGTCGCAGGCCCTGATCTCGGACGACAAATGCTCCACGCCGATCGTCGTCCCACTCACGGTGACAACTAACCGCTCAATGACGTTCTCGAGCTCTCGGACGTTCCCGGGCCACGAATATTCCGTCAGCGCTTTTATCGCCTCCGGTGTGATGCCGATGATCGAAGACCGCCCGGCCGCGGTGAATTGCGCAAGAAACTGGTTCGCAAGCACCGGGATATCTTCGCGACGATCCCGCAGGGGCGGCACAACGATGTGGATGACGTTGAGGCGATAGAACAAATCCTCTCGGAATGTTCCCTGCTTGATCATGTCGCGCAGATCGCGATTGGTTGCTGCGATCACGCGGACATTCACGACTCGCCCGCTGCCGTCTGCACCGACTTTCTGAAGCTCTCCGGTCTCGAGGAATCGCAGCAGCAGCCCCTGCATGCGAAGCGTCATCTCGCCCACTTCGTCCAGAAAAATCGCTCCCATGTGGGCCGTCTCGAGCTTCCCGGGCTTGTCGCGGTAGGCGCCGGTGAAGCTGCCCTTGACGTGACCGAACAGTTCAGACTCCAGCAACGTTTCTGGCAAGCCGGCACAGTTCACCGGTGCAAAGACGTGACTGGCACGCGGGCCCCGAGAATGAATTGCCCGCGCGACGATTTCCTTCCCGACCCCGCTTTCGCCGGTGATAAGGACCTTGGCATCCGACCGGGCAACCCGGTCGATCTCCTGCTCGAGAGCGGTGACTTCGGCGCTGCGGCCGGTCAGTTGGATATGAGACCGAGACCTTATCGCGCCGATAGGGTTAATACGAGAACCGCTTTCAGCGACACCATCAATCATTGTTCATAAACCGTTCAATGAGCTGCCGGTGCTCTAACGACATCCCAACAAATGTGGCTCCGATGCGGTAACCAGACCCTGGGTCAGATGCCGAAGTAACCCGGCGAACCTGGATGTCGGCCAGAAACGGTGCCCCTGTGAGCGTGAAGCGCAGGCTGCCGCGTGCGCCAGGATTGAGCATCCGCGGGGACTGCAGCAGGACACCTGCTGTGCTGATATCCAGCACCCGCACACTCATGTTCGCTGGCAGATTCGCGAACTCCTCACCTACCTGGTGGCGTGGGAACCGTCGCCGTTCCTCCATCGATCTCCTTTGAACGTAACCGGCCTCGCATGATTTGCCGTCGCCTTGAAATCGACCCCGCAAGGCTTCAAGATTGAAGTGCAAGCGAGTCGCCAGACCGCGGCAGACGTTTGTCTACCAAACTAACGCTTTGCGTTTCAACGATTTATGGGTCAGATTGAGGCCCCTTCCACGCGTGGAAGGGGCCTCAGAAAGTCTGAGTGAATCTGGGCTAAGACACTCAGCAGGGAAGACTTTCCCTGAGTCCAGGCCGCTCTAGACCTGAGGCCACTCAGTCGCGCGAGCAAGGGCAGGCGGGACGGAGAGGAACTCGACGCCGACCAAGTACCTAATGGGTTCGTCGGGCCCGGACACGCGTCGTATGTGCCGGACTCGCGCATCAACAGTGACTTCGCGACCTTCCAACTTCAAGTGCAGTGGTTGAACCGACTCCGGTGGCATGGGTACCGGTGAAGTGATCAACGCTCCATCACGGCTGATGTTGATCACGCGAGCTGGTTCGGTGAGTTCCAGTGTGGCCCACAAAGCCCCCACGACTTCCAGTCGCACGCGAGAACGCCGATCTCCGAGCGCCATCAGCGATTCACTCCGTGAGGAGAATCAGACTGTCGCCTGCGCCGCGTCCCCGCAACAGCGTCCGCGCGAGCGTCCTGAACGATACTATCGACCGTACCCTGACCCGGAGTCCGGCTGGCCACGCCGACCAAGATGGACTGGTGACCTGGTTCGCCGCCGACAACTGCTCTTAGGCGTTCGGCGATTCCTTTGGCCTGATCAGATCCAGTCTCATGCATCAGAAGACCGATCTCTTGTTCGTCTAGCATGCCTGCGAGATCGGAGGTACGCATCTGCGCTCGGATTCCTGCAACCCACTGCTGGGTCGATCCTGGCAACGACACAGCCTCGTGAATCAAGAGAACGACCACGGTGACGGGCGATCCTCTATCGATCGCTTCGCGTGCTGATCGTTGCAGCAAATCCGCGAAGCCGCGCGGTGCCGCCCGCCGCTCACGATGCGCCTGCGTACCGTGGAATACCGCCGACGCCCACGCGTCAAACATCTCCGTGGCGGTAGACACTGCAGCATGATCGCGAGGAGTGAACTGGAGGCTCTCATTCCGCCCGAGCGAAACGGTCGTAGTGTAATGCCGTTCCGATCGTTTGACGAGCACAAGTCGGAATACCCCGACGTCGGCTCCACTCTCTGACATTTCTGGCGGAGACGTGACGCGCAGCCGTTGGATTCCACTCTTTGATTCGATCTGCAACGTCGCTACCGCAGAGCCAAGAGCCGTGCGCAATTCCTCGAGCGCTTGTATCGCCTGTGTCTCGACAGTCGCATCTATTCCCGCCAACCGACCACCGATCGCACGCGCGATCCTTGAAACGAAGGAACTCGTGGCGGAAGACAGCGCCAGCTCGAACAACGCGACATATGCGCCAATGCGTTGAAGATCGTAAGCACCGATCTCGCCGGTGAAAACGAGCAGCCACGAGCGACGGTCCGTGCCCCTGAAGCGACGAACGTACACGTCGGTGTTGACTGGTAAGCCGAATCGATCGAGATAACCCTGAGGCAGCCGTGTGAGATCGGTCGATTCCGGCAGCCCGACCGACGGAATCGTCGCTGGCAGCTCTCCCTTCCTGGTGCCAGGCAGCGTGACGTCGCGAGTGAACGTGCCTGTCATCGTCTCTACGTACCCGCTGACTTCGATGTCGTGCCAGACGGCGATCGCCTCGCCGAACACGCGAATCAGCTCGCGGTCTGATTCTTGTTCGGAAGCTTGACCCAGTAGCTGCGCAAGTGGCGCGACACGGTTCAGGCCACTCGACGGAAACGCCGGCGGACTCAGAAGGTGGGCGTCGACCGCCGCCGTCAGCCACGACGCAACCAATTCGAGTTGCTCTCGAGAGACACCAGAATCCTGACCATGAAAACTGGCGCGTCCCACGAGCAACGCTCCTCCTGTGTTGCGAGCCGTGATCACCGGCACACAGATGATCTGGAGACCGCTGAGGTCAAGGGCCTGTGACACGCGTTCCCTGATCGACGTAGCGATCATCGAAACAAGGGCCGCCTCTCGGCTATCCAGCATGCCGGACAACCGCGCGGCCTGGTCACCCAGCGTTGGCAGGAGGGCCAACGGACGGCTGTCGACCAATAAGAGGTCGACCCTCAGGCGGCGCCGGAGTTCCAGCAACCAATCCCATGACCGCTCCCGCACTGCAACCTCGAGCGACGACGGTTCCTGACCCACCAGAAAAGAACTCTCGGTATTCGACATCTGAGTCGATTCCCGCAGAGCCGCCCGGGAACGACTCCCGAACTCCTGCAAGCCGGTCGCCATCCGATCGGTGACACTTACTTCATAACGCTCGAATAAAGAAGCCGCTAGGGCACGGGGGCTCCGACGAAAGGCGTCTCTCGTGGAGACAAACGCTTTGACGGTCAAACCTAGCACAGCTGGAGTGTTCAGGCTAAGGTCGTTCTAACGGGGGCTCAGTGAGGGCCCGATTTCCGCGCGAGCCGCTCCTTGACCAGAGTGACGAGGTTGGTCGGCGAGATTGGCTTGACGACGTAATCAGCGCCGGCACGCCGGGCCTCAGCCTCGAGAACCTCATCGTGAAAGCCTGTCACTATAATGGTTGGAATTGGCTGGGGACTCAGGAGTAACAACTGAAGTCCGTTGAATCCCCCAAGCCGTAAGTCGGCGATTACGAGGTCAGGACTTTCCGTGGCGGCAGCGTGCCGGCCCTCCTGGTAGGTGCTCGTGGCAATTACATCGTGACCGGCGAGCTTTAGAAATTCGCGGTATCCGGTCCGGGTTGCGTCGTCGTCCTCGACGATCAGAATCTTCGCCATTGAGCGCCTCTCGACCTCGAATCCCACGGAAGTGGGTCGAGGACTAATCGCTGGCTGATAATAGGCCGATTAGGTTGGGGAGATCACTCTGAAGTCGCATGGCGGCTTCAGATTTTCTGCAATTGCACGGTTTCTTCGTTCCTCAATCGCGTCATTGTGGGAACGAGCGAGTGAGCATCGCGGAACATCTACGAATTTTAGTGCAATTTGTCTTCTGACCTGGTGCGTTCGGTGCGGAAACCGATCGGCAGCCGGGTTGCTACTTTCAGACTTCTATGAGCGATCGGCTTCCCGACCCCGACGATGAAATCGTCGTCAAGCTTCCCGAAGAAGCTTCGCTCGACGATCTGATCGCCGGTCTGGAAGCATCCTGGCAGGGAGCCCCGACTGATCCGAAAAGTGCCCTGGAGCCGCCGCCTCCGGCTCCGTTGGAAGCTCCGTCGCCGCCCCAGCGGGAAGAGCGGAGAGGCGCCGAACGTAAGGAGCCTCACGAATTCAAAGCCGAATTACGACTGGCCGTTGCTGGGTTTCCGATGCGGCTGGTGAATCTATCGTCAACGGGCTTACTGGCCGAAACAAATCAAAGATTGTGTCCCGGCCGGACCGTCGACGTCTTCCTTCGTTATGGTGGCGTTCGCAAGGTTCTCCGTGCCACGGTCATCAGATCGTCGATGCACGCGGTCGCGCCCAATCCGGTATTTCGCGCGGCCTTGCAGTTTGAAGACACCTTAGCCTTGCAGGACGCAGACCTATGAGCTTGATGCCGTCGCTGTGCGCGGCCCTCGAACGAGCCGGTGGAGATCGCCTGGTGATGAGGGCCGGTGAACGCCCGCATGTCCTTGCCGGCGAACGTCGTCACGATGTGGCCTCCGCCGTTCTGTCGGCCAATGCGGTTGAAGCGTTGGCAGAACAGATCCTTTCGTCAGCTGCTCGCCAAGAACTGTCGGCGAACGGTTCCGTCAGTGAGCCGGTTCAGTCTGCATCCTTCTCACAACCGTTGACGGCTCGCGCCGAACGCGTCGGCAACGATTTCTGCATCGAGCTGATTGTCTCGACGGTAACGGAGACGCCGGCGGCCGCCACGGAGCCAGAACCCGAAGTCGCTCCGGTCGCACCGCCTGAACCCGAGGTCGTCGAGGCGACGCCGCAGATCGCCTATGAGGCTCAGGAAGAACCGGCGGAGATGAACCAGGTTGAAGCGACCGTGCCCGTGGAGCCTCCGGTCGTTGCTGCGACTCCCGAACCCGAACCGCAGCCCGAACCCGAACTTCCCACACCGATAAGCGTGTACGTTCCGGAGCCGGCGGTCGAGCCTGTCCGAGAGGTAGTCGCCGAAACTCCACGTGATCCACGACCCGAACCAATTCGGCAACCGGAGGTGACGGTTGTGACCAGAGTTCAAGAGCCTGTGCGCGTTCCCCGCCCTGTGGCAGTGACAACTGCCGCACTGGATTTGTTCGAATGGATTGGTCACGCCAGTGAACTTGGCGCAACGACGTTATACCTGAGAGCTGGTTCACCCGCCGCCGCTCGAATCGACGAGCGAATCCAGTCGATCAGTCAGGAGGTCGTTGCGCCGTCGGTGATCGACGATGCGACCGGAGTGTTCACGCGCGGCGGTGACGGCATCTGGGAAGCGCGCGGAGACGGTGAGTGGGTGCGTGAGGACGATGAGTTCGGCTACGTCAGCTGTCGCGTGTTCGCCGACCAGCAAGGCAGCGGACTCATCATTCATCTTCGTCCGTCTACCTCGCTGAAGCTTCTCCACAAGCACATTCCTCGTCAGGTTCGCGTTGCCTGTGAAGGCAACGGTCTCGTCGTGGTTGCTGCGTCGACCGAGGCAGATGTGGAAGCTCTTGCCGCTGCCGTCGCCGACTGGAGCGGGCGGGACCGCGGTGGTTACTTGATCTCTCTGCAGCGTCGAAGCCGCTCGCATGGGGAGATCACGGGAGCATTCGTCAGCCAGCGAACGATTGCTGGCACTGACAAGGACTTCGCCGCTGCGATCCGTCGTGCCGCACAGGAGAGTCCCGACATTCTGCTGGTTACCGGCCTGCAGGCAGAACAGCCGCTGCAGGCTGCGGTGCTCGCCGCCGCGGGCGGCCGTCTGGTGATCGCGGGGGTCGTCGCCCCCACGACTGTCGAAGCGTTGCGGATGTTGGCCGGCGCCGACACGCACGTGCGCCGCGCGATGGCCGCTTCGTTTCGCGCTGCCATTGGCTATCGCAGCCTTCGTCGCATGGGTGGCGGACGAACGCTCATTCAGGACGTCGTGCTCGCAACCAGTTCGGTCAGCGGGCTCATCGAGGCCGGGGATTTCGACGGTCTGGCTCGCACGCAGAATGACGTCGCGTCCAAGATGCGCTCGGTGGATGAGTCGCTTGCCCGCGCAGTCACGCGTCGTCAGATTTCGCTTCGAGAGGCGGCCGGCCAGGCGATCGACCGAACTCACCTCGTCGCGTTGGTGCGATCTCAGGCTCGCACGAGTTCATCGGGTCGGCTGGCGCTTGCTGGCGGTCGCGATCTGAGGCCGGCATCGGACGCTCCCGCTGATCAGAACGACCGGGTCGGCGCAGTCGTCACCGGCTTTTCACGATACTGAGCGCTCGCCGAACAGCTAGACCGCGGCGGGAGAAATCATGAAGAAGTTGTCGATGATGTGGCGGAGTTGTGCCACGCTTTCGGCGCTATTGACGCTCATTCGCAGGTGCGATCCCGAGTCCAGACCTTTGGAGTACCACGCACACAGCCCCCTCAGCTTGTTAATGACCCACCGCTCGTGACCTGACGCAGGCGCCGACGTTTGGGCTCCACCCGGCGCCACGTGTCGGAAGCCTTGCTGTTCGTGGTCGCGTTCATCCAGAAGCAGATCGATGTAGTCGAGCAGGAATCGACCGCGCTCGGCCATCGTCACCGTCCGCGGCTCACGTCCCGCGGCGATATCAGCGGCCTGCGCGAGAATCCACGGATTGCGGAGGACACCGCGGCCTACCAGCACACCACCGACACCGGTTTTCATCCGCTCGATGATCTGCTCGGGCTCTACGCAATCACCGCTACCAAGTACGGGAATCTTCAGATCGCTCGCGACCTGACTGACGAGTTCCCAATCTGCCCAACCGCTGTACGACTGCTCCGCAGTGCGGCCGTGAATCGTGATTGCCGCGGCGCCAGCGTTCTGCACCATCCTGGCAAGCACCGGTGCATTCCGTTCGTTGTCCTTCCAGCCCGCGCGCATTTTCACCGTCACCGGGATGCTGACGGCTTCCACCATCGCCTCCACGACCCGGGCGGCATGATCGGGCTCACGCATCAAGCTGCAACCGGCGTTGTGCTTCGCAATCTTCGGAACCGGGCAGCCCATATTGATGTCGACGATGTCCGCACCCATGTCCTGCACGATCCGCGCGGCCGCGGCCATCTTCGGTGGATCGCCGCCAAAGATCTGAATGGAGACGGGCCTTTCTTCCTCGGTGTACTCGGCGTACTCGAGCGTCCGATCGATGCCTCGCACGAGTCCCTCGGACGACACCATCTCCGTCACAACGAGGCCGCAGCCGCCATGGCGTTTGACGAGACGACGAAAACCCGTGTCGGTCATGCCCGCCATCGGGGCCACGACAAACGGGGAGGCGAGCTCAATCGAGCCGATTTTCATGGAGTCAGTAAGCGCGAACGTCGGCCGCGTCCACTTCAACGCTCACGGCCTGTCCGATCAGATCCACTGAGAGCACGAGCCGGGCTTTGTCGTTCTTGCGAACCAAACGGCCGATCACGCCGCTCAACGGACCGTGTACGACCTCGACCATCATGCCTTCTCGAATCATCGGGCAGGGATCGAACGCCAAGTCACTCTGAACCAAGCGGCGGATGCCGTCAATTTCCTGTTCGGGGATAGGAGCCGGCTCACCTTCGAAGGAGATAATGCTGACAACGCCGGTGCACTTCAGGACGGGCAGACGTTCGCGCGGATCGAATCGCGCGAAGCAGTAGCCGGGAAACAACGGCCAATCGATTTTCTTCTTGCGGTCCTTCCAGCGGCTCCAGCGAGTGACTGTCGGGAGAAAGGTTTCAATTCGTTTCTGCTCGAGTTGTTCCCGGACAACCTGCTCATGTCGCGACCTAGTCCACAGCGCGAACCAATTCTCGTCGGGCTCGCGGCTTACGGAGCTTCCGGCCAACATACTCGACTTGTCCTCTTTCATCGAGGAGTCTCGGCCGCCGAAGTCTGCTGACTCGCTGTCTCCTTACGCTTCGTTAGTGCTGTTTCGTAGGCCTTCTGGAGCTCCGGATTGCGCCACGTGATGGTCGCCTGCTCACGCAGGCGATCGAGATACTTCTCGCGCTCACCGCGCAGCTTCTGCTCGCCGATTCGATTTCCGATCTCGCCGCGCGCCTCCTCGAAAGTACGGAGCTTGGCGTCGGTTCGCGACTCGAGCTTGAGAAGCTGATATCCCCGCTGCGTACGAATCGGTTCGGTAACATCTCCGACCTGCATCTTCGCGAGAAGATCACGCAGGCTGGGCGCCAACTCACCGCTGTTCAAGGGCCCGATGAGGCCACCGTTGGCTTTGGACGCGGCGACCGAGTATTCACCAGCGAGGCGGGGAAATGGCTCGCCCGAGAGCAGCCTTTTCCTGAGTTCCAGCGTCTGCTCACGAACCGTGTCATCTTCCGCCACGTTCACGCCGCGGTCAGTACTCCGAACTTCGAGGAGGATCTCCCGCAACGTCACCTCGACCGGCGATGTGAACTCCTGTCGATGCGCGTCGTAGTACGTCCTCGCCTCTTCGTCGGTGATGCTGATCTTCTCGAGAATCTCCGCACGCTGAACCTGGCTCACCAGCATCTGGCGTTCCAGATTCCTTCGCAGATCGGCCATCGTCAAGCCTTCCTGTTTGAGAGCCTCCTGGAACTTGGCGTCGTCCTGAAGATTGTTCGACGTCTTGATGTTCTCGAGAATCTGCGCGAACTGCTGATCTCCGAGCGCGTAGCCTGACTCTCGGCCACGCTGGACCAGTAGCAGTTCGTCAACCGCCGCGAGGATGAGATCTGGCGTGATCGATGCCACCGCTTTCTGCAGTTCGGCGCTGGCCGGTGACACATTTGCCAGTTCGGGGCGATTTCGAAGTTCAGCCACTTGACGGGCTTCAAACTCGGTCTTGGTGATGATCTCGCCGTTCACCTTGACGAGTACTTGCTCCAGAATCTCCGCGCGTACCCCCGGGGATACCGCTAACGCACCTAGGACAACGGCGGCAGCTGCGACTCGCTTCAGCATGACAATTCCTTCAAGATCAGTATTTTACACGACAGATGCCCGCTCACGGCTCACCGGGTGTCGATCGCGTTAAGCAGCGACATCAACCTCGAGAACATGCCGTCCTCCGCACGCGGGTCCATTTCGGGCTTGCGAAGAACCTCGGCTTTCGTAAAGCCCGGTTTCACTTCGCCGACAGTCGCCCTGGCCGTCCACCAGCTGCTTTGCGCTTCCGTCTGGGCCCTTCCCGCACCACGCCTTTGCTGGGGTTTGGGGCCCGCCGCCTGAACCGCGGCGAGCGGCGCGTCCAGGTCAAGCTTGACCGAAACGGGGGGAACCAGCACGGCCCCCGGCCAGCCACCCACGACCCTCACCAGACGCGCACCATCGAGACGAGCGTTGGGCCTGAACTTAATGACGACCAAATGACCTTCCCGGTCGATCGAATCGACATCGAGACGATCAGCTTTGATGCGAATCCTCCCGTACTCCGCCAAATTGAGCACGGACGCCGGCGGCGGACCATAGCGGTCTCGAACCTCCTCCAAAACGGTGGTCAGTTCCGGCTCGTTCCTGGCCGAGGCGACCTTCCGGTAGACCATCAACCGTTGATTCATGTCGTGGATGTAGCCGGGATCGATCTTCAAATCGATTCGGAGGTTGACGGTTGCGCGCGTCTCTTCCTCGAGCTCCTCGCCCCGAAGCTCACGGATCGTTTCTTCGAGGAGCTTCGTGTACATCTCGAAGCCGACGGTATCGATATGGCCACTTTGCTCCCCGCCCAACAGGTTGCCTGCCCCGCGAATCTCGAGGTCGAGCGCCGCCACCCGGAATCCGCTGCCCAGGTCGCTGAACTCTTTGATGGCGGCCAGCCGCTTTTTGGCGACAGGCGATAGTGATTCCTGGGGCGGAATCAGGAGGTACGCATACGCCGCCCGATCGGAGCGCCCCACTCGGCCGCGCAATTGGTAAAGTTGCGCCAGGCCATACCGATCCGCACGATTAATGATGATCGTGTTGGCATTTGGGATGTCGAGGCCGTTCTCCACGATCGTGGTCGCAAGCAGGATATCGAAACGCCCTTCGACGAATCCGAGCATCGCCCGCTCCAGTTCTTCCTCCCCCATCTGGCCGTGACCAATGGTCATCTTGGCTTCGGGGACGAGGCGCTGAAGCAGGTTTCCGATCGAAAAGATCGATTCGACGCGATTGTGGACAAAGTAAATTTGGCCGCCGCGGGCGAGCTCGCTTCGAATGGCGCGCTCGATCACAGGAGCGTCGAACTTCACCACATTCGTCTGAATAGAGAGCCGATCCTTCGGGGGTGTCTCGATCACTGACATGTCTCGAATACCGACGAGAGACATGTTCAACGTGCGCGGGATTGGTGTCGCCGTCATCGTCAGAACGTCGACACGCTTCCGCATCTGCTTGATGCGTTCCTTGTGCGCTACTCCGAACCGCTGCTCTTCGTCAACGATGAGAAGGCCAAGGTCCTTGAACTGCACGTCCTTGGACAGCAACCTGTGTGTGCCGACAATGATGTCGACGCGACCCGCCGCCAGCCGGTCGAGGACCTCCTTTGTCTCTTGTTTTGTCCGGAAGCGACTGACCATGTCGATGACGACCGGAAACCCTGCGAAACGATCGCGCAGCGTCTTCAAATGCTGAAAGGCAAGCACCGTGGTGGGTGCGAGGAAGGCTGCCTGCTTGGCGTCGAGCACGGCCTTGAATGCCGCGCGCATCGCAACCTCGGTCTTCCCGTACCCAACGTCGCCGCACAACAGGCGATCCATGGGAGTCGCGGCTTCCATGTCCTTTTTGACATCGGCGATAGCGGCCGCCTGATCGGGTGTGGGCTCGTATGGGAAGGCGCCTTCAAATTCTTCCTGCCAATGCGTGTCAGCAGGGAACACGTGTCCAGGCACGGCTTTGCGTTGCGCGTAGAGCTTGAGAAGTTCTTCCGCCATGTCGCGCATCGCCTTCTTGACGCGCGTCTTGGCCTTCTCCCACGAAGTGCCGCCTAGCCGATCGAGCGGCGGTCGCGAGCCGCCGGTGTACTTCTGAATCAGATCGAGGCGCTCGACGGGAACAAACAGCTTGTCGTCGCCGTGATAGCGAAGCTCGAGGAATTCCTGGATGTCGGCGCCGACGACGGTTGTTGATCGTGCGCCGGTCGCCAATTGCTTGAGCCCGACGAACTCACCGATGCCATGGTCGACATGGACGACAAGGTCGCCGACTTTGAGATCTCGTAAGTCGGAGAGAAATGTCCGCGCGAGATTTCGGCGCTGTTCGGTGGCGCGACGCTCTTCCTCGAAGACATCGGTTTCCGCGTAGAGCTGGAGCCTGGCCTCGTCCAGCCAGAAACCTTTCGAGAGATTGCCACGTGCGACCAGCACTCCGGCCGAATAGGCGTCTTCCGATCGTTCGACCGGAACCGCGATGATGTCGTAATCGTGGAGGATCTCGATGGTACGCTCGGCGCGACCGGCGCTCTCGGTGACCACCACGACGGTGGCACCTCGTTCCCTCGCTCGTCGGATGTCGGCTACCCAGTCCGCGATGCGACTCCGGAATTCCATCGCTGGCTGGCAGCTCACCTGATGGACACCGCTTTCGTCGACGGCTAATTCTTCGAGCCGCGGCGCGGTGGCAACACGCGTCGAGAGTACGTCCCAGTCCACGAATGCTTCGGCGGGTGCCAGAGAGGCGACGTGCCCTCTCGCCTTCGCTTCCTCATAGCTGTTCTCCAGCTGCTCTCGCAGTTTCCCGACCTGCTCGCGGACCTGGTCGATCTCGGAAATCAGCCAATGCCCGCCGCCCGGCACCGCCGCCATGAAATCGACGATGGACACTGGTGCTACATCATCATCAAAACGGTCGCGCGCCGGGACCAACTCGATGTGATCAGTCGGTCCAGTGGATCGCTGTGTCGCGGGGTCGAATCGGCGGAGGGTTTCCACCATATCGCCCACGAATTCGATGCGCACGGGTTCCGTCGCCGTCGCCGGAAAGACATCGACGATCCCTCCTCGGATCGCGAAGGCGCCATGCTCCTCGACGGGATCCTCGCGAGTGAAGCCGCCGTCGACCAGTAGATCCGCTAGTCGTTGCGGCTCGATCTCGCTGCCAAGTTTGAGCTCGACCGATGCGTCGAGCATCCGCTGCGGGGGACTGACGCGCGGGAGCAGGCCTGCCGCAGATGCCACGATGATGCGCGCCGTGCCGGCGGCGGCAGCCTGCAGCGCGCGCGCGCGCGCCGCCGCCACGCGGAAGTGTGGCGTCATCCCGCGATATGGGTCGACCTCCAATCCAGGCAACGAGAGAACTGCGCGTTCAACCGCGTCGTCGGAGGCGCCTTCGAGGCCACCGTAAAAGAATCGAATGTCAGCCGCTAAGCGATCCGCGTCGTTATCTGTTGGCGCCACGACGACCGTGACGCCTGGTCGACTGCGAGCAACACCCGCGACTGCGAGCGCTTTGGCCGATGCGATCAGGCCCGCAGTGACAAGTGCCCGTCGATCGAGGCCGGCTGTCGCAATTGCGCGCGCCAGAATGGAGCGAAGGGTCAGGGAGGGGCTACCAGCGCTACTCATGAGGACTCCCAGACCGACTTCTCCCAATCAAGTTGGTCGTCGAGAATCCCTGCGCGAGCTCGACCCGAATGACGCGGCCTCCTCGCCGTTCCACGACCTCGCGGCCCACGATGTTGTCAGGGCCCCAGTCCGCACCTTTGACGAGAACGTCAGGCTGAATCTGGGTGATCACTGCCAGCGGCGTCTCCTCGTCGAAGATCACGGCGGCATCCACACTCGCCAGCGCCGTCAGGATCTCAACCCTTTCTTCCGCTCGATTGATCGGCCGGGTGGGGCCCTTGTTGGCGCGCACCGATCGATCGGAGTTCACCCCGACGATGAGGACGTCTCCGTGACTGCGAGCGTCAGCCAGATAGCGAATGTGGCCTGGGTGCAGGAGGTCGAATACGCCATTCGTGAAGACAACGACTCCACCGCGACGTCGCACGTCATTGGCGAACGTCGCGGCGTCTTCTCGCGATAGTGCCTGGGAGTGACTGGTGGTTCTCACTGGCGTAGGTGGCTAGTGGATCTTGCCACCTCACAGCGCGCAACGCGCGTCCGATCAAGCTCGGGTGCGCGCGCGCGAGGCTACCTGGAGTCGAATCAACGCTTTCATGAGCGCCACACGGGCGCGCTCGAAGTCCATGTCAGGCCGCGGGTTCGCCACCCGTTCCTCCGCGCGCTTTTTCGCTGCCTCAGCCCTGGCGACATCGATGTCCTCGGCTTTCTCGGCTATTCGCGCGAGGACCGTCACGTGCTCCGGGAGAATCTCAGCAAAGCCGAAGGCGATCGCCAGGTAGTACTTCTCCTGGCCTATTCGATACCACAGCTCACCGACCTGGAGCGATGCCAGCAAAGGGCTGTGACCCGGGAGGACGCCAAAGTAACCCGCTGATCCGGGCAACACGATCTCGTCGACTTGCACGGAGACCAGTGCACGATCCGGCGTAACGATTTCCAGCGTGAGCTTCGTGGGAAGAGACATACTCCCGCTTTACGCGTCCTTCATCGCTTTCGCCTTCTCGATGGCTTCCTCGATCGGGCCGACCATGTAGAAGGCTTGCTCTGGGAGATCGTCGTGCTTGCCGTCTGCGATCTCCTTGAAACCCTTGACGGTCTCGGCGATGGGCACGTACTTGCCCTTGAAACCGGTGAACTGCTCGGCGACGAAGAACGGCTGCGACAAGAACCGCTGGATCTTGCGTGCCCGCGCCACGGTCAACTTGTCGTCTTCAGACAGC
>JALDXQ010000015.1:0-61317 GCA_032156805.1 Acidobacteriota bacterium
AAGGCGTGCACCTCAGGATGGCGGCTATCGATCGCGTTCACCACCGCAAGTTCGCGGAGCGCTTCATCGAGACGCATTCGATCGAGGAGCGCGATACCGACTGCAAAGCGAGCCTCGACGCCGGATTGCGCTTTGAGCGCCGCTTGCATCCCACCAAGCGCAGCATCCCACGCCGTCAGCGCTGCCTGCATCGAGTCGAGCGATGCCTTGATGCGATCGGCCTCGTCGCCGTACGTGCCAGCGACAGCTTCGAGGAATTGCGTCAGCGCAGATACGAACCGCTGCTTTGCCTCGGCCGTACCTGTACCTGTTGTCGCTGTGCTGGCCTGAGGGGAGGGCGAATGCGCCGCCGCAGCGCCCGACGCGACCGCCAATGCAGCCAGAGCGGCAACCACCGAAATCGCGCGCCGCGAGATCATTCTTCGTCCCTTGTGATTCTTCGTGTCGTTCGTTGCAACGCTTTCACTTGCTCGACCGTCTCGCCGTGAACGGCACACGGGCTGTGATCCCCTTCCCCTCAGTCACCGTGACGATCTGATTTGCCGCGACGTCACGCACCCCCTCATTGGTGCCGCTTGGCCATTGAATTTCCACGTCGGCGCGCGCTGTTGTCCCCAGACCGACGTGCACGCGCAGATCGTTCTGGCCGAGATAGCTGGACCCTGCCCTGACATCGCGCACCCACGACCTTCCCGCCGATGTCACGCGCACGCGCGCGCCGATGGCGTCGCGATTGCTCTTCGTGCCGACGAGACGCAGGATCAGGGCGTTGCGGTTGTCACTGTCGTTCCGCAGGAGATCGACGGTCTCGCCGTTGTTGGTGATCAGCATGTCGAGGTCACCGTCATTGTCGACGTCAGCGACGAAGAGACCGCGACTGACGCGCTCCGGGTCGAATCCGGGCCCAGCCAGTCGCCCGATCTCGGTCAGGCGTCCTCGCCCATCGTTGACAAACAGCAGCTTCCGCTGCGCGTGACGGGCTCCTGCCCTGAACACGCCAGGATTATCGAGCACGTGTCCGTTGGCGATGGCCAGATCGAGATCCCCGTCGTTGTCGCCGTCGAACCAGGCAGTGCCAAAGCCGACAAACGGCAGCGTTGGCGGACCGACACCGCTCTCCGCTGTCGCGTCCGCGAAAACGCCGCCGCCCAGATTCCGAAAGACGCTATGGGTCTCGAGGTCGAAGTTCGTTACGACAAGATCGAGCCGTCCGTCGTTGTCGTAGTCGCCGAAGTCAGTCCCCATCCCGGCTCTCGCCTTGCCATCGCTGGCGACGGCCACGCCGGCCAGGAGCCCCGCCTCGCGGAACCGGCCGTTGCGCTGGTTGTGAAAAAGAAAATTCGGGACGCGATCGTTGGCGACGAAGATGTCCAACCAGCCATCGGCATCATGGTCGAGAAAGATCACGCCCAGCGACTTGCCGTCAGTCCGCTGGACCCCCGCCTCCCGCGTGATATCGGTAAAGGCACCGGCGCCATTGTTGCGATAGAGCACGCCGGACACGCCGGGGTAAACGTGCGGATCGCAGTACGCCCGAATCTTGCGCGCCACGTCGCCGCAGAACTTGTTGTTCTGCGCGCTGAACTGGACGTAGTTCGCGACATAGAGGTCGGCGCGGTTGTCGTTGTCGATGTCCCCGAAGGCGCAGCTGGTGCTCCATGAGGTGGAACCAACGCCCGCAGCCTTCGTGACGTCGCTGAACGTGCCGTCGCCGTTGTTGCGATACAGCACATTCGGGCCGAAGGCCGTGATGTAGAGATCGGGCCAGCCGTCGTTGTCGACGTCCGCCGTGCAGGCGCCGAGGCCGTAGGCAGCATGTGTGATGCCCGCGGCGGCGGTCGTGTCTTCGAAGGTGCCATTCCCACGATTCCGATAGAGCTTGTGTCGCGCAGTGTCGGCTGCGTTGCGGTCCGCGATGCTGCCGCCATCCACCAGAAAAATGTCGATCCAGCCGTCCTGGTCGTAGTCGAAGAACAGACCTCCGGATCCCATCGTCTCGACCATGTACTTGTCGGCACTCGCACCGTTGATGTGCTGGAAGTGAAGCCCTGCGTCCATCGTCGCGAGCTGGAAGGACATCGAAGCGCCGGGGCCACGGATGGCAGGGGGACTCTGCTCCGCGCGACCGGGGAATATCGCGGCAGCAAACAGACCGAGCGCCGTGAGGAGTCGCAGCAGCTTCGCGAACATGACGCCGCACCGCAGTACGTGGTGCCCGGTTACGTAGTGTACGCCTGAGCCGGACCCATGTTGTTCAATCAGCTCGGCGGGCGCTCGACCTCGCAGGGCGTGGGCCGCATCTTCGAGCCGTCGGCTTCGCGCCTGAAGTGCGAGCTCGTGACGAACGACTCACCGAGGTACTGCGTGTCGTTGACGATGGTCGTCACGGTGAACCACTCGACGCCTCCGGGGCCGCCATGGCGATCGAAATACTCGGTCACGACGGCGTTCTCGCTGTAGGGCACGCCGTTCTTTCGCAGATAGCCCGGTCGCAGATCGGTCGTGACAACTTTGAGCGTGCCCCACTGCAGTGGCCCTCGGGTCCCGTCGGGTACGTCGCTCAACCGCCCGAGCCGTGTCTCTTCCGCCGCTGGCCTGCGCACGATCACGCCGCCGCCTTCCCACGCTGCGACGGACCGCCCCTGCCAGGTGCGGCTCCCGCTCTTTGCGTCACGCTCGCGGAAATGCAGCATCCGTGTCTGCTTGCCCGCATCCGTCTCGATCTTCAGCGTCCAGTCGTCGGCCCACGTTATATGTACGCGCATAGGCATGCGCATGATGCCGGCGGCGCCATACGCTCGGCACTGCTCGCCCTTCGCCTCGTCGCGGGCCGGATCCCACTGGTCGGCGACGCGTCGTCCCTCGGGGTTGAGTGGCACGCTCGCGTAGTCGCCCTTGGGAGGCGTCATCATCCGCCAGCGCCAGTCCTCCGTGACGATCGAAACCCAGTAGCCCGTGAGGTCGACTGGAGCCGCTGCGCGCGGAGACTCCGGCGCGCGTGCCTCCTGACCGGCTGCCCGGACCACCGATGACACGACCAGCGCGAGCGTCAACAGGCACGCGACAGCGGCCGCACGCGTTCGATTGTCAGCGCCCATCATTCCAAGCGACTCCCAAGTTCAAACTCAATTGCTCGCCCGCTCTTTGCCGAGCTCACGGTAGATCGTCTCGACGAACGCACTCGTCGTCCAGGAGCCACTGTCCGCGCCGTATCTCGCGTCGTAGTCCAGGGTGGGCCTTGCCCGCTTCACGTCGTCGAGCGAGGCGCCCCGACCGACCATTTCCCTGATCCGGTCTCGAATGATCACGAGCATGTCCCGGTACTCGAGCACTTCGTGTTCGTCGCACAGTCTCCCATGCCCGGGAACGATGACCGTGCCGCCCTCTTGAACGCGTCTCGGGACAGCGAGCTTCAGCACGTGGTTCAGCGCGTCGATGGTACCTCGAAGGCTGCCTCCGCTCTCCACGTCGATCATGGGGTAGCTCGTGGTGACGAAGATGTCACCCGTACTGATCACGTCGGAGCTTCGGAAGAACACCATTGAGTCGCCGTCAGTATGGGCGGCCGGAGGGTGGATGAGCACGACCGCCTCGGCGTTGAAGGAGAAGTCTTTTTGGTCCGTGAAGTACGTCGCGGTCGGCAAACCCTTGTACGGAACTGCGGCAGCTCCGGGCGCCGGCTTGCTGAGACGCAGGAGCACGTTCTCGTGTCCGATGATCTCCGCACCGTCCAATGCCCTCGATGCGCCGATCGAAGCGCCCGCCGCAGCGATCGCGGCGTTTCCACCGATATGGTCAGCGTGCAGGTGCGTGTTGACGATGTAACGGATAGGGCGATCGGAGAGCCCACGAATCGCCGCAAGGACCTGCGCGCTCATCTGCTCTGTTCCCGAATCCACAAGCAGGACGCCGTCGTCTCCGATCTGCACGGCGACATTTCCGCCAGCGCCGGCAATGAGGTGGACCTTGCCCTGCACGAGCAGAACATGCAGCTCTCCCTCACGCGAGGGAACAGGTGCGCGCTGGCCGTTTTGCCACGCGTGGACGATCTCGGTGCGAACCATGACCCCGGCGCCCACACCCGCGAGGGTGACCGCCGTCAACAGCAAGCAAGCCGGTGCTCGCGACCGCGAGCTCACTTGGAAGCCTTTCCGCGGAGCTCTTTGAGCTTCGTTACATACTCTGGATACATTTGCTCGGCGCCGCCACCTGCCACCTCGCTCGGAATGTGCGCAGACGTGGAGAACTCGGAGAGGTAGGGATTGGAACCAGGCAGATAGTGCGGCACGTCCTCAGGGGAGCGGGCCACCTCCGCGGTGTACTCGCACGGCCACACCCAGTTGTCCTCCTGGGGCCGCACTGCCCGTACGAAGTTCTCGCTCTTGATCAGCGGCTCGGTCAGGTACACCGGGTCCTCGACGATGCTGGTGCGTGTGAGGACGTCGCCATGGCGAGCGAAGTATTCCGTCAGCGTGGCCTTGTCGCTCTGTGGCAGACCGTTTCTCCGAAACCAGTTCTGCTTGATGTGAGTCGTTCTCACCACCAGCGTGTCGCCGACGAACTGTCCCGTCGAGAACCCCATCCACGTGTGACGTGCGTAGGGCGATGGATGCGGACGACCGTCCATCCAGATCGTCCGCAGCTGTTCGAAGGTGCTGATGCGATGCATGATCGCGATCGGCCGCTGGGTCACCGGATCGCGCTCCTCCCAGATCCGCAGGCGCAGCGGACCGCGATAGATGTAGGGCACCGTATGCACGCGGCATTGGTGTTCAGGAAGTGAGAGCCGGCCGGAGTCCCAACTTTCCGCGAAGCGGCGGGCACCGTCGGTGATCGGCAGCCCGAGATAGTCGCCGAGACTAGGGCCGGGAATGCGCTCCGGCTGGTCCTCGTGGTAGAGCGGTCCCCAGATTCCGGACAGGTCCACCTGGGCAGAGACCGGAGAGCTCACCAACGTGACTGTCACGGCGAAGAGAACGAAACGCATCGGCCTGGCCTTTCGCTATCGACGAACAGCTAACGTGACACAGGTCTTTTCATACTAGAAGTCGAACTGCCCGCTGATCTTGAACAATCTCGCTTCGAGAATCGAGGTCGGCACGAGCCATACGGCGTAATTGTTGTTCACCGACAGCACCGGGTTGGCGTTGAAGAGATTGAACAGATCGAAGTTGAGCTGCGTTCGCGCCTTTCCGAAGCGGAACACCTTGCCGATGCGCAGATCCACCTGCGTCATGCGGTCGCCGTACATCTCGCCGGGCGAGATCAGGCCGACGGTCACGTTGGCTGCGCCGCCCGACAGCGGGCGACCGAGCGACGGCTGCACGAGCGCGTTGGACGCGATGAAATCGGAGGTGATGTTGGGACCGGCGAGGCTCTGCACCGTCGCCGCCAGCTGCACGTCGATCTTGGGAACCACGTAGGATCCGAGCCCCTTCACCTGCGTCAGGAACTCCGTGTCGACATGGCAGTACGGATTCACGGGACTGGCCTCCAGAACATCATCACGAATGTCGCAGGTATCCGTCGATGTGCGGCCGGTGCTGACTCCGCCCTGCAGTCTCACGTTTGCGCCCAACCTGGCCGACACGGTCATGTCGACGCCATTCCAGTGCTCGATCTGCTTGCCGAAATCGTCGGAGTGGGTGGTGTAGTTGTCGACCTGACCGACTTTGAGCGGCTGCAGGTTCCACAGATCGCAGACCGAGTAACCGCCGCCATCCGGGAGGCGCGCGTCGACCGGAGCCGGAATGCAGAAGGGGTCGAAATCGGACCCGGTGACCGCGCGGTTGTCAGTGGTGGTGAAGTTGCCGTAGATACGCCGGAAGTAATTGACGTCCACCGCCAGCCCGGGCGTCAGCTCATGCTGCACACCTGTCGAAAACTCCCAGTTGTAGGGACGATTCCCCCAGCCGCTCCGGGCCCTGTCATCGACCACCGTGCTGGGAATCGGCTGGCCAAAACGAAGGTCGGAGATCACGCCGCATTCGCCGTTGATCTGCGGGTTGAGCAGATCGCAATCGGGGACGTAGTCCCGATCGCTGTCGGTCCAGGATCGGTTCACGACATGCGCGAAGTTCAACACCGGGTTGCCATCGAGGGCGTTGATGGCAGTCACGTAGCGGTTCAGACTGACCTTGGCTGCTGTTCGACCGGTGCCGAAAATGTCGTAGGCCGCACCCAGCCGGGGCGACAGGTCCTTGAAGTCATACCAGGTGCTCTCCGGAATCAGGAAGTCGCGATTGGGTACATTCGGCGACGGCCCGAGGTGCATCTCGCGAAAGATCGTCTTGAAGTAATCGAAGCGCAGGCCGCCAGTCAATGTCAGACGGTTGACCGTCCACTTGTCCTGCACGAACACGCCCATCTCCGCAGGAATCGACGTACGCAGATTCTCGAACGGCGTCGCGCGTTGCGTGATCTGATTTGGAATCGCGTTGTTGAAGCGGTAGCTCGTGGACGAGGCGACGTCGCCGTTGGACTGTCTCTGCGTCCCCCAGAAGTTCTCGAAACCGACCTTGAACGCATGCGTGCCGGTCACGTACGAGAGCGTTCCCGCCGCTTGCATCATGTGCGGGATGTCCTGGTGATTGCAGTGGAAGATCGGATCGGGGTTGTGATCGCCCTTGCCGCGGTAGAGGAAGTTGCCGAGCGCCTGCTCTCTCACGGGGATGAGCGTGTCGAACGCCGGTGATTCACCGGGACGGAACTCGTCGCGCTCCGGCGTCTGGCCCGGACAGGCGACGAGGATCTCCTCCGCACGGTGCGCTCCCCGCACTTCCAGGAGCAGGCGGCTCGAGAGCGGCGCCGTCCAGCCCACGGTTGCAAGGTTGTTCTTCGGGAACATGAAATTGCCGGTCGACTCCGGCGCGATCAGTGGATTCCCCGACCAGATGTCACGCGACTGCTGTTCGTAGTGAACGCTCAGCTTGTGCTTCGCCGATACCTGCCACGTCACCCGTCCGTTGCCAGCCTTTTGCGTGATCCAGTCCAGCGCCTGGCGGCTGAAGTCCGGGTCGTACGTCCACTTCGTCGGGTCACCGGCATTCAGGTTGTAGTAGTTGCCTGCCAGGAAAAAGTTGTTCTCCTGGAAGCGCGCCGCACCGTAGAACCACACCTTGTCGGTGACGATCGCGCCGCCGATCGACGGGTTGACATCGTAGGAGCGATTCAGCGAGTTGGGCTCGCGCAACCCGCTCGCACGAAGTTCGTCCGAGAAATTGTCGGCCTGGAACTTCTGGTTGACGAACGTGCCGAAGAAACGTCCGCTCAGCGAGTTGCCACCTTGCTGCGGCACGTAGTTGATACGCACGCCACCCGACATCGTCTCGGCCGAGACTGCGCCGTAGTCGATGGTGATTTCCTGGGTGCTGGACATGTCGGGAAAGAGATTGGTGAGCGATCCGTTGGAGCCGACGTTGCGGATGACGAGCCCATCCACCATCACACGCTGGTCTCCGGTACGACCTCCGTGAATGGCCATCGATGTCAACGCGAGCGTTCGCGTGCCGCCCACGTCACGCGTACCGCTCGTCACACCCGGAATCAGCACACCGTACTGGATGTGATTCCGGCCCGCCGGAATCGCGTCGATCACCTGCTTGTCGATGGAGCGCTGCGCACTCACGCTCTGCACGTCGACGACCGGGCTCTCGCCGGTGACGGTGACCGTTTCCTGCAGATTGCCGACGCCGAGCTTCATGTCCACCGTAGCTGTGAACGTGCCCACGAGCGTAATGCCCTCACGGCGTACGGTCGCGAACCCAGGCAGCGATGCCGTCACGGCGTAGTCGCCAGGGCGGAGATCGACGATGCGGTATCGCCCGGTTGAATCGGTCACGACCGCGCGAGCCTTCTCGATCAGTACAGGGCTGGACGCCTCGACCGTGACACCCGGCAACACACCGCCGGACTCATCGGTGACGATGCCCGTGATTGCCGCTTGCGCCGCGGCCATCGCTGGAACGATCAGGAGGATCGCCAGCACTGACGCTGTGACGCATCTGACTCCCGACATGTCTACCTCTCCCCTTGTGTTGAAGGTCGTGTCGGCATCACGACCTTGCGTACCTTGAACCGCCACCCTTCGGACGTCTTGACGTACTCATCCTCGTATCGCCCGTTGTTATCGAGCTTAATCGTGCCCTTGGCGCCGCCAGGCGCTGGCTCGATCGCAACAGTGGGCGGTGTGCTCGAACGTGCCGATCGTTTCTGAGACGTGTCGAGACAGAAGTCCTCTGTCTCAACCAGCTCTGCGAGCTTTGCACGGCCAACCAGCTTGCCGCCGTTGGGCCCGTACATCTCGCGGTGACGCTTGCCGCGGAAGTCGTCGCTGATGAAAACGCCATCGGGCACGAACAGCGAGGCGTACTCCTGGCTCGCGCACGTCGTCAGCGCCCGCTGATACTTCGCCACCAACTCGTGGATGTCGGCGCGGTCCTGGGCTGTCAGCGTAGAGGCCTGCTGCGCACCGGCCGCTGCGCTCAATGAGAGCATCGCCGTGCATACGGCCATCGTTTTGACAAGCGACATCGATATCCCTTTCTGTGAAACGTGGACGAACGAAGCGCGTGCGACGCTCAAGGCCTGCCGCACGTGAAGTTCGCTGGATCCGCCGTATCGCCGCTCCCCTTGTACTTGGAGACGTTGGGATACGCGCACACCAGCCGCTTCCGTGTCGGCCACCCTGTGCCGGATGTCGTGACGACGATCTGATCCGGTGCCTTGCCTGATGCTTTCCATCCCCTGACGGCTTCGACGGGATCGAAGTCCACCTGATACGCGCCCGGATAGGTCCCGCCGAAACAGTGATGCATGCCTGGCACCATGAACAGGCGCACCGAGTCGCGTGCCTGACCGGCGCCGATCGTCTTGACCACGTTGTCGTAATACGTGACGACGTTCTGCGGCGGCAGATCATCTTTCCAGCCGCCGACGAGAAGCAACTTGCCGCCACGTGTGACGAATCCGCTCACATCGGGATTCGTGTGATTGATCGCGACATTCGCCGCGCTCTCAGCGCGATCGATGTCGGCGTCGAAGTTCGCTGGTTTCTTGCTATAGGTCCAGGCCGGATCCTTGTAGACCAGGTAGCGGTAATACGCGAGCGAGTAGCGGTAGGGATCCGGGCCGCCGATCACGTCGGCCCATCCGAGCTCGCTGCCCGGCTCCATCGGGCCGTAGATCTCCTCCTGCGTCCTCGCGTGACGCGGCGTCCGATAGATCTGCCGCACCGACTCGACCTGAGCGGATGTCAGGCACTCCGCGTTGTCACCACCTTTGCACTGGAGGATAGCTGGATCGAATTTGCACTGCTTGGGGTTCTCGATGACGTTGTCTTTCACCCCGTCGTTCATGTCACATGCGTTGAGGACGGCGCGATGGAGCATCGGCAGCTTGCTCGCCGGTATGAAGGCATCCGCCGATCGGTGTGTGGCTGCGTGAAGCCACATCTGCGAGACACCGTGCCGTGTGCCGTAGTTGGTGAAGTTCACGGATACCGCCGCATCGAGGTCCGCGGGGAAACGCTGGACCATCGCCATGACGTCCCTCGATCCGCCGCCACCGCATTCGTTCATCACCGTGAACTTCGGCCCGCTCCCGTAGAACACCGCCATCAGCGCCTTGGCCCGCTCAACGACCGCATGCAGCGGCTCCATCTTCAGGTTCTCGAGCTTCTCCGGGTGATCGATGGCGAAGCTGGGACCGCTGAATCCCTCGATTCCGAGGTTCGTGCCCACGGTGACCGCACCCGTCTTGAGGACCTCGCGCATCCGGGCGAACGGAATCGGTCCGCCCCAGAACGAACTTCCGGCGGGAAGGAAATCACCGGTCCAGCCCTGCGACGGCATCCATACCTCGAACTTCACATCCGAGTTCAACAACCGTATCGACGCGACGACCCGGCAGAACGCTGGCAAGTCCGAGAAGGCTGCGGCGGGCGCTCCGCCTGCTGAGGGAGGCGTGAAGGAGCCTGCAGCCACCGGCTGAGCCGATGCAATCGTCGTGTTCGGCAGAGCGCTCGACACCAGCCGCTCGCAAGAGGATGAGGACGACGCGTCCTGCGCGTGCGTGTGGATTGGCGACAGCAACCCGATCAGGATGGCGATTGCCGGCGCGAGCCCGACGCCGGCGAGGCTGCGCCTGAGACCGAGCATGCGGCTCCGCCTCGCCGGGGCAGCATCTCTTGCCCGCACTCCGTGCGGGCGGGACACTGAAGAGCGATGGGCATGCATGTGCGTTTCTCCCCGGAAGCGCCGTGTAGAATAGCCGGAAATCGCAGGTCCCCGAGGTACCCCGATCGTGGTAAGTAGCATTCGCTAGCAGAGAAACGGGAGCCACGGACCACCGCTCTTGCGGCGGTCTACCTCGACCGCTATCGCATCGCGGACGTGGTTCGAGCGCTGCGGCACGCGGAGGAAATCCAGCCGGATAGCACGGAACGGGTTACCAAATTCTGGTTAGCCAAGTGAGTGCTGTCGACAACGCATCCGCTTGCATATAAATTGGCGGCGGCAGATCCCATCGATCACCACAACCAACCGAGAGTCGTCAGCTTCGGAGAGAGCCTTCTGCGATCACCACAGGGGAAAGGTTCGCACCACCATCGACGCCGGTCAGGGACTGACAAGGAGCACTGATGAACTGCACGCTGATGACACTCGCGCTGGGCCTGTTCCTGCTCGTCACCGCTTCTCCAGCGTCGGCGCAACTCTACGCGGCCAAGGAGGGGCCGGTCGCCTACGGCCATCATCACATCAACGCGACCAGTATCGCCGAGCACAAGAAGTTCTTCGTCGACACCCTGGGCGGTGTCCCGATAACCGTGGCCGGACGCGAGATCGTCAAGTTCCCAAACGTGCTCGTCTTCATTCGCGAGCAGGCCCCGAAGGGCGGCACGCGGGGAACGTCAGTCAACCATCTCGGCTTTTCGGTGCCCGACATTCGGCAAACGGTCAACAAGCTGAAGGCGAACGGCTACAAGATGGTCACGCGCGAGGAAGCGCCGCCGGCGTGGGAAGTGAAGGACGACGTCGGCACGCAACCGGGACGGGCCATCGCATTCGTGATCGGTCCGGACGATCTGAAGGTAGAGATCGTCGAGAGCAAGGAGCAGAAGACGCCGGTCGCGCTCCATCACGTGCATTTCTTCGGTCCGCAGAATAACGACATGCAGGCGTGGTACATCAAGGTTTTCGGAGCGAAGGCCGCGCCACCGGGAGGCACATTCCCATCAGCGACGCTGCCCGGTGTCGCCCTGAACTTCTCTCCCTCGCCTACTCCAGTCGTCGGCATTCAAGGGCGCGTGGTCGATCACATCGGGTTCGAGGTCGACAACATCGCGCAGTTTCTCAAGAAGGTCGAAGCGATGGGCATCAAGCCGGTGAACGTGCGGGATGTGCCGGATCTCAATGCGTCGATCGGCTTCATCACCGATCCATGGGGCACCTACATCGAGATCACCGAGGGACTCGACAAGATTCAGTGAGGCCAGCGCGCGACAGATGAGCGCACAGGGCCGGCTGAACCGGCTTGGAGGACACGTCATGAGTAGTTTCAGGAAATACGCGGCTGTCGCAGCGGTCATGTGCGCGATGTTGGAATTTGCCGGCGCGATGAGCGCGGGGCAGACATCTGCGCCCGCCGCGACCGGCAAGCCCGGCGTCATCGACACCGGCGCGTTCACACCGTTCGTGGAGGACATGGACAAGTCTCTGGCCTTCTACCACGACGTGTTCGGCATGGAGGTTCCTCCTCTTCCTGAATCGGGTGGACGGCCGTACAACAATCCGAACCCGCGGCTCTTTGCCATGTTCGATATCCCGGGAGCGAAAGAACGCCACCAGTCGGCACGAGTGCCTGGCATCAGGACGGGTGTCGAGGCAATGGAGATTCAGAACGTCGACCATAAGACGATGCAGCTGCGGATCCAGGACCCGGGCAATGCGACGCTCGTGCTTGTCGTTCGCGATGTCGACGCAACGCTCGCCAGGGTGAAGCAGGTGAACAAGCCGATCGTGACGACGGGCGGCAAACCGGTAACGTTCGCCGACGGAACGCGCGCCATCGTGATCCGCGACATCGACAATCGATTCATCGAGATCCGCCAGCCCGCGTCCATCCCAGCGTCCGCGCCGGCCGGCAACATCGTCGACATCCGCGCGTCGATTGCGGTCAACGACATGGATCGCACGAAGCAGATCTATCGCGATGTGCTCGGATTCAAAGTCGAAGGCGAGACCGCCTTTACGGCCGATCAGTCGATGCAGGCGTTGACCGGGCTTGCGCAGGCGGAGGTTCGACGCAGCCGGGTCCAGGCGAAGAACTCGACGCTGTGGATCGAATTCGTCGAGTTCAAGGGTGTGGACCGAAAGCCGCTCAAAATGCGAATCCAGGATCGCGGTGCGACACGGCTCCAGCTGCGCACTCAGGGGATCGATGAGCTGGTCAAGAGCGTGAAAAGCGCCGGGCTGTCGGTGGTATCACACGGCGGCGTTGCCGTTCCCATCCCGCCGAATTTCAAGGGAGCGCTGGTCGCGGACCCGAACAACTTCTTCATATCGCTGTTCGAGCCGTGCGACGGCTGCGCGCCAAGGACGTTGCCGGCGTCAAACTGAGATGTAGAGTCCGGCTTTAGCCGCACCTGGAATTACCGCTTTGCGCTGCTGGCGATCAACTCCTCGAGCAACGCATTGAAGCGTTGCGCCTGGTCGACGAACAGCGCGTGACCGGCATCAGGGAGCAACTCGATCCGCGCCGACGGCACCGCTGCCTTCAGCACATCCGTCTGCGCCTTCTTGGCCAGCACACCGACATACAGAAGCGGCTTGTCGATCTTGCTGAAGAACTGACGCATGTCGCTGTCGGGCCCGATTGCGGATGCCACCATCAACGTTGCCGCGGCGCTGGTCGGCGTCTTCATCGACATCTCGGTGACGCGATCGAAGTACTCCTGGCCCTGGGGCTGCACGTACATCCCGCGGACGAACTCTTTGGTGAAGGCCAGGCGATCGGCCTGCATCCGCCTCACCAGGTCCATGCGGGTCACAGGATCGCCCTGCACCCACAGGTCGCCTTCCACTAACGCGAGAGCGCTCACACGGGCACTGCCCGACTGACCGATCGACGTCAGCACTTCACGCACACCCATCGACCACCCGACGAGGACAGCATCTGAGAGGTTCAGGTGCTCCAGCAGTTCGCGCACGTCGCGTCCACGCCGTCCGTTGAACAGGCCTTCGCCCGTCATGTCCGAACTGCCTTGTGCCCTGGGATCGAGGGCAATCGTCCGGTAGCGCGTGGAGAACTCGCGAATCTGCGGCTCCCAGATGTCTCCTGGCAACGTCCAGCCGGGAACGAACACGATGGGACGGCCCGTGCCCTTCGATCGGTAGTGGAGCCTGACGCCGTCGCTCGTCGTGAAGAAGCCATCGGCACCGAGTGCTGCTGACTCGTCGTGCGAGCGCTGAGCAGGACCCTGCGCAGCGATCGTAGCGGTCAACAGCAGTGAGGCGGTTACGGCGAACATCGGTATGTGGCGGCAGCGATATGAACTCATGTTGGGGCTCATACTACCTCCGGAACCAGCCAAGGGGCTTTGCCCTTGCTATCCCGCAAAGCCCCTCGGCTGGTCGGCAGTGTCTGCTCATCCGGAAACACCCCGAAGTTGGGGATGGCGGGGAGCATGCGGCCCGTGCTACAAGCAGCAACGCGTGAGGGAGAACCTTTGATGCGATCCGGACTGCACGTTCGACGACTCCTCCTCGGCCTCGGCCTTGTCGCGTGGGTGTCACCTGCCTTTCCCCAGCAGCCGCCGGCCACGCGCCCCCCACTCCTCTTCAAGGAGGTCTGGAGAGAGCCGCCGTACGAAGGCGAGAGAAACGACGTCAACCAGCGCTTCACGCCCTATGTCGTCACGAACGACCGCATAGAAGCGAAGCTCTACGGACCCGATTCGAAAGTCATCCGGGCGGCTCGACATGAGGGCCGCATCGATCTGTGGACCGGGATGGCGACGTCTCCCGTCGCCGTCACGCTGCGCGACAAACGCAACTACGTCGACCTGACCGGCCTGGCGCGGTTGCAGTGGCTCGTTCGCACCAACGCCATCCATTCACTCCACCCGGTCGTGAAGCTGGCGGATGGGACCATGCTGGTGGGCAATCGAGCGATCTCGACCGACGATGAGTTCATGCTCGTGGAGATCTCGTTCAGCGGCATGAAGTGGTTCAAACTGGACCCAAAACTGGTCGTCGTCCTCGCGCCAGTCGAGAAGCCGGATCTGAGCAAGGTCGATGAAGTCGGACTGGCGACGCTCGCGCCCGGTGGCGGGCACGGGGTTGCCGGCTCGGCGAATTTTTCGACAGTCGAGTTGTACGCGAAACCGGTGCCGCGATAACTAGCGAGGCTCCGCCTCGCTAGTGGCAGTATCTCCTGCCCGCACTCCGTGCGGGCGAGATGTCTTGAAAGATGGAACGGAAACTTGACTCATTCGCACGGATTCAGACCCTTCAAGACGTCTAGCACGAGAGGCAACGCATGATGAAAATCCAACGACACGTCTGGCCGGCGCTGATCACCGTCTTGAGCATGGCGAGTAGTGCGAGCGCCCAGACGAAAGTCGACATGACGCTCAGCGACAAGGATCGAGCCGAGATACTGGCGCTGTCAGCCGCCTATGGGCCTGCGCTGCTTGGCTGTCAGCCGGAAAAGTACGCCGACCTGTTCGCCACGCCTGGCGGTTACTTCGGTAGCAGCTCCCGTGGAGAAGTTCGCGATCGCCAGTCGCTGATGGAGATGGTCCTCAGCTACGACCGTTGCGACAGCAAGCCCGAGGCATCCGCAACGGCGCAGCCAGCGGGTGGCGGCGCCGGCCGGGGCAACAGGTTTCCCGAGCCGGTCATCGAACAATCACCCGAAGGCGCGAAAGCCCGAATCATCAACAGCCAGGGCGGCGGCTACTACGACGATGTGTACGTGAGGACGCCGAAGGGATGGAAGTTCAAGTCGCGGAACGTGGTCTCAGATGCGGAAGTGGCGGCCAAGCTGACCACCGAGGACTTCATCGATCTCCGGCAGCTCGCAGGCGACGACCACGGCTACTACGAGAATCTCTACGGCGAGTATCAGGCGACGATCGGTCCGCGCACGATGTTCTCGGACAAGAAACCGTTTCGAACGTCAGGGCTGAAGCTGACGCCAAACGCAGATGGCACCGTGCATGGCCTGGCCTATCTGCGTGACAACGGTGGGCACTACGAGGACACGTACGTGAAGACACCGCAAGGCTGGCGGATCAAGGAGCGGCTGTACTTCCCGGCCGAGAGCGCCGCCGCCACGAAGTAACGCGCGAATCAGCGGCGGGTTGGCGATGCCAGCGGCGGCGGCACGCCAACCAGTTTGGCCGCGTTCGCGCCTCGCCTCGGCGTGAACTTCTGCGTTCTGCCCCCTGCCGCTTCCGCCGCGTAGAAGGTCCCTGCGGCGTCGAGACCGAACCCGTGAATGTCCTGGAATGCCCCGGGTGCAGGCCCGGGCGTACCCCAGGCCTCCAGCAGCTTCCCGTTCAGGTCGTACTTCAACATCATGTCGGTCGCACCCGCCGCAATCCACAGGTGTTGATCCGCTGAGACCATGATGAAATCTGGGCGCCAGATGTTCTGCCACTGATCGAGGAACTTGCCGTTCTCGTCGAACACCTGGATCCGGCTGTTGTGCCCATCAGCGACGTAGACCCGGCGATTCCGATCGACGTCGATGCCGTGCACCAGGTTGAACTGACCCGGCTCGATGCCCTTGCTTCCCCACGACATCAGGTACTTGCCGTTGTTGTCGAACTTCACGATGCGTGAGTTCACGTACCCATCGGCGACTAGAAAGCTGCCATCGGGTAACCACGCCAGATCGGTAGGTCCGCTGAAGTGTGTCTCGTCTGTTCCGCGGACGCCCGCCTCTCCAAGTGTCATCACGAGCTGCTTGCCATCGTTCGTGAACTTGAAGATCTGCTGCCCCGAATCGTCGACCACCCACACGTGCCGCTTCGGGTCGTACGGGCTGATCTTGATGCGGTGCGGACCGCGCCCGCCCTTTGCGAAGAGATGATCGTGCTGCGTCCAGCGTTCGAGGATCTCTCCCCTTGCGTTTGCGACAACGATGCAGTCGCGAAGCTCGGGCTTCTGCTGTCGTAGTGTTTGTTCGGGAAGCGATCCGATCGCACCGTTGAAATCGGCAGGCACCTGGTCGGGCAGCCGGATCTCACCGCGCGTGATCAGGTAGATGCGATCGGGAGATTCGACGAAGATGCCGGTATTGGACGCCCGGATGTGCCCTGGCTGCGAGAACGGCATGGGCCACCGCTCGACGTCGTAGTACGCCGTGGCAGGCTGGGTATACGGGTTACGCGGCACGTCCTGGAGGTGTGCAGTCGCCGTGAAGAGCCCCCAGCAACATGCCGCGACGGAGAACGCGAAGACACGCATGCCAGTCGGTCTTCCGCCGCCTTTGCTCGCTAGCTGCACGAGCCAACGGGCTGCAGTGAGCTCACGTTGACGCGACTCTTGGTCGCCGACTTGTACAGGAGACCCTTGACCTCGATCTTGCGGCCTGCACTGGCGTCCGGGTGAAACGGCAACACGCTGACCAGCTGGAACGTCTGCGCGCCGAGCGGCTTGGCATCGGCGCGCTTCAACTCCTCGGCGTTCGATGGCCGATCGCGCGTCAGGACAGGTTCGCTCGCACGAGTGACCACCCACGAACGATCCGACTCCTGCGACAGACAGCCAACAACCTGTACCAACGAGAAGCTACGCAACTCGCGTTCCTCTCCCGGCTTGCGCACCAACTGAATCGAACTGAGCGCTCCGCTCTCCAGGTTCGCGGAGCCTGAGGGATACCCGTTGGCCTTGAGGATGTAACTCACGAGGCCGACGTAGTCGTTTTCGTTCAGCTTGCCGGGATCGTCCGGCGGCATCGTGTCGCGAATCTTGGCGCGCAACCGATCGAGATCCTGCTGATCCCAGTTGGACATGAACAAGTCGCCCTTCAGCGCCGGACCTCGTTCGCTTCCCTCGAGGTTGTCGCTGTGGCAGCGGCGGCAGAGGCCGGTGAACGGAACCTTGCCCTCCTCGGCCTGAGCTTCGGTATACACGCCGGTCCAAATCCGCGGCAAGGTCTCGTCTGCCGCGGCGCGTTGCGCGTGGCCGACCGGCGAGGCCCACGCCGATCCGATCGCTGCAACAGCCAGGACGGCCAGGATCCGGTTACGACGCATCGTTCATTTCTCCTTGGCCGCGCTCTCCGCTCGTGCGGCGAGTGCCTTCAGCAGCGCCGCGGTGCTCTCGCGCACCTGGCCAGGTGCCGCACCTCGTCGTCCCACGAACCCGGTTGGCGAAACGCCCATGGCGATATCGAGGGGCGTTCTACCGGACTTGTCCTGCAAGTCGAGATCGGCGCCATGCTCGACGAGCAGCGTGACGAGCGCGTCCATGCCGGCTGCAGCGGCCGTATGCAGAGCCGTTGCTCCCTGGTTGTCGAACGCGCGAACATCGGCGCCATGCTCGAGGCACAGCTTGACGGCCTCGATAGTCTGCGCTTCCGGCCCCCTGTTTCTCCCACCGCCAGTGGACGCAAACATCAGGGCCGTCATGTAGTTCTTGGTCGCCAGGTTCGGATCCGCCCCCTTTGCCAGCAGCGCGCGCATGACTGGGATATCCTTGCCACGTGCCGCGCGCATCAAGGGAGTCGCGCCTTCACCGAGCTGGGCGTCACCGGCGTTGTGGAATCTGGGCAGCGTGGGCAGGCGCAAACGCGCGTTCGCGTTGGCTCCACGATCGAGCAGCATCGACACGATCGCGAGGCTGTCGATCTCTCCCGTCGGCTTCGGCGTCGGCCGATTGATCAACGACCCGAGCTGACGCAGTTCGATGGCGGCGTAGAGCGCGGTCGTACCCGTCGAATCAGCGGCGTTCAGGTCGGCCCCCTTTTCGATGAGCAACGCGGCCACGTCGTTGTGGCGGTTGACGATCGCCATGATGAGCGGCGTCGTACCCTCGGTGTCCGGAAGATTCAGGTCGGCGCCCGCTTCGACCAGCGCACGCACGCCGTCGATCGCATTCTCACGCGCCGCGATCAGCATCGCGGTCATCCCACCGCGCGGCAGCGGCGTCGACACCATCGTGCTGCCGTTGAACGTAATCTTCGGAAACTGCAGCGCGGTCGACCGCGCATTCAAGGACGCCCCCGCCTCGGCCAGGAGCTTGACCATGGGCGCGTGTCCTTCCGCCGCGGCCCACATCAAGGCTGTCTCGCCCATCCAGGTCTCGGCGGCGTTCACGTTGGCGCCGCGAATCAGCAGCGCGCGCGCCGCTTCAACACGCCCGGTGCGCGCGGCCGTCATCAACACGGTCTCGCCGTCCGACGATGTGGTGTTGGGATCGGCGCCGGCGTCGAGCAGCATCTCGACCGCAGGCGCGTCGCCATTGGTGGCCGCCAGCGCGAGCGGTGTGACGCCGTAGCGATTGGCGGTCGCAGGGCGTGCGCCGGCCGCAATGAGCAGCTTCGCGGTCTCGAGATCTCCGAAACGGACGGCCCAGTGGAGAGGCGTCGTGCCGTCGGGCTCCGCCGAATCGACCGCCACTTTCGCACGCAGCAAGTGGCGAACGGTCTGGCGATCTCCGTCCTTCACCGCGTTGACGAGACGAAGATCGCCGGCGGCCCCAAGAGGAGCGCGCGCGGCGAACACGAGCAACAGCGCTGCCGCGAGTTGACGCATCGGTCTCCGCACGCTCAGATCTCGACCCGGCCGGTGCTCACGCCGAAGCGCTCCTGTTCGATCCCGAACTTGTCCACCATGCTCAGCATCAGGTTGGCGTTCGGGCTGTTCTCCGGGGCCTGCACATGGCGGTTGCCGCTCACCAGCGCCTTGCCACCGACCAGGAGCATTGGCAGTGGATACGCCGCGTGCACGTTGCCATTGCCCATGCCGCTGCCATACAGGATCATCGAGTGATCCAGCAGCGTGCCGTCGCCGTCCGGTGTCGAGCGGAGCCGTTCCAGGAACTTCCCGAACAGCTGCGCGTGATAGGTGTTGACGCGCGCGTGCGCCGCGATGCGATCGGGGTTGTTCGCATGGTGCGACAGCATGTGATGCGGCAACGTCGCGTCGATGTGTGGATAGGTCCGCTGGCTCAGCTCCCGCGCCATCATGAATGTGAACACGCGGGTGAGGTCCGTCTCGTACGCGAGCGCGAGCAGATCGTAGAGTAGGCCCACGTGCTCCTCGTACGACTCCGGTACGCCAACCGGGGCGTCGGGCACTTCCACAGAGGTCTGCGCCTGATGTTCCGCCCGCTGAATGCGCCGCTCGACCTCGCGCACGTTCTCGAGATACTGGCCGAGGCGGACGCGATCGGTCTGGCCGATACCGCGTTCGAGCTGCGCGATGTCCTCCTCGACGAAATCGAGAACGCTGCGGTCTTCCTTCATCCGGGCGCGCCGCTGCTCCGCCGTGCTGCCGCCGCCGAACATCCGCTCGAACAGGGAGCGAGGGTTGATCTCCATCGGAAGAGGCGAGGTCGGCCCCTGCCAGCTCAGGGTGTTGGCGTAGGCACAGCTATAACCTGGCGCACACGAACCGAGGAGCGCCGTGAAGTCTTCGGTCGCGACTTCGAGCGAGGGAAACGTCGTGTCCTGTCCGATGCGGCCGGCGATGACCTGATCGACCGTGACCCCGAGGCTGAAGTCGGGACCGTCGGTGCGCTTGGGGGCGACTCCCGTCAGCCATGATGCAGGGGCGCCGGCGTGATTGGTATCGAACCCATCCTCCGGTCGCGCCAGATTGCTGACCACCAGCATCTGTTCCTTGAAGGGCGTGAGCGGCGCCATGATCGGCTTGAGTTCGAGTGCGCCGACCGCATCAGGAGTCCACTGATCCATGATCATGCCGTGCGGCACGTAGATGGCCCCGAAGCGGTACTTGGGGTTGGCCGCGGTTCTGCCCACGACCGTGAGCGCCGGCACCATGGCGTCGAGCAACGGCAGCCCCATCGCCACACCCAGACCACGCAGGAAGGTTCTTCGTGGCAACGACGTCTTGGTTACGAACATCAGCTGTACTCCTCGTCTGCAAAACGGAGAAGGGGCCTGACCCCCTTCACGGCGCTGCCGTAGCCCGGCTCGAATCGCCGGCCTCTGGCGCAGGGTTCGTCCTCATCCGAAACGGCATGCTATTCGCGATACTCACGACCAACGCCGAAAATCGATAGTCCTGCCGTGCGACGTCGCGCGCAACCGCGCGCACCACTGGCTGATCGTAATACTCCAACCCGCGGCCAAGTGCATACGTCAGCATCTTTTCGGCCATCGTGCTCGCAAACATGTCGCGCCTGGCCAGCAGGGCCTGCCGCAGCCCCATGACTCCGTCGACCTTGGTGGCGTCGTTGAGCTCCACGGTCGCGTCGATCGCGGTGCCGGCATCGCGGGTGCGCCACGCGCCGACGGCATCGAAGTTCTCGAGAGCGAGGCCGAGCGGGTCCATCACCCGGTGGCAGCTGGCACACGCCGGGCTCTTGCGGTGAATCTCCATCTGCTCGCGCACAGTGCGTGGTGTCTGTCCCTGGCTCTCTTCGAGCGCCGGGACGTTTGCGGGCGCGGGCGGCGGCGGAGTGCCGAGTAAATTGTCGAGGATCCACTTGCCGCGCAACACCGGCGACGTCCGATCGGGATGCGACGTCAGCAGCAGGATGCTCCCGTGCCCCAGCAACCCCCGTCGCGCATCGTCGGTGACCGCGACGCGCCGGAAGTGGCTGCCGTAGACGTGCGGAATTCCGTAGTGCCGCGCCAGCCGCTCGTTGACGAAGGTGTAATCGGCCGTGAGCAGCTCGAGCACGCTCCGGTCCCCGCGAACGATGCTTTGAAACAGCAGCTCGGTCTCGCGGCGAAATGCCTGACGCAGGTTGTCGTCGAAATTGGGGAAGTCGTTCTGATCCGGGATCGACGCCCGCAGATTGCGCAGCTGCAGCCACTGCCCGGCGAAGTTCGCCACCAGCGCGTCAGAACGGCGGTCCGCCAGCATCCGGCGAACCTGACGTTCGAGTACGGACGGCTGCCGCAGTGACCCGCGACGCGCCGCCTCAATCAGTTCGTCGTCGGGGATACTGCTCCACAAGAAGAACGAAAGACGCGAGGCCAACTCGAGATCGCTGATTGGATAGACGGTGCCGGCCGGCGCCGGAGCATCCTGCTCCGCGCGGAAGATGAACTTCGGGCTCGAGAGAATGCTGCGCAGGGCGCGCTCGATACCCCGCTCGAACGTTGCGTCCTTGCGCCCGGTCTCGTAGAACACCAGCAGCCGATTCACCTCGGCCGCCGTCACCGGGCGACGATACGCGCGGCGCGCCAGTGTCTCGATGATCTGTCGCGCACATCCTGCTTCTTGTGACGGTACCGTTGGACGACAGGCCAGAATGCGATCGCGACTCGGCGTGCGACCAGCTCCGGTCGGATTGAACGGTCCGGCGATGCTGACGTTCTCTATGTGCGCGAAGCCTGTGTGGTCGGTCGTGTCGACATTGGTGCGGCGGAAATACTGTAGCCGCTGCCCGCCCTGCGTGGCGCTGCGTCCGACAAAGGACACAGCGAGGGCGTGGGGACCGGCGGTGATCGGCACCCGGACCGTCAACCGTGCACCGATGTTGTTCAGCACGTCGGTGGCGTTGTCGGCAGAACCAACGAAATCCTCTTCTCCGCCAACTTCAGCCAGATGAATCCGCTCGCCGTCGAGCAGCACCTCGACTTGATTGACATACTCGAGGCCGCGAATCTGACCGAGCGTGGTCTCCTGCAGTTTCACCTTGATGAGGTATTCGCCATCGCTCGGGAACGTATGCTTCGCCACCAGCCCGCCCTGCGTTCCGAGGGGCAGACCCTCGCGGTGCTGCGACTGCGACATGTCGGGCGGCGCCCGGTAGACTTCGGTGGACGGGGTCGCCTCCGAATCTCCCAGGGCGAGTGCACCGATCTTGCGGGCGGCCGCAAGGTAGCGCTCGAGCAGCGCCGGCGAGACGCCGAGAACGTCCGCGTTGTTGTCGAAGCCGTCACTCGAATCGTCAGGCGGCAGGAGAACCGCGGGATCGATGTCGAGCGCCAGCAGATCGCGAATCGCGTTGGCGTACTCGGCGCGATTGAGGCGATGCAGCGCCGGGCGGCCGGGGTTCGGCTTTGCGGCAGCGGCGGCGTCGAGCGATGTTTCGAGATAAGAGACCAGGGCTGTCCGCGCTTCTGCCGATGGCCGCGGACTGCCTGCCGGCGGCATCAGTCCACCCCGGACCTTCAGAGCGACTTTCTCGAGTACCTCACCGTGGGCCGCCGGTTTGGACAGGTCCACCCCTTCGAGTGCGAGGCCACCCGCCTTCACACGCTCGCTATGACAGCCGAGGCAGTATTGCTTCACAACGTCGGCTGGTGGCGCCGGCGAGGCGGTTTTCGCGGCGCTTGGCGGTTGCGGCGCCTGAGTAGCGCCGGCAGCGGCCATCACCAGCCACAATGCCGCGATGGATCCGAGGACGTATCTGTTCATCCGTACTACCCGATTGCCTGCGGTCCGGCTGAAGCCGGACACTACGAACTACGGTGTTCGGCGCCCTTGCGTGGCCCCTGCCGTCTCAGTACCGCCCGTCTGCACAGTGCCAGTCGTCTGCACAGTGCCAGTCGTCTGCACAGTGCCAGTCGACGTACTCCCGGTCGCAGCGGCCGGAGCCGCACCCGAAAGCTCTTTCAATGCTGCGACGGCGTCGGGGCGAAGCTGTCGGTCGCTGCGGTCGACCCGCGCCAGTGCCGCCTGAAGCGGCGTCTGCCCGCGCTTGTTCTTCGCGTCGAGCCGTGCGCCATGCGCAGCAAGGTAGCGGACGATGTCTGCACTGTGCGCGACGTGGAGGGCGGTATCACCCTGCTCGTTGGCCGCGTTGGGATCCAGCCCCAACTCCTCCACCGACACCTTCACCGCGCGCAGCAACTCCTGGGGCGTTCCCCGCTCGTACTCCTGGGCATCGGCGTTGTGGTCTCCCCGCCGTCCGAAGCCAGCCGCGAGCATCAACATCGTGGTGCCGTTCTTCAGCCGCGCTGCCGGGTCCGCACCGTGCTCCTTGAGCAGGTGCATGAGCGTCACGTCGCCTGACGCGGCGGCACGAATGATCGGCGTCGTTCCCTCACTGAGACTCTGCGTGCTCGTGTTGTTGTGACGTCGCAGCAGCGGCGTCTTCAGCGGCTGATTGACGTTGGCCCCGTGCGCCAGCAGCACCTTCACCATGTCCACGACGCTGAGACGACCGGAGGGCTTCGGGTAAGGTCGTCCATGCATGAACGGCAAGGTGTTCATGTCGACCGCTGCATAGAGCCCGGCCATCCCACTCGTGTCGGCGATGTTGGGATCGGCGCCCTTCTCGACGAGCATTGCCGCCACGTCGTAGTGGCCATTGATAATCGCGAAGACCACGGCTGTTGTCCCGTCCGGATCCTGAATATCGAGATTGGCCCCGCCCTCGATCAGGGCCCGGGCGCCTTCGAGCGCACCCTGACGCGCCGTGTACATCAGCGGCGTCATCGCCCCGACGGGAAGCGTCGTCTGGCCGCCGACCTTGCGCGGGAATACCATCTTCTTGCTGGCGAGGTCGACCTTCGCGCCCGCCTCGAGGAGCAGTCGCACAGCCGGTGCGTGATTCTCCGCCGCGGCCCAGATCAGCGCCGTTTCGCCGTACCACTTCTCGTGCGCATTCGGATCGGCGCCGTGCGTGAGCAGCACACGCATCGCCTCCACGCTTCCGGTGCGCGAGGCCGTCATGAGCACGGTCTCGCCTTCAGCCGTTGACGTTTGGGCGTCAGCGCCGGCCTGCAGCAGCACCTCGATGACACGCGGACTTCCGTTCAACGCGGCCAGTTCGAGAGGAGTCGTCCCGTACCGGTTGGCGACGTTCGTGGCGCCCGCGCGGAGCAGCGCCTGAACGAGGTCGAGGTCATCGATGCGCACCGCCCAATGCAGCGCCGTCGTCCCATCCGGTTCCGCCTGCGTGACGAGCGCCTTCTGCTTGAGCAGCGACCGCGCCGCCTGACGGTCCTGGTTCTTGATCGCCGTAATCAGCGGCGAGTCGGCAGCAGCAACGCGCGGCATCGCGGCGAACGCGACGGCAACGAGAGCGGTGCAAAGTCTCAGGCGCATGGGAGAAGCATCTCGACGTGACCTGGGCCGGGTCGCGAAACCCGCCGTGATTTAAGCCGCGGTGCGACGGCGGGCCGGAAGACCCGCCGCGGCACCCGTAAGCGCACGAGCAAGCTAGACGAGCGAGATCCGTCCGGTACTCTCGCCAAACGTATGCTCGGGACACCCGAACATATCGGCGACACCAACCCACAGGTTGCCGAGCGGCGTCCGCTCGTTTGTAATCATGTGGCGATGTCCTTTGCCTTGCCATCCGCCAGCCACGACCAACGGAAGCGGATACGGACCGTGCACGTTGGCGTTGCTCATACCGCTGCCGTAGAACACCAGCGAGTGGTCGAGCAATGTGCCGTCGCCGTCCGGTGTTGCCTTCAGCTTCGCGACGAACTTGGCAAACATCGACATGTGGTACGCGTTCAGCGAGGCGTGAGCCATCTTGACGTCCGCCTTCTCGCGATGATGCGAGATGGTGTGGTGCGGCTCGGTAATGCCGACCTCCGGATACGTCTTCATGCTCGCCTCGCGCGCCATCATGAACGTGAAGACGCGAGTCAGATCGGCCTCATAGGCCACCGCCATCAGATCGAACAGCAGGCCGACATGCTCCTGATATGACTCGGGAATTCCGATCGGTGCGTCCAGCGGCAAGTTCGCATCGTCCTTGTTCCGTGCTTCGGTCCGCTGAATCCGCTGCTCGATCTCACGCACGTTCTCGAGATACTCGTTCAGCCGCGTCTTGTCACGGGGTCCCAGTCCGCGCTCGAGATCGCCGAGATCCTCGGTCACCGAGTCGAGGATGCTGGCATCCTGCTTCGCGCGCGCCATCCGCTGTTCGTAGGTCCCAGGGCGGCCGAACAGGCGCTCGAACACCACGCGCGGATTGATCTCCATCGGAACCGGCGAGGTCTCCGAGGTCCACGAGATCGTGTTCATGTACGCGCACGCATAACCCGGGCTGCAGCCGCCAACGTAACCATCGAGGTTCTCGGTGGCCACCTCGATCGACGGGAACGGCGTGTCGCCCCCGATCTGCTTCGCGATGACCTGATCGACTGTCTGCCCGAGACGGAAGTCCTGCCCCTCGGTTTTCTTGGCGACCGCCCCGCTCAGCCAGGCCGCCGACGCGGTCGCGTGGCTGTCGTCGATCCCCGGACGATCCAGGTTGCTGACCACGACGACGTTTTCCTTGTGCGGCTCGAGCGGCTTCAGGATGGGCGTGAAGTCGAAGCCGTAGCCCGTGTTGTGCGGCGTGTAGAGGTTCATGATCGCGCCGTGCGGGATGTACACTGCGCCGAAGCGTTTCTGCGGATTTGCCGCTGTCTTGGCCAACAGCGTGAGGGACGGCACCATGGCATCGAGCAACGGCAGGGCCACCGCAGTTCCCATTCCGCGCAGAAACGTTCTACGGGGCAAGCTCATCTTGCTTACAAACATGGCGTCACGTCCTCCTCACATCCGAGCCTGAATCCACCGCGCGACGCTGAAACGATCGCCGCGACCGCTCCGCACGTCGCCGCACTCTTCACCTGGTCACCTGGCGGCAACCGCCGCGACACTGGCCCTGGCCTTGGTCCGCATCTGGAACGCGGGACTCTTCACGATGCCCATCACGAGCGACGTAAACCGGTAATCCTGTTTCGACATGTCGCGCACGATCGCGCGAACGGTCGGCATGTCCTGCGCCTCGACGCCGCGATGGATGGCGTAGGTCAGCAGCTTCTCCGTCATCGCGCCGACGAACACCTCGGGGCGCTTCAGCAGCGCCTGGCGCAGCTCGACCACCCCGTCCACATGCGTCCCATCGAGCAGATCGCCCGTGGCGTCGATCGGCCCCGCGACGTCGGATGTGCGCCAGCGGCCGATCGCATCGAAGTTCTCGAGCGCCAGGCCGATGGGATCCATCAGCTTGTGGCAGCTCGCACAGGTCGGGCTCGCCCGGTGCTGGACCATCTGCTCCCGAATCGAACGCGGCCGGCCATCGTCGGCCACCGGCTCGAGCGGCGGCACGACAGGAGGCGGTGCCGGCGGCGGCATGCCCAGGAGATTGTCGAGAATCCATTTGCCACGCACGACCGGGGACGTCCGATCGGCGTTGGAGGTCACGAGCAACATCGCGCCTTTACCGAGCAGCCCTTTGCGAGCCTCATCGGGCACCTGGACGCGCCGGAACTGACTGCCGTAGACGTTCTCGATGCCGTAGTGCCGCGCGAGCCGTTCGTCGACGAAGGTGTAGTCCGCCGTCAGCAGATCGAGCACGCTCTTGTCGTCGCGCATGATCGTGGCGAACAGCATCTCGACCTCGCGCCGGAAGCTCTGACGGAGGTTGTCATCGAACTGCGGAAACAGGTCGTTGTCGGGCGTCACGCGCTGCAGGTTCCGGAGCTGCAGCCACTGAGCGGCGAAGTTGTCCACCAGCGCGCTGGCACGCTCGTCGCGGAGCATGCGACGGACCTGCCGTTCGAGCACTGCGGGATTGCGGAGCTTCTCCTGCGAGGCGAGAGTCAGTAGCTCGTCGTCGGGAATACTGCTCCACAGGAAGAACGACAGGCGCGTGGCAAGCTCGACGTCGCTGATTCGATAGGGCGCGTCCTCGGGGACAGCTTCAGGATCGCGCTCGACGCGCAATACGAACTTCGGGCTGGCCAGAATGCGCTGCAGCGCGAGCTGAATTCCGGATTCGAAGCTGCCACCCTTGCGGCCGCTCCGATAGAACTCCATCACGCGAGCGATGTCGGTGTCCGACGCCTGCTGGCGATAGGCGCGCCGCACGAGCGAGGTGAGGATCTGACGCGCGCAGGCCTCTTCGCGAGCGGGCGCGGTCGGACGGCAGGTGAAAACGCGCGCACGGCTCGGCGTTGCTCCGGGCGACTCCACCGTGAAGGGCCCTTTGACGACCAGCGTTTCGATGTGCGGCACGCCGGTCGAATCATAGGTATCGAAGGAGCTGCGATAGGGTTGAACTTTGCGCGAATCCTGCACGCGTGAGCGCTGCAGGAATGCGGCGGTCACAACCCGAGGGCCGGCTTTTACGTTCACGCGAACCTGGAGCGCGGCATCGATGGCATCGGAGCGCGAGAGCAAGCGGCCGCGGCCGGTTGCAGCCTCGTCAGATCCCCCGGGATTACCGGGCGGGGTTCCACCGATGGTCTGCAGGAACACACGCTCGCCATCGACGGCGATTTCGAGCTGATGCTGGTGCTCGAGACCGCGCGTCTGATCGACGTTCGTGCGGTACAACGTGGCCTGCAGCACGTAGTCGCCATCGACCGGGAACACGTGCCGGGCCTGCACGCCGCCGACCGTTCCGAACGGCATGCCCTCGATGTGCTTGTCCTGTGACAGATCCTGGCGTGCGGTGTAGGTCTCAGAGCCGGGCACGACTTCGAGATCACCAACCGCCAGCGCGCTGATCCGGCCTGCGGCGGACAGATACCGCTCGAGCAAGACCTGCGACACACCAAGAAAGTCAGCAATCGTGTCGAACCCGTAAGCGGAGTCGTCGGGAGGCAGGAGCGCGGAGACGTCGCCGATGTCCAGCGCCAACAAGTCCCGGACCGCGTTGCGGTATTCCGTCCGGTTCAGACGATGGAGAACCGGTCGGCCGGGATTCGGCTTGGCGGCGGCTTCGTCGAGACGACTTTCGAGCCACGTCACGAAATCGTTTTGCGTTGCGGCATCCGGGTGCGGAACACCCGGCGGCGGCATCGCGCCGGCGCGCAGCTTCCGCACGACCTTCTCCCACATCACCGCATCAGTGGCAACGTTTCTAAGATCGATCGCGTCGAAGACGACACCCGACGCCGTTGCTGACGTGGAGGCTCGGCCGTTGTGACAGCCGGCGCAGTACTGCTTGACCACACCGGCGTAACGAGTTGCATCATCAGTCGCGACGGCAGCAGCCGCCTGCGCCGACACCTCTCCCTCATGCGCAGCGGCTTCCGGGAGCACACGCATCCCGATAACTGCGATACCGATTGACAGCACAACCAGGAAGGCTCCGCGCGTCATGCGATGACACTTCCCCCTTTGCGGCTCTTGCGGCCCCAGGTCAAAAGAAACGGGCCCTATTCGAGTTGACGATACGCGTTTCCCTGGTAGCCCTCAATACCTAAAACGGGCTAACTGACAGTGGGTTAGCGCCTTTCGGTGACCTTTCGAGCAGGCACTTCTGGGGAGGCACGATCCGGGTCATCGAACCTGTTGAGCCTCGCCTCCCGCACCCGGCGCGACCTCGGCGACGAACGTCCGGGAACTTGAAGCGCCAGACATTCGACGTTTTTTCGTACACATCGTCGTGTCGGCCGCCGTCCTTGAGGTGGGCCCGCCCGGTAATCCCGGCCGGGGTGGCGGCAATGACCACTCCAGATGACCGGGAATCGCCGGCCGGCCCGCCGACCCTGCGCTGTCAGCGTCACGGGCGTGTCCTGAGCGGCAACTACCCCCCACCCAGCTACATCACGCAGAGCCCCACCGTCTCGACGATCCGGGCCACCGCCATCCAGACTCCTTGTAACGCGCGACGTCGCACACTCATTGAGTGCACGCCGGGGCAACCATCACCAGCGACACGACGTTCAACCGATCGCCCTCGGGATCCTTCACGATGAACCCCTTCGCTTCCATGCGGCGACCCTTCTGCTCGTCGAGCGATGTGTACACACCGAGGAGCCGGATGGTGGCTCCGCCCGCCGGAGCCGCGGCAAGCTTGGCCAGCTGATCGGCGGGCGACGCCTCCGGGTTTTCAGTGCGCGCGGGCGCGCTTGTCTGCGTGAGTACCCATCCACCCGCTCCGCTCTGAAGACAGCCCACCACCTGCACGAGACTACCGGTCGTGATTGGCTGGGCGGCGGCTGCCTTGACCGCGGCAGCGCTCCGTGCGATGAGGATGTTGGATAGCGCAGAAGAGTCGGCCGTCAGCGCCGCCTCGCCTGCCGGGTACTTATTGGCTTGAAGGATATAGGCGACGATGTTGAGGTACGCCTCTTCACTGAGCGTTGCCGGCTGGTCGCGCGGCATGCGCGTCTTGATCTCGGTGAACAGCTGATTCAGATTCTGGAAGTCCCATTTCTTCGTGAACGCAGCGCCCGCGAGCTCGGGCCCCTCGCCACCGCCGTCGCGGCCGCTCAGATCCTTCACATGACAGCCGGAACAGAAATTGTCGTACTCGACCTTGCCCTTCGTCGCCTGGTCGGCCGTGTAGACCCGGTCCCACACTGTTTTCTTGTCCTGTGCGCGGACCGCGCTGCCCGAGACGATCCACGCGGCGCCGACCCACGCCGCAAACAGCAGTGCGACACTGATCCCGCGCGCAAGCGCTCTCATGTGAACCTCCCTCGAAAGCCTCATCGTCTTCTGCGTGTGCCGACCGAGAATCGTCAGACGCCGCTGGCAGGCGCCTTCTCTTTCGTGTACGAGTCGAGATGCTGAATGGCCAGACTCCACGCCTCTTTCGCCACGTCCGGCTTATAGATCTTGGTCTCTCCCGGATCGTGGAAGCCGCGCATCATCCCAGGAAAGACCTTGACCGTGTGCATGCGTCGACTGGCCGTGACGGCCTGCTCGAACGACTGCACACCCTGGGCAGTGGCTGGATCCTCGCCAGCGAAAATCGCCAGCGTTGGCGCGGTGGTCTTTCCAACCACCTTGAGAGTCTGGACCGGGTCGGGATAGAAGGCCACGCACGCGACGACGTCGGTGCGTCCCGCTGCAAATAGGAGCACCTGCGTACCACCCCACCCGAAGCCGACGAGCGCGAGACCACGGCCGCCGGATCCGCCGTGAGACTTCGCGTACGCCAGCGCCGCTGTCGTCTGCGCGGCGACTGCCGATACCGGCGTCTCATTCACGGCGCGCTGCACCTCAGCCTCGACACCGCGAAAGCCCGCCGTGCCTCCCTTCGGCGAGAGAAAGTCCGGCGCGACCGCGACGTAACCTGCGTTCGCGAGGTTGCGCGTCGCCCCGCGCATGCCCGGGGTCAATCCCGCGACATCGTGAACGAGCACCAGCCCAGGTCGCATCCCGGTCGCTTTCGGCTGCGACATGTAGCCGAGCGTCATCCCGGATGAACCGCGAAATGCGACGGCAACCGACTCGAGTGACGTGTCGAACTCGGAGGGGATCGTCACCTGCGCCTCGCCCGATCGAGCAAAGGCCAGCACGGACGCAGGCACGCAGCCCGTCACGAGCGCAAGGCGGCGGAGAAATTCACGGCGGCCGGCCACCAGGCTACTTCTTCGGCTCACGGTCGATGAACGTCTTGGCCAAACGCTCTGCATCGCTACTGATCGGGTCTTTGCCAGGCGGAAAGCTATTTGCCTGCAGGACGTACGCGGTCACGTCGGCATACGTCTTCTCGCCAAGGCTGCCGCGGCTATCAGGCGGCATGTTCGTGCTCATGTATTCGAGCAGTTCCTGAACGGTCTTGCCAGCCCACTCGTCGAGGAAATCTCCGCCGGCAAGGGCGGGCGTATCCTTGATCGAGTCGCCGGTCAGATCGTGAATGTGGCAGGGCGCGCAGTTGTAATCGTACTGTTCCTTGCCCCGCGTCGCCTGCTCCTCGGTGTAGACACCGTCCCAGACGGAGAGCCGCTCCTGCGCCTGCGCAGCGTTGCTTCGGCTAAACGCAACGCTCATCATCGCGGCGAAGACAATGCCGCCGAAGGCGATGCTGAGTCGTACCCGGTCTCTATATGTCTTCATGTTCGCATCACTGCAGTACTGCGCTGACGGATCCGTTCAGCCCTGGTGTCCCGACCAGCGGCCAGAGTCTACATGACAAGCCTAGATCTGTTATTACCCGGATCTGTTATTACCTGAACGGGGTACGTACTGCGCAGGTCTCAATACCCAAATCTGGTGATCCCTCTCGGGCCGCAGGCAATCTCGCGTACGCTCCGCTCGAGGTGCAACAGTGACAGACCGCATGAGCATCGAGACCCGCGTGTTGCGGACGATCGCCGTCAGTCTCTTGCTGGCCGCGTCCATCGGATGCACGACCACGACGGGAGACACCTCTGCGGCACTGTCGATCAGGGAGATCGGCAGCATGCACGTGGGCGGTCGCAACGTGACGGTGAGCGGGGTTGCCCTTCCCGCAACGCCACGAGGCGGACGCGGTGGCGCCGTCTACGATCCCAACGGCGACTACGAAGCCGGCCAGATGTACGTGCAGTACGTCAAGCTCGCATCGCCGCGTGCGAAGTACCCGCTGCTGTTCGTGCACGGTGGCGGCCTGACTGGCGTCACCTGGGAAACCAAGCCGGACGGCCAGCCGGGATGGCAGATGTTCTTCCTGAAGGCGGGACACGACGTCTACATCGGCGACGGCATGGAGCGCGGCCGCGCCACATGGGCGCGCTTCCCTGAGATCTACAAGACTGAACCAACCACGGTGATCAAAAAGATCGCCTGGGAAACATTCCGTATCGGACCGCTGGAGTCATATCACACCGATCCCGCGGCGCGCACCGCTCTTCCCGGTGTGCTCTTTCCCACTGCGCACTTCGATCAGTTCGTCAAGCAGATGGTCCCGATGTGGGGCTCCAACGGCCCCGACATCCAAGCGGCCTACGATGCGCTGGTTCAGAAGATTTGCCCATGCGTGGCGATCGTCCACAGTCAGGGCGGTAATTTCGGATTCACCGCGGCGCGGAACGCGCCGGACAAAATCAAGGCGATCGTCGCCATCGAGCCATCGGGCGCTCCTGATCCCGACCAGGTCGATCTGCAAGGCCTCAAAGGCGTACCTCACCTTGTCGTGTGGGGAGATTACATGGAGCGCTACCCTCGTTGGGTCGAGATCGAAAAGAACGTCGCCCGATACGAGGCCGCGCTCCGTCGTCAAGGTGGTGTCGCCGACCACGTCGATCTACCCGATGCCGGCATCACGGGCAACTCGCACATGTTGATGATGGACACCAACTCCGATCGAGTGGCCGCGCTGATTCAAGCGTGGTTCGACAAGCAGGGAATGATGAAGTAAACCGGCGCGACCCGAGGGGTCGCCCTTCGCGTGCGACGCCGAATCCCGCCTGACGCGAGGGGTCGCGCCAGTCGACATGATCAGAACTCGAAGTTGGCGCTCAACTTGATGAGACGCGGATCGAGGATCCCGGTCGGATTCTGCCAGCGGGGACCGTAGGTGGTGAAGATGCCATTCGCCGTATTGGCGTTCAAGGCATTGGCGAGGTCAAAGTTCAGCGATGTCCTCGTGCGACCGAAGCGGAGAATCTTGGCCACCCGGAAGTCGAGCTGGTTGATGTGCTCCGAATACTCCTTGCCGACGAGGTTCACGTTGATGGTACGGAATCCGCCGGACAGCGGCAGAGTCCCGGTAGGAATGTCGCCGGACGTCACCGTGTAGTTTGCCTGGATCTCCGGGCCTGGGGTCGACTGGAACGTCGCGGCGAACTGCACATCGATCTTCGGTACCAGGTATGTGCCGAGGAACTTGTACTGGGTCAGGAAGTTGGTATCCGAGTGGCAGTTCTGCTGCGGGATGGCAACGCCGCCGGGCGGCAGTGTGATCTCGGGGAGCTTGTCCCGGAGGTCGCAGTTGTCGAGGCTGGTCCGGCCCGTGCTGATTCCACCCTGAAGCACGATTCCGTTACCGGGGCGTGCGTTGATCGTCAGATCGAAGCCGTTCCAGTGCTCGATCTGCTTGCCGAAGTTGTCGGCGAACGTGGTGTAGTTGTCGACCGCTCCGACCTTGTTCGCATTCACCTCGTACAGGCCGCCAATCACCTGTCCGCTCTGCTGCAAACGGGCATCGACCGGCGCCGTGATGCTGTAGGTCGTGAAGTCGGCGGGACCGACCGCGCGATTGTCGACCACCGTGAAGTTACCGTACCACCGGCGGAAGTAGCCGAAGTCCACGGCCAGGCGGGGGGCGAGCTCCTGCTGGATGCTGGCCGAGAACTCCGCGTTCCAGGGCCGGTTGCCCCAGCCACTGATTGTCTCCGGATCGACGGCCGAACTGGGTCGAAGCTGACCGAATAGAGCATTCGTCAACGCACCACAGTCTCCGTTGGCGGCCGTGCTGTTCAAGTCGCACTGCGGCGTGTAGTAATTCGGATGCCCGACTGGCAGCGAAGGCGTCCAGGTGCGGCTGGCCGTGGTCGAGAGCAGCGAGATCGGATTACCGGTGCCCGGGCTGAGCCCCAGCATGTACTTCCCGTAGTTGGTCTTGAGCGAGGTCTTCCCCGTACCGAAGAGATCGTACGCCACACCGAGACGCGGCGTGATGTCCTTCACGCTGGCATACGTGGATGCGGGAATCGTGAAGTCGCGATTCGGCACGAATGAGGCAGGCCCGAGGTGCTGATCGGGAAAGCTGTTCTTGAAGTAGTCGAAGCGTAGGCCGGCGTTGATCGTCGCGCGCTTGAACGTCCACCTGTCCTGCGCGTAGATGCCGAGTTCGCCATCGAGGCGGCTGTGCGTCGTGAATGGGAGGGCGTGCTGCTCGAGCGAGATCGGCACACCGTTCGCGAACTTGTAGAGGAGTCCGTACTCGTTGTCGAGCTGAGAGGTTTCCGTGTTGCCCCAGTCATCCTGGACGCCGATCTTGATCGCGTGAGCGCCCGTGACGTAGGTCATCGACGCCTGCATCTGCTGGATGAACGGCGCGTTCTGTGTGCCGAAGTACGGCCCTACACCGAAGGCCGGTCCGCAGCAGTAGCCCTTCGTGCGGTAGAGGAATCCGGTGGTGGTCTCGAGAACCCCGATGGACTGCCGCCACGGGTCACCCACTTCCGGATACTTGTCGACGAACCCTTCCGCGTGGTTCGCCCAGCGCGCGTCCAGCAGCAGTCTGTTCGTCACTGGCGACGTCCACGACGCGGTCGTGAACGACTCGTGGTTGAACTGCCAGTCCGGATACACCTCGGGCGCGTAGGTATTGGCCAGCCCCAGGATCCAATGGCGGCTCTGAGGCTCGGCCGAGAAGCCGAACTTGTTCCGCGGGGTCGCCTGGTAGGTCAGTCGAACGCCGCCGCTCGGCTTCACAGTGAGGATGCTTTCGGCCGGTTTGGACAGATCGGCCTCGTAGGTCCACTTCGTGAGGTCGCCGCCATTTCTGTTGAGGAACGCACCGGCAGGACTGTTCGAGCTCTCCTGCCATCGGATCGACGCATAGAACCACAGCTTGTCCTTGAACACAGGGCCGCCGCCTGCCGGGTTGACGTCGTAGACGCGCTTCAGTTTGTTGGGGGAACCGAGTCCCTGGGCCTGCAACTCGTCGGTGTAGTTGCTGCTCTGGAACGAATCGTTGGCAAAAGCGGCGAAGAAGGATCCAGAGAACCGGTTGCCACCTTCCTTCGGGATGACGTTGATACTGAGACCGCCGCCAATCGAATCCGCGCCACCCGACGAGTAATCGAGGGCAATCTCGGCGGCCATGCCCATGTCGGGGACGTAGTTGCTGGCCCAAGCGGATGCGAGCAGGTTGCGCGAGGTGAGTCCATTGACCATCAACCGCTGGTCGCCAGTACGGCTGCCGTGGATCGAGAAAGCCTGGATCTGCATGGATTTCGTGCCGCCAACGTCGTTGGTGGGGCCAACCGTTCCGGGCAGCAGCGCCACCATCGCGTACTGACTGCGCGCAGCGGGCAGCGCCTCGACGACCTCGGTTGAAATGACGTTGCTGCGCCGGGTGTTCTGCACGTCCACGGTCGGCGATTCGCCGGTGACGGTCACCGTCTCCTCGACCGATCCCAGCGACATGTCCGCGTTGACGTTCGCCGCAAAGGAGCCGGCCAGCTCGATGCCGTCGCGTTTGATCACCCTGAAGCCGGCGAGCGTGAAGGTCAGCGAATACGTACCGGGCCGCAGATCGACGATGTTGTAGCGGCCCGTATCGTCGGTTGTAACGACGCGCGCCTTTTCAATCAGCGCAGGACTCGAGGCTTCGACCGTCACGCCGGGCAACACGGCGCCGGACGTGTCTCTGACGACACCCGCAATTGACGCCTGCGCCCGGGCAAGCGTAGGAACAAACAGCAGACACCCGACGAGGGCGAGCCATTGAAGTCGCTGCATGCGCTGTCTCCCTTCGACTAGGAATTAAGAGAGCAGCCGGAACGACCCTTATCGGGTGCGCATGCGCCAACGCATAGCTCGTTGACTGGCGAACAACGGATGAAATTGGCCGGACCGTAGCACAGTTGTTTGCGACTGGCACTACCCCATTCTGGGTATTTCAGTCGCTGTTGGTGACCCTATGGCTCCCACACCGGCGGCTCGCCCCACGGCAGCCGCGAGGGCTGCCGCCGTTCGAAGAGCTTCAGGTTGGCGACCATTGCCGCGACGAGATCCGGATGCCGCTCTCGTTCGGCCGTCCCGATCGCATCGCGTTGCCACTGCACGGCCTCGTCGTAGCGTCCAAGCTCTGCGAAAGCCATCGCCATCGTCTCGCGCGCGGATGCGGAGTTCTGTCGCTTCACGAGTTCGGCGGCCAGGGTGAGCGCGCGCGCACCATCACGGACGCGCGAGTCCGGCGTAGCCGCATGCAGACGAGCAAGCGCCGACAGGAATTCGAGGCGCTCGGGATGGAGACGCGCGCCGTCGATCAGCCGATCGCGCGCGTCGTGGTAGCGCTTCAGCGCGGCCAGTGAGATCGCCTCGCCGAAGCGCGCTTCTGCGACGCGCGGATCCAGTTCCATGACGGCCGCATACTGCGCGCGGGCCGACTCGAATCGCCCGCGGCTGCGCAACGTGTTGGCCAGTTGCAGGCGCGCATGCAGGTAGGAGGGCTCGAATCGCACGGCGGAGGCGAAGCGCTCGATCGCCAGATCGGTCTGCCCATTCGCCTGCAGCAGCACGCCAAGGGTGTAGTGTGCGCTCGGGAACGTGGGATCTCGCCGCAGGAGTTCCTGCAGCTGCTGAACGGCGCCTGGCGCATCACCCGTCAACGAGAGTGAGGTGGCCAGCTTCTGACGCAGGGCGAGATTTTCTGGCGCCAGCTCCAGACCGGCTCGAAACGCAGCCACCGCCCCGGCAAACTCACCGCGGGCAAGGGCGCGATCGCCACGCGTCTCCAACGTTACCGGGCTGCGCAGCAGATCGACGACCTCTTGCATCAACGGGTCGGGCGGTCCGATCTGCCCGGGACCTCGTTGGCGCAAATGGACGTCGGCCCGTTCGATCTGCCCTGCACCGCGATATGCGGTTGCGAGCAGGGAGTGAACGCTCGTCGCACCGCGGTCGAGTGTCAACGCAGCCTCGAGATGCTCGATCGCTCCGGCATAGTCGCGCCCTGCGAGAGCGACACGTCCGAGGCCTATCCGTGCTGCCGCAACGCGGGCGTCGAGCGCCAGTGCTCGAGCGAACGGCGCCCTCGCCTCCTCTGATCGGCCTTGATCCAAATAGCTGTTGCCGAGCCACACGAGCGCCGCCACATCGTCCGGTCGCACCTGCAACGTGCGCTCGAAGTAGCGGGCCGCATGCTGGGATTCGCCCATCAGTCTGTAAACGTGTGCGAGGTAATAGACCCATCTCGGGTCTGCCGAGTCGAGCGCAAGCGTATTGAGGAAACAGGTCTCGGCATTGCCGAACGACTCGATCGCCAGCAGCAGTTTGCCGAGCTCCCCGTATGCCGCAGCGCGCGCGTCCGGCGCCGCCGCAGTGTCGGCCTCGATGCGCGAGAGCTTCTCGAACTGCTCGCGAAGCTGTTCCTGAACGGGAGCCGCCATTCCCATCAGGTCGGGCAATACGACCGTCCGCACTGCCGCCGGTTTCGGCTCGCTCGTCGACGAGAGAGTCGGCGTGGCCGGCGAATTCTGGCTGGATGATGAGCAGGCGCCGGCGACGATGGCGAGGGCCGTTACTCCTGCGACGAGCACTCCGCCACTCGTCGCGTCATCGCCTCGGTGACGGCAGACCTTCGTCACTTGCTCGATCCCTCCACCAGCGTCGTGTATTGATCGATCGGGAGATCGGCCCACTCCTCGACACGCCCACCCGGCCATGTCACGCGGACGCGAGGACGGGCCGTGGCTGTGCCCAGCCCGACGAGCACGCGAGGGTCGTTCGCTGACGCATAGCTTCCGTCGGCGCGCACACGACGCCCTCGCGTCGGAAGACCATCGCGATTCACCGCAACCCGCGCGCCGAGCATGTCGCGCGGCAGCCCTCGTCCGCCGGAACCGACCAGCCGCAATCCGATCCAGTGACTGCGGCTGCCCATCGTGTTGAGCAGAACCTGCGCGGGCCCATTGTTGTTGCCCACGATCACATCGGTGTCGCCGTCGTTGTCGATGTCCCCGAAGGCAGCGCCGCGTCCGACGTCCGCCCGCTCGAAGGCGGGCCCGGATCGCGACGTCAGATCCTCGAACCGTCCGTTTCCGGCGTTGCGAAACAGCTGCTTCCGCTGACGCAACGGGATCGGGTCGTTCGCGCGAACGAGCGCCTCGATCCGTTGCACGGTCCCGTTGACTGTCAGAATGTCCAGCGCGCCATCGTTGTCGAAATCCACCCACGCGGTTCCGAATCCAGTGAACGGAAGGCTCTGATGTTTGAGCCCGGACGACGCGCTCCCGGGCTCGAAGCTGCCCGAGCCGTCGTTGACATAGAGGTCGTGACCTTCACCCGAGAGATTCGTCACCAACACATCTTCATCACCGTCATCGTCGAAATCGCCGGCGTCCACGCCCATGCCCGCTTTGGCCTTCCCGGGATCGCTCCATGCGGCGCCAGCGATCAGAGCGAGATCCTCGAACGTGCCGTTGCGCTGATTGATCCAGAGCTGGTTCTCCTGACCGTCGTTCGTGACGTAGAAATCAATCCACCCGTCCCCGTTGAAATCTGCCGTCGTCACGCCAAGCGCCGGCCCGAACTGCACGGCCATGCCTGCCTCCGTCGTGACGTTCTTGAACGTGCCGTCGCGCTGATTCCGAAACAGCTGACTCTGCTGCGGCAGGTAGACTGCAGGTGCACAGTAGACCCGTGCGCCCGAGGGGCCGAAGCACGGCGTGCTCAGCGAGGGATCCCAGTTCAGGTAGTGGCCGACGTAGAGGTCCAGCCAGCCGTCGCGATCAAAATCCAGGAATGCCGCCGACACGCTCCAGCCGTTGTCGTTGACGCCGGCAGTTCGGACGTCGCTGAAGGTGCCATCGCACTGATTTCGGAGGAGCCGATTGCGGCCAAGTGCGGTGACGTAGAGATCGACGCACCCGTCGTTGTCGTAGTCGCCGGCCGCAGCGCCCATGCCGTAGTCACCGCCGTCGATCCGGCTGGCGTCGGTCACGTCGGCGAATCGCACCACGCGGCTGCCATCGGGTTGGATCTCGAGATCGTTCCGAAACAATCGCCCGCTTTCTGAGCGGTCACTACTTTTCGAACGGGCGCGGCCGTCCAAGCGTCCGCCCTGGACGAGAAACACATCGAGGTCATCGTCGTTGTCGTAATCGAGCAGCGCCACGCCGGGAGCGATGATCTCGGCGTAGTGGTATTGGCCCGTCATCCCGTTGACGTGAACGAAGTCGAGCTTGCTGTCGGCGGTCGCGTCCTCGAACCACTCGGTCGGCCCAGTGAGGGCCGGCGTGTTCGATTGCTGTGACGGAGTGCGGTATTCCTCGCAGGCGATCAGGCACACACACGTGCAGCACAGCAGGAGCGCCCACCCGCCGTGGCGTTTCGGGCTCACTGCAACAGCTGCGCCTTCATCTCCGCGTCTCCTTCGCGGGGACGATACACCCTGCCGCGGGAGAGGTGTCAACCACGAGCCGCTTCACGGCTTCTGCCGTGCGCGACTCTCTTTCAGGTAGTGCGGGCTGTACGGAATGCCGTACGGCGTGGTCACCTGGCTGGCCTCTTTGCCGCGGCTGAATTCCTCGTCGGCGCGCTTCATCGAGGCGAGCTCGTCGTCGGTGCAGTCACGCAACGTGATCTCTTCACGCGGCACGAAGAAGACCTGGCCGATTGGCATCGTGCGCTGCCCTGAAATCCCCTCTCCCGGCTGCAGCACGTAACGAAACTCGGTCTCGTGCATGTACCAGTCGGTTTCGACGCGAACGACCAGCATCGGCGGCGCCGGCCTCTCGATGGCATTGAAGACGGGGGTATACACGCTGTCCCAACCTGCGGGTGTCTGGAAATTCGTGCTGCCACGCAGCGTGACGGCCCCGGGCGGCGTGCCGAGATCGTCAGGCACGACAAACTTTCGCATCAGGAGCAGCGCGTCATCGCGCGACATCGACACATCCCTTTGTTTGATGTCGACCTCCTGCATCGACTTGCCGAGCCCGCCCACAGGGAGCGCGATCCTGACGGTGAAGATCGGCGCCCACTCGCCCTTCTCGGTCTGGAAGTAGTAGATGAACTGATATCGGCCCTCACCGTAGAAGCCGATGTAGAACGACTCGAATGTCTCGAGCGGCGGATAGACCAGAAACCCCATCGCGCTGCCGGCCTCGAGCACCGGGCAATGTCGCGCATGCTGTGGAAGCAGCGGCCGCTGACTCTCGCGGCGCGGCTTCAGGCCGACGCCGGGACGAGCGGAGTTTGGAAATGTTCGGACTTCCATGTGTGCTCGCGGGAAATCTATTGATGCGGACGGCCCCGGCGGAAAGAGATCATACTCGCTACGAGGTCCGGCTGAAGCCGGACACTACGTACGAGCCAATCGGGAAGGACGCGACGTCAACAACACGCTGGTGTACGAGAGGCAATAGCGAGGATCAACTCCCAACTTCCAACCCCCAACTCCCAAGAAGTCAATTTGGGAGTTGGTGATTGGGAGTTGACATCGTTTCGAGTTTAGAAATCGAACTGCACGCTGATCTTGAACAGCCGCGGATCCAGGATCGACGTCGGGACGAGCCACGACGCGTAGGCGGCGTTGACGGCGCGGACCGGGCTGCTGTTCAGGATGTTGTAGATGTCCAGGTTTGCCCTGAGCACGCGCGACTGCCCGAACCGGAAGTCCTTGCTGAATCGCATGTCGAGCTGATTCAAGCGCTCGCCGTACATCGTCCCCGGCGTCACCAGGTTGATCGTCGTGTTGGCGACACCACCCGACAGTGGCCGGCCAAGAGACGGAATGATCACGGCGTTGGTCGCGATGTAGTTGGCCGCGATGAGCGGACCCGGCAGGCTCTGGAACGTCGCCGACAGACCCAGGTCCACCTTGGGCACGTTGTAGATGGCGAACAGTTTGGCCTGGGTGAGGAACGGCGTCTCGACTTGGCACATCTCGGTGCTCTGAACAGTGCCGATCGTCGTGGTCACGGTCAGATCCGGACGGCCGGTGACTATCGCGCACGTGTCCTGCGTGATCGTGCCGGTGCTGATGCCGCCGCGAAGCGTCAGGCCGCGCAGGCGGGCATTGGCGTTAAAGTCGAAGCCGTTGAACACTTCGCTCATGCCGCCGAAGTTGTCGGCCTTCGTCACGTATGTGTCGACCTGGCCGAACTTGTCCGGGTTGACGTTGTACAGGCCGCCGAGCGTACCGCCGCTGTTGGGCAGCCGCGGATCCACAGGCACCGGGATGCTGTAGGCGGTGAAGTTGGCCGGGGTGACGGCGCGGTTCTGCGAGACGGTGAAGTTCCTGTACCACCGGCGGAAGTAGCCCACATCGACGCCGACTCCCGAGACGACCTCTTGCTGCACGCTGGCAGAGAACTCCCAGTTGTTCGGCCGTGCGTTCCAGCCGGTGAGCACTCTCGGGTCATAGGTCGTCGCGCGCGGGATCTCCGAGCCGAAGCGAAGGTCCGAGATCTGCCCGCAGGTGTCGATGCTGCCGGTGGTCGCCGGGCTCTGCGCCAGCGGATTGACCAGGTCGCAGTCCGGTGTGAAGTCGCCGTCGGCGTCGGTCCAGGAACGGGTCACGCGAGGGACAATCCGGTCGCGCGCCGGAACGCCCTGGGTGGGATCGAGAGCCAGCCCGTACTTGCCGATGTTCACCTTGATAGCCGTTCGACCGGTGCCGAAGATGTCGTAGGCGCCACCCACGCGCGGCGACACGTCGTGGAACTTGTAGAAGTCCTCCTCCGCGACCGTGAAGTTTCGGTTCGGCACCAGCGGTCCTGGCCCGAAGTGATATTCATCCCAGCCCGTGTGGTTGTAGTCGTATCGCAGGCCGGCGTTCACCGTGAGCCGGTTGACGGTCCAGCGGTCCTGGACGAAGGCGCCCATCTCGGCACGCACGCCGCCCTTGATCCCCATGTACTGGTTCTGGCGCTCCGTAATCTGGTTGGGAATGCCGTTCAGCAGGCGGATGTTGTAGGCGTTGTTCAGCTCGGGCGAGTTGTAGGTCTGAATGCCATGGTAGTTGCTGATGCCCACCTTCAAGGCGTGGCTGCCGGTGATGTAGGAGACCGAGCCCTTGACCTGGAAATCGTCCGTCAGGATCTGGTCGTTGGCCGCGATGCCGGTGTCGTTGGTGTTCGACCGCCCGCGGTAGCGGAAGGTCCCGATGGACCCGATGCCGGGGATGACCTGGTTCTGCTCGACGACACCGATCAGATTGCGCCACACATCGTTCGGGTCCTCCGCGTAGAAGTTGAAGATGTCCTCTTTGTGCATGCCCCCGCGGACGTCGATGAGCATCTTGTTGCTGACAGGGGACGACCAGCCGCCCTGGACCTGCCACAGCCGCGGGAAGTCGTACTTCTGCTCCGACTCGGAAGAGACACCGACCAGGGAGGCGTCCCAGTGCCGCCAGCTGTTGTCGAAGTAGACGCTGAGCTTGTTCCGGGGCGAGGCCTGCCACGTCACGCGCGAATTAACCGTGTTGCTCTTCAGGAAGCTGGACGTCTGATCGTCCAGGTCGGCCTCGTAGAGCCACTTGGAGAGGTCGCCGGCGTTCTTGTTCTGCCAGAGGCCAGCGATGTAACTTTCGCTGCGCTGAAACCGCGCGCTCGAGTAGAACCACATCTTGTCCACGGCGATGGGACCGCCGGCCGAGGCGTTGTAGTCGAACAGATTCTTCAAGCGGTTCGGTGCCCGCAGCCCCTGTGCGGCCAGTTCATCCGTGTAGTTGCTGTTCTGGAAGTTGGTGTTCGTGTGGCTGCCGAAGAACGAGCCCGAGAACCTGTTGCCGCCTTCCTTGGGCACGAAGTTGAACAGCACGCCGCCCGTCACGGCCTCGGCGTTGCCAGCCGCGTAATCGATTGTCATTTCCTGGCTGGATCCGACGTCGACGACGGTGTTGGTCGAGTTGCCCTGCCCGGCCACGTTCCGGAGCGTCAAGCCGTCCACGCTCTGGCGCTGGTCGGTCCCGCGCCCGCCGTGGATCGAGATCGCGCTCAGCGACTGGTTGTTCGAGCCGCCGACGTCCTGACCGCCGGCCGTCATGCCCGGGATGAGCACGGCCAGCGCGGACTGACCACGCCCGGCCGGAATGGCGTCGATGACCTCCTTGCTGATCACGCGCTGCAGCGAGGCGGTCTGCACGTCGACAATCGGCGACTGGCCTGTGACGGTGAGCGTCTCTTCCAACGCTCCGACCCTGAGCTCGGCGTCGATCGACGCCGTGAAGGAGCCAGTGAGCTCGATCCCATCGCGCTTGAACTGGTTGAACCCGGTCAGCGTGAACGTCACCGAATAGGTACCGGGCCGGAGATCAACGATTCGATATTGACCCGCGCCATCGGTGGCGACGGAACGGACTTTCTCGATCAAGACCGGGCTCGTTGCCTCGACGGTCACACCGGGCAACACCGCGCCGGACGCATCTCTGACGGTTCCGGTGATGGAGCCCTGGGCGAAGGCTATCGCCGGAAGCAAGACTGTGCAGGCAAGGACGAATGCCACCAACCTGGTCGATCGACCCATACGCTCTCCTTTAGAAGGCTTCTCGCACTCGAAACAACAGGACTCGACGCAACGAACGCCTGACGAGTTCCAGCGTCGCCGCAATCACTGTCAACTGGACGATGCCCGATGGGCAAGGCCCAGCTCATGCCACGCGAAGAGAATGGGCAAAGGCGCGCGTCCGCCTTGCCGAGCGAGAACCACATGGATGCGCGCGCATCACGTCACTCGAACTGCTGGGCCGCCTTCGAGAACGCTCCTCGCCCCGGGCGTGATGCGAACGATCTACCCTGAGGCTGGTATGCATTCGAGGAGCGCGGCGGTCCACCTGCTTCCGGGAGTTGACGAAGGTCTGATGGCAGCTCGTGTGGCTGGCGAATCTACGCTGTGGTCACGGGTGTGTCAATCGCCATTCTTGGGGGTAATGGCGCTGCTCGATTACCCGTTTAGGTGTACTTGGCGCCTACTTCGTGAAGTCGAACAAGTCGTCGTTGCGCGGCTTCTGCATGCCGTTCTCGTGGTACTTCTCCCAAATCTGCGCCCACGGGCGGCCAAAGAGGTCGGGAACCTCGTACTCGATCGTGGTGTTGATCCCGACAGGCTGCGGTACGCCCTTGATCGGATAGATCGTTTGGACACATTCCACGTACGGGTTCGGATCGCCCTCATCGAACCCGCTCAGTCGGCGCAGGGTGCGGACGATCCGAACCGGCTCTACGAACGCCTCGGGGTCGTAGAAAATCGCCTCGTGCAGCAACCCCACGAACGCCCCGCTCTCGTCCCGGTCTGGCGAGTAGATCTCGATCGTTTGCATCTTGCTGGAGAACTCGAAGGCACCGTGCGTAATCCAGCCCTGAATGTTGGAGGTCCAGGTGATCAGCGCGTCGTTGTCCCAGAAGCCAATCGTCTCGCCATACCAGCGCGGCACGTCCTGACCGAGCCGCGGCACGGCGCCAGTCATGTTGAATTGACGCCCGACGAAAATATCGGTGACGAAGTTGTCGGCGAAATTGGCCGAGATGTGCACGAGCGACGGCGTGAGCAGAACGTAGTGTTCCCGGGTTGACGGGTAATGCCACCGTCGCATGAACCCTTCGGGCCAGCAGAACTGCGCCGGCCACAGGGCCTTGTTCGTATTGGCCTGGTGATACTGCATCTGCACCGCCCGCTGCTGGTATTCGGGCGTGAGGATCGACAGCATCGTGGGAATCTGGAGCTTCTGCCCGAAGAACCAGTGATCGTTGCCCGGCGTCGCGGTCGGAAACTCGTAGCGCCCGTTCCACTCGGGCGGCAACGTGGCGGGGGTGTACTGAGTCGGCCCACCACGAGCGCGCGTCTCGTTCATCAGCGCGTCGTAATGCTCCTGCGCGGTCTTGAACGGGTAGGGACTCAGGAGGGCCTCACGCGGCAAGTCCCGGTCGCAGTGGCCCCACGCGGCTGACGCCGGCGGCTTGTCGCCAATGAGCTCGACTCCGTTGGCCCCCCACTGGCCCTCCAGGTCCATGCCGGAATTGCAGCGGAAGTAGCGCTTGTCGGACCAGAGCGCGCGATCCCTGTAGAAATCCTTCGTCGTGAAGATGTCTATCGGAAGCGGCGTGATTCCAGGAGGTGTCGCGCCGTTGCGCGCCGATCCGTTGAAGTCGGGTCCACTCGCGGGGCGGCCGATCCTGCCGGAGAATGAGGCGGGGCGAGCGTTCCACAGGTTTGGACCGACCCGTGGATAGTCACGCGCCCAGATCACCGGTGCGCCTCGCCCGACGCTCTTGGATATCGCCGCCGCAGACTGCTGTCCCGTCACCGAACGCTCGCTCCAGAGAAGGGCGACAACGCTGCCCAGGATCACGACCGTCCCGGCGCCGATCGCCATCAGGTATGAGTGCTTCATGCGTGGAAGCGTACACGACGTCGTCGGGCTTGCTCACCCCCCTGAACTGGTGACTGGATCGCGGATGCCACGTCGGTCTTGCGGTCTCCCGCGACACATCGGAGCTTCTCCGTCGCCCTCAGACTGACGAGTGTTCGAATGAGGATCGACAGGCCGCCGCATCATGGATGTATAAGAGGGAGGATCGAGCATAAGGAGGACGAGTGAAACAGGAGTCTTGGAAGAACGGCCGAGGCGGGGCGATGGCGATCCTCCTCGGTGCGACGGTGGCGTGCTCGGGCAGCGGGCCTTCCACTGGCGAGCGATTGACGAGCACGGTGAAGAGCGCAGGCAGGGGCGCGCCCGTGGTCTGGGCGCGTGACTTCGAGCGCATCGGCCCGAACATGACGGGGAACCCGGTCAGGCCGGAGAACACTGGTACCAGCGTGCTCTTCGCCGGCGGTAGCATCTTCAACGGATCGGCGCGCAACGGTACGGTCCCCGAAGGAATCGAGCCGCTCTCGATCGACATCTTCACCTCGAAGGACTTCTACAAGGACCGAGCGCTCTGGAACGACAAACGCTACTACCGGTGCAATTCGCCCCTCGACCTCGAGGCGCAATGGGGAGCCAACGGCATCTCACTCATCGGCGACAACGGGCCCGCGACAGGTGCGTGGGGGCACTGCGACCGGGACATGCCTCGCGAGGCGCTGGTGAGTCCCTATCCTTTCAAGACGGCACAGGAACACTACCAGGTGCTTCTGGAGGAGGCGCGCGCCCGCGGCGGCCCGACACAGCACACCTATGCCACGCTGCCGGGCGAGTGGACGGGCCGCTACGAGTTTCCGACCAAGACGCCGGGAAACGATCATTGGTTTTGGGGACACAAGAATCAGATTCCCACCATCCTGTCGCTGCTGACGCCGGAGTACCAGCAGCGCGCGGTTCAGGAGCACTACCATCACGCGAACAGCAACATCGCGCACTGGCCAGCGCAGTACTGCTGGCCCGAGGGCTTCATGCGGCGGTGGCACTGGCCGGGTACGCGCGAACACGTCGTCCTGGTCACGCCCTCGCTGGTGCAGATCTCCACTTTCAACTCCGACAACTTCGTCACCGAGATCCATATCGGGCGCCAGTTCAGCATGGAAGGCACCGTGCCCCGACTGGGCGCCGACGTCCCGCGCTGGTACGGCGAGACAATCGGGTTCTGGGATGGCGACGTGCTCGTCACGTGGACGTCCAACATCCAGGGGTGGAAGACGCACGGCGCTTTCGAATTCTCAAACCGGATGCAGTCTATCGAGATCTATTCGCCCAACCGCAATTCGAGCGGCGGGCTCGAGGGGCTCCTGCACGAGGCCATCCTCTACGATACAGAGGCGTTCGTTGAGCCGCTGCGAATCGTCCGCAATCTGCGCCGGCTGAGCGGAGTGGAGACGGGCGATCCCAGACCCTACGTCGAATGCATTCAGACGATCTTCCCGGTGGGCGGCAAGGCGACCCCACTCTCCCCCGGCGCAACGTTTACATACGAAGTTCCCGATATGTACGGGCGGCCGTGGGCGCAGATGTGGGAGCGGTACTACGAGCGCGGCATGGAGAAGCCGGTCGACAATACCTTATTCGACTTCAGCCGGTAGGCCGGCGAACGGACGATCGGCCGAGCCAGCGAACGCACGCAGAGCCATGGACCACGTTCCTCTACGATTACCGCTTGGAATGCACGGGGGCGTGAATTCTTGCGGAGGACAACGGCCAACGCGACCGCTCGAAGGCGTCTCGCACCAGGCGGCCTGTTCGCGCAGTGGTGCGGCGAGTTTCAGGAGGACCGCTCGATCGATTCCTCGTGCCGCCTGAGGAGCGTGCCGGGTCGTGTGGCGACCGTCGGTGGCAAAAGGAACAGCGCGACGAGAAACAGCACGAGGCTGAGAAGCGCGACGTAGCTTGCGGCCGGATGCGAGGGCGGCTGGAGCAGGACGCCCAGCGTGATACCGTCGAACAGCGCCTGCAGCACCCGCTTCAAGCCGCCGGCTCCCGGCGCCGAGAGCTCGTGCAGTACGACGAACTTCAGGAGGAAGAGCGCGCCGAACGTGACCGCCAGGCTACGCAGCAGGCGGATTCGGTCGGGGGCGGCCGCCGCGGTGTTGACCAGCAGGATCAGGAGGAACACACCGAACCCGATGCGCGGAAGACCCGACTCCGGAATGAGGAGCGCGATCACCTGCGCGGACGCCAGCCACAGTGCCAACAGGACGATCAACCCGTTGACGTTCGCCAGGACGGGGCGCGATGGCCCGAGCAGGCGCTGTGGTGCGAGGGTTCCGCTCTGCACGGTCACGCGAACCACGAGCAGGCCGAGGACCAGCGCGAACACCGACGGCGGCACAAGGCTCGTGGCCTCCCCGACCCGGACGCTGGCGAGAAGCAGTACGGTCAGAAACGCAGCCGGAAGAATAACGGCCTCTCTCTGCGCGTCTTTCACTTTCGCTCCCGCAACACACGCATCGGGTTGAAATCCGATGCGTCACGCCGGCTGCCGGCCTCGAGCTCGGCCTTGAGCTCTTCTCCCGTCCGCATCTGCAGGTTGTCGTCGTCGATGACGAGCCGGCCGTCCGGCGCCAGCGCGATCGCGCGGTCGATGGCCGCCACACCATCGGCGTACAGCGCATCGTCGTGATACAAGCGCCCCCAGCCCTGGCGATAGTAGCTGTACGCGATGTAGAACTGCGTTTGTGCGTCTCTGATCGCCGGGTCGGCGCGCGCAAACGCCAAGCGTGCCTCGACGAACTGATCGCTTCTGAAAAACCGGAGGCCGTCAGCGAACGCCTGCTGGTCGACGCTGTAGGCGCCGATCGTCGCGGCGAGTCCGCCTGTGATCTGTGTGACGGTCTGCGGCTGCCGCACGAACAGCCATCCGATCAACGCCGCGTAAACGATCGTGAAGCCCAGACCGCCGAGGCGGGTCAACCGGTCGGCGCGATCTTCGGCCACGTGGTTAGCTTACCCGTCCCAGCGCGGCGCCGCGAACACGTGCGTTCGTCAGGCTGGACGCTAGAGCTTCCGCAAGTACGCCAGTAAGGCTGCGCGCTCTTCGGCAGTCGCCGCCGATCGAAATGCACACCGTCCGTCGTGACGATCGATGTCCTCTGGTTACGTCGTGTTCGGGCGCTAACTGTCTCGAATTTGTCTCGACCTGTCTGCGGCGCCCTCAGTTGCTCCCGGCCTTTCCGCCATCGAAGAGAGATCTTCGACACGAGGAGCGAAGAAGACGGTGGGCCGATTGACGTGACGTCCGCAGTCGCAGGACGATGGTTGATGTGTTCGAGTCGGGGGCTCGTGGTGTTTGCGGACTTACAGCCGCAATGGCCCGAAGCCTCGCTGTAGGTGCTGGTTGGGTTGTACGGTTTTCCGATTGAGGTCACATGCATCGCGCGGCTGCAGCCATGATCGCGATCCTCTGTTTCAGGGCAGCTTTCGCTGCGCAAGAACTTCCGACGGGTAGCGCGACTGTCCTGGCGTTCGACGTCGTCTCGATCAAGTCACTAGCTGGTATGGCGAGAGCGCGGATGCCCGGTGCGCGAGAATCCCAGGGTCGATTCGCACGCGCCTCGGCTACGCTGCGACAGCTGGTCCAATACGCATACGACGTGCAGCCGTTGCAAATAAAGGGCGGACCAGCCTGGGTGTCCACGAGCCGTTTTCAGGTAGATGCGCGAACTGAACGAACGACGACGCCAGCGCAGATGCGGGCGATGGTGAGACACATGCTGGCGGAACGATTCGCGCTGAAGGTGCATACCGACGTGCGGGAGCGTCCGATCTACCGAATGGTGGTGGCGCGCCGAGACGGGAAGCTCGGACCCTTGATCTATCGCATCGACGACGGGGAGTGCGGGGGCAGTAACCCGCAGCCGTGCGACCTTGCGCGGTGGTCGGGAGGGCTGATGAGTTCGGGGATGGGGCTGCAGCAACTGGCGGCAGCTCTATTCAATACCTCCCAAACCGGTGTTGATCGGCCAGTCGTCGACCACACCGGCCTCGCGGGCATGTTCGGATTCACGCTGACGTTCTCGTCGTCCAATGCAGCGCAGATGTCCGACGATCCCTCGATCTTTACCGCCCTTCGGGAACAACTCGGGTTGAAGCTCGAACCCGCGCGGGGCCCAGTCGAACAGCTCGTGATCGACTCGGTTCAGCAGCCGATGCCGAACTGAAAGAGCGGGGCGCTCGAGGTGGCTCTCGGATGGACTTCTCACAGGCACTGCAATGCCATCGGCTTCGTCGATCGCCGGTATGATGGAAGCACTGTCGGCCTGATGAACTCCGTCGTTGCTGCTGTCGCGGTCGCCGTTCTCGTGGCGAATGGCTCGGCCCTTGCCGAGGCCTCGCAGAACGCCGCGCGCGTCGAGTGTCAGGAGGTTCAGGAGTGCCGGCGCCTTGCGCTGGAGGCGTACGGGCGTGGCGCATACGAGACCTTCCACGATTTTGCCTGGCGGACGATTCAAACCGGCCGTCGGAACGATCCCGAGCTGATGTATCTGCTCGCGCGGGCACAGAGTCTGAGCAATCGACCGACAGATGCCCTCGTGACGTTGAGGCGTCTGGCCGAAATGGGCGCGGTCTACGATGCGACCACGAACGAGGATCTGTGGCAAGTCCGCGAGCTTCCGGGCTGGCCGCCGGTCGCCGCCCTCATCGACGGCGTGGCCGGCTCCGACGTCGCCAACCGCACCACGACGCGGCCTTCTACCGCTCCGGCGGCGACCCCTCCCAAACCCACGGAGCCAATCGTCGAGCCGAAGATCCAAGGACTGACGGTCGTCGACGCCGTTCGTTTCTCGGCGCCGGGATATGTCCCGGGCGGCCTTGCCTACGATTCGGTCTCACGCCGATTTGTCGTCGGCGATCTGTACGCGCGCAAGTTACTCGTCGTCGGCGAGGGCTCCGAGCATGTCGACGACATGGTGCGCGCCGATTCCGCGAGATTTCAAGACGTCACCGCAATCGAGATCGATCGACGGCGCGGTGACCTGTGGGTCGTGAGCACTGGAACGGCCGATGGCACCGGGGCGCTGCACAAACTGCAGCTGATTTCCGGCCGCATGCTGAGCGTGTTCGAAGCGGCCACCGAGCTCCAGCCGGTGCGGTTTGCTGACGTGACCGTTACCCCTTCAGGAACCGTGCTCGTGCTCGACGACGTGGGTCGGCGAGTGCTCGGCGTCCGGCCCAAGGCCAAGACTCTCGCAGCGATGATACGGCTCGAGGTCGAGGCGCCGACCAGCCTCGCCGCGTCGGGTGATGGCGAGGTCGCCTATGTCGCCCACCGCGATGGGCTCGTGCGGCTCGATCTCGCGACCAGGAAAGCGTCAGCCATTACTGGACCTGATGGTGTCGATCTCGGACAGTTCGAGCGGATCAGATGGCACAGGAACACACTCGTAGGTGCCCAAGTCACGCCGAACGGAGCGCGGCGCTTCGTTCGCCTTCGATTGAACTCGACGGGGAGACGCGTGACCGAGGCCACGGCGATCGGCGCCTCGCTCCCGGCCGGTTCGGGCCCGACCTTCGCGACCATTACCGGTGAGGACCTGTACTATCTCGTGACGAAAAGCGCCGAATCCGGGACGCCGTCGGACCAGGTGCGCGGTCGTGAGATCGTGGATGTGTTGGTACAGCGCGTCCGACTGCGCTGAGCGCGCTCCTTTCGCCAATCACCAGAATCCTTCAATTCCTCACGATCCTGGTCGAATCTGTCTCGAGTTCTCCGCTCAGGGCCGCCCGGTCGCTAGCATCCGCCGTCTGTCGGCGGCCGCGTCGTAGTTACCAGCCGCCAGGTGGGTCCGAAAAGCCGCGGCGGTGTAGAGCAGCACGGTTGTGAGCTTCGGGTGCTTCGTCCCGAGCCACCGGTACAGGAGCGGCGTCACCACCGCATCGACGCTCGCACCGACCAACACCGTCGCGCCCGGCTTCCCCTCCGTGAATCGCCCGAGGGGGTTGCTCTCCGGGATGCCGACCATCATCGACTTGTAGGTGCTGTGATAGTCCAAGGTCGCCGCGGCGGCGTACAGGCTCAGACCGACCTTGTGCTCGGTCGGCATCCCCTGCGCGAACGCCGAGCTCGACACGAGCAGCAGCACCAAGGTTGCGAGCATTACCAGGTACTGCATCATCACGCTACGATTCGTCTTGTCACGAGCAACGAACTGCGGCCAGATCATGGTTTTGCAACACGGGCGTGCCGTGACCCTCAATGCTTTAGAGAGAGCCGTTCAACCATCTTTTTGTTCTTCCAAGTCGCCTTCTCGAGCGATCTGCAGAAGTCAGGTGGTTGCAAATGTCATATCGGTCAATGGAGACGACACGACCACACCCCCCGATCGCTGCAAAAGGTCACGACAGTGAAGTTTCGCGACATCATCGGCCGTTTTGCGGGAAGGCATGCGAAATCAGTGGCGGATCCGGGCAAGGCGAACAAGTGTTTTGAGCCGAACTTAATCGAGACTGACGCGCGTCTCAGAGGACCTCTCACGATCCGTGTAGGGGATTCTGCGGGCAGGTCACAGGCGCTGTCTGCCAGTCGAGTGACGAGCGTCCGAACAGTCTGCGGTCAAGCCGGTCGCCCAGCACGGCGCGGTCGTATCGACATCGGCACACCGTCTTGTTTGATTATGATTCCATCGCGCACTAGACGGTCACAGCGGAGGGCCCAGCAATGGCTAGCGTCTTTGTTAGCTACAGGCGTGACGACTCCTCAGGTCATGCCGGACGCCTTCAAGAGCGCCTGCGCGCTGAACTCGGAAACCGCAGCGTCTTCGTAGACGTCGCGAGTATCGACGCCGGAGCGGACTTCGAGGATGCGATAGCGACCGCCATCGGAAACTCGAAAATAGTCTTGGCGGTTATCGGCCTCGATTGGCTCGGGCAGCGAGATTTGAACGGTAAGAGCAGACTCGACGACCCGGCCGATTACGTCCGGCTCGAACTCGAGCGTGCATACGAGAAGGGGAAGAAGGTCATCCCAGTACTCGTGCGAGGTGCCGGTGTGCCTCGCGCCGAGGATTTACCGGCGTCACTGCGCAAGCTCGCGTCAGCGCAGGCATTGGAACTGCGTGATACTCGTTGGGATGTAGATGTTGAGAACGTGCTCAGGCGAGTGGGCGGCCCCCCGCTGTTTCGCAAGGCCTGGCGCAAGAAGTGGACGGTTGTACCGCTTCTCGTTGTCTTCCTCAGCGTCGGGCCTTTGGTTTTCTATCTCACACAGGCACCTGTAAACGAAGCTGAGAGATTCCTCACGCTGTTGGCGCATGGGAATATGCAAGATGCTTATGAATCGAGCGCTTTCGTCGTCCGACAACAAATGAGCGAAGAGGACTTCACAGGCGAGATGTTGCGCCTGGGGCTGCAGGATAACGCTTCTGCCTCATGGTCGAGCCGCAGCATCAGCAACGGCGTCGCGCAGCTATCCGGTCAGGTCTCGACGAAGCAGCGTGCCGTGATCCCGCTCGAGATCGTTCTCATCAAGGAGGCTGGTGAGTGGCGCGTTGCCCAAGTGCGCCTTCGGCTCAGCGAGGCTCTAGACACGACCAACTGACGACTGCGATTCCTCGAACGACGAGTGTGTCTCGATCGATGCGGGAACGAAGATAGCAACGATCACGACCGCTGTGAGTGTGAGAACACGACACATCACATACCGCGTTCTGTCCCATCTGGATCACGCGCGAAGTCTCTGCGATTGGCATCGATCCAGTCGTGGGACATCACGGGGTTCTAGGAAGCCTAGCGGGGCGAGTCCAGTGACAGCAAGCACGGCACCTGCAATCTAGATCGGCAAGCTGCTCGAGCCGTAAAGCACGTTGACGGCTCCCGCGTTGATAACGCCATTGGCTTCGTCATCCTCGCCAGGTACCCCCACGGCGAGATCGTCGTGCCCGTCACCGTCGAAGTCGCCCGCGGCCAGTGACGCCCCAAAACGATCTTCCATTTCGGATACGCCAGCCACGCCGGAGGATCTCTGCGTCCACAGCTGGTCGCCAACCGCGGTAAGCCCGTTGGCGCTTCCATAAAGGACGTTGACCGCGCCAGCCTCGACTATCCCGTTGGTACTGTCATGGTGAGCGCCAATCGCCAAATCGTCGTAGCCGTCATCGTTGAAATCGCCGATGCTCAATGCCCATCCAAACTGGTCTGCCGTTTCAAGGTCGCCAATGACTCCATTCGATCCCTGGTGCCATAGCTGGTCGCCAGCGGCGGTGAGTCCGCTGGCGGAGCCGTAGAGGATGTTGACAGCGCCGGCGGTGTTGGGATGATCGAGAGCCTCGTGATCGTGGGGCACGCCCACGGCCAAGTCGTCGTATCCATCTCCGTCCAGATCGCCTGTGGCGAGTGCGTGCCCAAATATGTCCGAGTCCTCCGAAACACCCTTCACGCCATTCGATCCCTGGTACCAGATCTGGTTGCCCGCAGCGGTGAGGCCGCTCGCGCCGCCGTAGAGGACGTTGACGGCGCCGGCAGTCAATGCGCCGTTCGCCTCGATGTCTTCGCCCTGGGCGCCGATGGCGAGGTCGAAAAAGCCGTCGCCGTCGAAGTCACCAGACGTGAGGGAGATCCCGAAGACGTCCCCATCCTCCGCAACCCCTTCCACATCTTGGCTGTCCTGCGTCCAGATCTGGTTGCCGTTCTCCGTTAGGCGGTTCGCACTTCCGTAGAGCACGTTCACGGCACCGGCGTCACAGATCTCCTCGGCGGGCCTACAGATCTGATCGAACCCGTTGCCACCAATAATCTCGAACGGAACGCCGATTGCCAGATCGTCGAACCCATCTTCGTTGAAATCACCAGCCGCCAGGGAATAGCCGAATCTATCCCCCGGTTCGGCCACACCTATCACGTCGAAAGAATCTTGCGTCCAGAGCTGGGCGAAGGATGACAGAAGTCCCGACGGACTTCCGTAGAGCACGTTCACGGCTCCGTAGGAGGCGCCAACGGCGGCAGCTTCGGGTCCTGAACCTGGATTTCCGATCGCCAGGTCGTCGAAGCCGTCATCGTTGAAGTCACCCGCTGCCAGCGCTGCACCGAAGTGGCCGTAGGCTTCCAAATTGCCTGGCACATCTGATGGGTCTCGCGTCCAGATCTGGTCTCCGGCGACCCGAAGCCCATTCCCGCCACCGTAGATGACGTTCACGGCGCCGGCGTTGGTGATCGTGGCCACGCTCTCATTCGGAATGCCGACTGCGAGGTCGTCTCGGTCGTCACCATTGAAGTCTCCTGTCGCCACGACCGTCCCGAATGAGTCGCCCGTTTCAGGCGCCCCTTCGACCGAAGGTGTGAATTGCCCCCAGACTTGATTTCCGGCAGTGTCAAGGGCGGCCTGCATGGAGCTGGCCCCCGTCACCAGCGCCATGAGGACGATTGAAGCCAGAAGCGTCGCTGGTGAAGATCGTCGCGAGGTGAACATAGAGCTCCCGTCTCGACCGGTCATGTAGACGTCGCCTGTGAGACTCCCCGGCCCGATCGTGTTCTCCATGGATAACGACATGGACCCATAGTTTCGAACGTAGTGAAGGTTCAGACCGGGCAGTGTTTAGCCAGGACTGCGTCCGGAATGGGTCCCGATTGACACAAGTGTTGTCCGTACCGGTTCTGATCACACGTGAGGGGACGCCGCTACGGCACCACCACGACGTTGAGAGTGCCTCTCACGCCGCGATATGTCGCGATGATTCCGGAGATCCCTGGCGCGATGCCTTGGACAACCCCGGTGGACGAAACGGTGGCAATGTTCGCATTCACCGCCTGCCACGTCGGGGCATCTGGCGTGAGGGTCTGGCCGCTGCCGTCATCGAAGCGTGCGAACGCGCGGAACTGGACGCTGCGACCGACTGGCAGCTCCCCTTCGGAATTCGTCCCGCCTCCGCTGAAGCTGAGGAAGAGTGCAGTCAAAGCGGGCGGAGAAGGTGCGGGTGTGACCGGCGGGCTCGCGTCGCACCCGGAGCAGAGAAGAACAGCGTACGAAACAGTCAGGACGAACTTCATCAACCCTCCCAATCAGTGCATGACACCTTGGGGTTCCAATCTGCGAAGGTCCCACTCGGGTTGTTCTTCCACGCCCAGACGTGCAGCTCATAAAACGCGTCCGGACCGTAACGATTCGGCCCGGGCGCAAAATGAAACAGATGTCCCATCAGCTCGGGTTTCTCGAATGGGCCATGGAGCGGATCCCAAGCCCCCGCGGGTACCACGTACTCAGCAGCCACCAGGTAAAGGCGACCATTTCTGGGTTCGTAGACCAGCACCTCCGGGTGCTGGACGTCGACGTCACCGTCGAACAGCGCAAAGTTCGAATAGTGAACGCCCATCGCGCCTTCTTCCGGGCCGCTGACGCACCCCTGAAACTGAACATACCCTGCGGCTATCGCGGCGTTCACATCGCGGAAGCGCTCGGTGGCTTCGCGGACGGCCTCAGGGAGCGGCCCCCTGACGCCACCGTGGCCTGCATGTTGTGTGCTTGAGAACCGACCCGTTGTCATCGGCCGTGCATGACCATCTGGGTTTCATGAAGCTTGTGGCCGGGCGGTCCGAGGAAGCTATCGACCACTTCGTACGTGCGAGTGCACTCGACTCGAGCCTGCCCTTTCTTGACCAGCACATGGGGAGAGCACTGACGTTTGCTGGCAGGCTGTCGGATGCGCTGTCTTGGTGGGATACAAAAACGGCCGCGAACGGCAACGTCTTGAAAGACCTGCCCGGCCAGCAGACGTGGATGGCCTTCGCCTACGTCATGGCCGGCCGGCGAAGCGAGGTCGAGCGCTGGACGGAAGTGCATGACGAACCTTATCGCTTAGCCGTGATCCATGCGGCGCTCGGGAACAAAGATCAAACGTTCGAGGAGCTGGGCAGGGCAGCTGCGACGGTCCCGCACCGCGTCGTGCCGTTACTCGCGTACCCGGAAATGAGATTCATTCGTGATGATCCTCGACTTGCAGCGCTTCGTCAGAAGCTCCGGTTGCCGTAGCAAGGCTTGTGTCCAGCCTGCCTGGTTGCATCATCGCGACACTCCACACACACAGCCAGCAACTCGTGAGAGATCTCATCGAGGCGGGAACGCTAACGCGTCCGAGACCCACGGAGAGTTCCTCGCGGTTGAACCAGCTTGTGGTGACGGCGGCGTAGCTCGCACATCGCGTCCGCGCCGCCGATTCGGCCAGTGCCGCGGCCGTCGGCGGCACCGAGCGGGCGAAGGGTGGGGGGAGTTCTCGACTCGCTGAATTGCGTCCCGCAGCGCGTCCAGATGGATCGCGGCTTGGACGTCAGCCGAGCGTGCTTCTACTGAATCACGATCGTGCCGCTCCAACGCTCATCGTTTGTGCGGAGCAAGTCGAGAAAACCGCACGACCGTGAGCCGGTGAGGGCGTCGGTCTGCGACAACTCGACCGACGCGCGATGGCGAGGTGACTTCGATGCATGTCCGAGCGTGTTTCACTGCGCCGCGTCCGATTAGCTCAATCTGGACTGATCTCAAACCGGTTGACTTCTCGATAGCCGCAGGAGGAAATGTAGACCCGTTTGAACGTGCTGCGAAGCACCGCGGATACCAACGTGCGCGAGAAGCCCACGGCGGCGCGCCTGGTCCAACCCTGAGTCGCCTCCGTTGGCACTAGTCGGCTGTTGGAGGGCGGTGAGACCGGACCCGTTGTCTATCAGCCCCGTGCATGATCATCTGGGTTTCTTGAAGCTTGTGGCCGGACGCTCCGGCTGCGTTAGCAAGACATCACGGACCCGTTATGGACGAGCATTCGCCTCTGACGCGGTGTCCCCGTTGTGGGGCAAAGCTGCTGATCGGCGCACAGCAAGGCTTGTGTCGCGCGTGCCTGGTTGCGATCGCCGAAGTCTCTACTATTGCATCGCCGGGCGACACATCGACTCCGACGCCGATAGGCATTCGTTGGCGGCACGTCGCACAGATACACCCCGCGGTCGGGCATCCATTCGGCCCCTATCACATCGTGCGACTCATCGGCCGTGGTGGCATGGGCGACGTGTACGAAGCCGAGCACATCGAACAAGGCCGTCGCGTCGCGCTCAAGGTCCTGAATCAACATCTCTCTAGCCGAGAGGACCGCGCGCGATTCCTGCGAGAGGGCCAGCTTGCCGCGTCGATCAATCATCCCCACACGGTCTACATCTTCGGCAGCGAGGAGATCGACGGCATCCCGACGATCAGCATGGAGCTCTTGCCGGGCGGGACGCTGAAGGACCGTGTCAAGGCGCACGGACCTCTCCCACCAGCAGTGGCGGTCGATGCCATCCTCCAGGTCGTCGACGGCCTCAACGCCATGCATGCCGTCGGCGTGCTGCATCGCGATGTCAAACCGTCGAACTGTTTCATCGATAGTGATGGCACGGTGAAAGTCGGCGACTTCGGGCTCTCTATCTCGACCCTGGCGCGTGACGTGTCGCAGCTGACAATCACTGGGGCGTTCCTGGGCACACCGCAGTATGCCGCCCCCGAACAACTCAAGGGCGATCCGTTAGATGTGCGAGCCGACATTTACGGCGTCGGCGCCACGCTCTACTACCTGCTGACCGGGCAACCGCCATTCGACGACAGCCATGTGCTGGCGCTTGTCACGCGGATTGCGAGCGAAGAACCACGGTCCCCACGCGCCCACGTGCCATCGATCCCGCGAGGGCTCGCCGCGATTGTTCTGCGCTGCCTCGCCAAGGACCGGACGCAACGGCCCGCAAGCTATGCCGTGTTGCAGGACGCGCTGCAGCCGTTCAGTTCGGCAACGCGGTTCCAGCACCGTTACGGTTGCGGTTTGTCGCGGGCGCGATCGACGCAGCCATCTTGCGGCTTTCCTTTGTTCTGCTCGTCCTTTTCCCCTTCGCGTTTGCAAGCGCGATTGCTCTTTCCGTGATCCGATTCGTGATGAGTGCCGCGTATTACGGAATCTCGGAGGGCGTCTGGGGCGCCTCCGTCGGAAAACGACTCCTGGGCTTGCGTGTCGTGATGATGGGCGGTGGTCAGCCGCCTGGGTTGATTCGTGCGATCGCGCGCGTTCCGATCGTGGAACTGCCCACGTTCGTGGCAACGATAGTCACATCGGTTCTTCGACCGGGTGTGTGGCCACTCCCAGGCGAGACACAGCAGCTTTTGGCGATCACTGACGCTGCACTATTTGTCGGACTCCTCGCGCTGCTCTTCGCAACGGCTCGACACCGCAACGGGTCCGCCGCCATTCACGACTTGTTGACCGGAACGCGTGTGGTCCATCCCGTAGCACGGATTCAGCGACACGCGCTCGATTTCGTGCCCGAGCCCAGCGCTACTCTCATGACACAACGACGTCATATGGGTCCGTTCGACGTCATCGACACACTGGGGCGCACCGACCGTGGAACGCTGCTGCTGGGATTCGACCCTCGCCTGAAGCGCCGGGTGTGGTTGCACGAAGTTCCAGCGGACACCCCGATCGTCTCATCGCGCATTCGCGACCTCAGGCGATCGGGACGGCTCCGCTGGCTGGGTGGACGACGGACGTTGCAGGAGCGATGGGACGCCTACGAAGCACTGGACGGCGAACCGTTTGTCACTTTGGTGAATATTCCCCAACCCTGGCGAGTGGTTCGACAGTGGCTTGCGGATCTAGCGCGCGAGATAGACGCTGCGCTGGGCGATGGATCCCTCGGTCGCCTCGCCGTCGATCGCGTATGGATTACGCGTGAGGGCCGCGCGACGCTTCTCGATTTCCAGCACCCGGACGCACTCACCGTCTCGGCGCCGACGACACCAGCTTCCGCGGTGTCGGCGCAGATCTTTCTGAGTGAGGTCGCAACCAGCGCCCTGGTAGCAGGCGCCGGTGCATCGACCGGCAATGACCCGCTGCCCAGGTACGCGCTGCCAGTTTCCGCCTCGGCGCTGATAGATGATCTGGCTCGAGGTGACATCGAGCCTCAGTCAGCTGTCGTCGCACGCACGACGGCGTCGCTGCGTGCAGCAGATCGTGTCGAGCGACGTCAGCGCGTGGCGACGCTTGCACTCTGCGCAGCGATCCCGGCGGCATGGGCGCTGCTCGCCGGCACGATGTCCATGCTGATGTACAGCACGCAAGGCTCCCTCTCGGAGACCGAAGAACTATCCAGCGCGCTGTCCGTATTGACGCTGAACGCCGATGGAGCCTTCGACAGAGCGGCCGCCGAAACCTATATCGCTGGTCGCTTCAGACCCACGATGCTCGAGCTCCAGAACTGGAGCGACCCACTGACGATCGGACATCTCGCGCGCCATCGGCAACTGATCGACCACATCCTCGCCAGTCATCCGCGCGTGTCCGCCGACGACCTGTTTGCGGCAATCGCAACACTGGGACCGTTCTTCGAACGACAAGCCGCGATGCGCCAGTGGATGCCATGGATAAGCGCCCTTGCCCTGGCCGTCTACCTGTTTGTCCTGGTAAGTCTCGTCGGGCTCATGACCGCGTGGATCTTTCGAGGAGGCTTTCTCTTGCGGACCTTCGGCATTGCCCTCGTTACGAGAGATGGCAAGCTCGTTTCACGGCTGCGCGCGCTGTGGCGGGCGCTCGTCGCATGGGGAATCGTCATCGTGCCTGTGGCACTGGTCCTGGCGCTGCCGTACGTCGGCGTTGATTGGACCATGGGTATCGCAGCGGTCGCGTCGACAGCCTTTGTCGTGGGCGCCGTGTGGGCTGTCGTGCACCCCGAACGAGGCCTGCAGGACCGCATCGCGGGGACGTACCTCGTGCCACGATGATGCGAGAGTGACTTCGAGTCTGACCTTCACGGGCACCAGCGCCGTCTACGGCATCGCAATCGTCGCGACGGGCGCGCGGCTCATTTGGCGCGTTGGGCGGACTTCGGACAGGTCGAATCGGTCACACGACGGCGTCTCCGAAGGCGAGATCGCGCACCCGTCGGCTACGAACGAAACGTGTTACTTTACGCAGGCGATCACTGTGATCGTTTCCAGGGAAGGAGACGGTGATATGGCCAGGGTGATAACCGTTCTTGCCATCATGGCACTTACGGCACTGCCGTTGATCGGGCAAGGGGGAGGTGGGCAAGGCGGCCAGGCCGCTCAGCCCATGGGCTTCTTCATCACGAGCATGCCGATGAGCGGCAGCAATCTCGGCGGCCTGGCCGGAGCTGACAAGCACTGTCAGACGCTGGCGGCCGCGGCGGGCGCCGGCAATCGCGAATGGCGGGCCTATCTGAGCACGCAGGGCCAGGGCGCCGTCAATGCCCGTGATCGAATCGGCACGGGTCCGTGGGCGAATGCGAAGGGGCAGATCGTTGCGAAGGACCTCGCGCACCTGCACGGAGATACCGTCGAGTTGGCACAGCTCGGAAACAACATCTCACGCAACACAGCCTTGACCGAGAAGGGTGAGGTCGTCCCTGGTCAGGGTGCGCAGCCGGCGAACCAGCACGACATCCTGACCGGCTCGACGACGGCCGGCCGCGCGTTCACTGACGGGATGGATCATACGTGCAACAACTACACGAGCAACGCAGAAGGGAAAGGGAGCGTGCAGGTCGGCCATCACGATCGAGGGGGCGGCGGCAACACGTCGTGGAACTCGGCGCACCCCAGCAAGGGCTGCAGCCAGCAGAACCTCGTGAGCACCGGCGGCAACGGCTACTTCTACTGCTTCGCGGCGAAATAAAGCGTACGCGTAGAGGCCGGCTAAACTAAAGCCGGCCCCTACGGGTGACCGATGGGAAATAGGCAATTCGTCTCCGGCCGGGTGCATGGCTGTGGTCCGCAGGTCTCAGGTCGTCGGCGAAAGGACTCTCCCGGCACCTGTCGTCGCATTCACGACCACACCGCCGGTATCACGGGCCGCTTCGCTTCGCGCCAGCACAGATCGCTGGCACGCCCGGTGAGAGAGCGCACTGGCGGTGATCATGACGCAGACGCTCTCACCACAATCACGACCGACGAGCAGACTTTGAAGCGTTGTAGACCTCGCTCACGCTGGCGGAAGGTTGGTGCGAGTTCTCGACGCGATTGTCTTGCGCCAGCTCGAAGATGTGAAACGGTCGGCATTCCGATGGCCTTCGCCGCTACGGGGCTCGCCAGCCAATCGGTCACAAGGGCGCGAGTCCCTTCAAGGATGAACTCTGTCTGATGATTGACGGCCAGTGCGGCTGGTTGTGGCGGGCCGTCGCATTCTCGTTCAACATCAAGCCTCTTCACTGCGTTCACCGGAGAAATCGAACGCGAAGACGATGGTCGCTGGCTCGCCAAAGTCCCGGTGCTGGACGGATTTCCCGCAAACGAACAGGCCCCTCATTCGTCTGATCGTCCGGATGCCGCCCAGACGGGAAGGATCGTGTTGAACGCGAAACTCTCCGACACGTGCGCGTTCGTTCAGTCGCGACCAACCGAGCGCCCCACCATTGCCCAAGCAAGGCGACGTCCTTCATTCGTGAGACGTGTTTGTTTGGCGCGGGAGCGAAGTCGCGACGCCCG